>NZ_JBSSEW010000013.1:0-211024 GCF_054062095.1 Pseudomonas sp. TE6288
GCCCAACACGCGTGGGGCAAAAAACACGGGGGGGCCATGGCGGCCCGCCCCCCCCCCCCCCCCCCCCCCGTTTCACCGGGGGGGGGCGGGGCTTGGCGGCGACCCGACTTGCCCCGCGATTATCGGTGCGACGGAGTCAAGCCAGTGCTGGCTGGACCACGTGCTCCGGATGCAGCGGCAGCAGCGGCGAGTGCGGGTCGTTGGCGATGGACGCGCGCCATACATCGATCCACGCCGTGTTGTGCCCAGCCCATACCTGCTCGTGCAGGCGCGACAGCGCCACCGGGTCGCTGAGCAGCGCCAGGCGGGTGTTCAGGTCCAGGCCCTGTGGCCCCACTTCCAGCGCCTTGGCCACACGCTCAACGCGCAGCGCCTCGATCGGCGCCGCCTGGCCGTGACGCGCCGTGGCCATGGCGCAGGCCAGGGCGTTCTGGCGTGGGTCGACCACGGCCCGCACGAAGCCGTCGTGCAGGGCATGCCAGCGGTTCTCGTGGGTGTACTGGTCGGTGGCCAGCAGCTCCTGCGGCGTAGCGTACTCCTCGGGGATGAGGAACAGCTTCTCGTCCTTGGCCGCCAGGCCCAGGCGGGTGCGGCTGGAGATCACCGAAACCGGGATCGACAGCACCAGCGAGCCGACGATCGGCGCCAGCCACCACAGGAAGCTCGGGTTCAACCAGGCCACCAGGCCGGCCCAGGCGATGCCCAGCAGGGTCTGCGGACCATGGCGACGTACCGCCTCGCTCCACGGAGTCGAGTCGTCGTCACGCTGCGGCGAGTTCCAGGTCGCGGCCCAGCCGAGGAACGCGGCCAGCACGAAGCGGGTGTGGAAGATCATCCGCACCGGCGCCAGCAGCATGGAGAACAGCATCTCCATCAGCATCGACAAGGTGACCTTGATGCGCCCGCCAAACTCGGTGGCGCCCTTGGCCCAGATCAGGATGACGCTGAGCAGCTTGGGCAGGAACAGCAGCACGATGGTGGTGGAGAACAGCGCGATGGCTTTTTCCGGGTGCCATTGCGGCCACAGCGGGTAGAGCTGGAACGGTTCGATGAAGTATTGCGGCTCCATCAGCGTGTTGGTCGCCAGAAGCGCGGTCGACAGCACCAGGAACAGGAACCACAACGGCGCCGACAGGTACGACATCACGCCGGTGAGGAACACAGCGCGGTGCACCGGGTGCATGCCCTTGACCAAAAACAGGCGGAAGTTCATCAGGTTGCCGTGGCACCAGCGACGATCGCGCTTGAGCTCGTCGAGCAGGTTCGGCGGCAGTTCTTCGTAGCTGCCCGGCAGGTCGTAGGCGATCCACACGCCCCAACCGGCCCGGCGCATCAGTGCGGCTTCGACGAAGTCGTGGGAAAGGATCGCACCCGCAAACGCGCCCTTGCCCGGCAACGGCGCCAGGGCGCAGTGCTCGATGAATGGCTTCATGCGGATGATCGCGTTGTGGCCCCAGTAGTGCGACTCCCCCAACTGCCAGAAGTGCAGGCCGGCGGTGAACAGCGGGCCGTATACGCGGGTAGCGAACTGCTGCATGCGCGCATAAAGGGTATCCATGCCCGAAGCTTTTGGCCCGGTCTGGATAATGCCGGCGTCCGGGTTGGCCTCCATCAGACGCACCAGGCTGCTCAGGCACTCGCCGCTCATGACGCTGTCGGCGTCGAGCACGACCATGTACTTGTAATCGCCGCCCCAGCGGCGGCAAAAGTCGTCGAGGTTGCCGCTCTTGCGCTTCACCCGGCGCCGGCGACGACGGTAGAAGATGCGGCCGAAGCCCTTGGTCTCGCGACACACGTCGAGCCAGGCCTGTTGTTCGGCCACGGCGATATCGGTGTCGTTGGTATCGCTGAGCACGAAGAAGTCGAAGCGGTCGAGGTTGCCGCTGGCAGCCACCGACTCGAAGGTGGCGCGCAGGCCCGCGAACACCCGTGGCACGTCTTCGTTGCAGATCGGCATCACCAGCGCGGTACGCGCCTCGGCGGGAATCGGCTCGTTGCCGGCGCTGCTGCCGGAAATCTTGTACTTGTCACGCCCGGTGAGCAGCTCGAGGAAGCCCATCAGCGCGGTCCAGAAGCCCGCCGATACCCAGCAGAACAGGATGCCGAAGAGGATCAGGATGGACGTCTGCAGCGCATACGGCCACACCTGCACCACGGTGTCCCACAGTGGCTGGTGGATGACTTCGTCGAGGTCGACGAACGACCAGCCCTGGTACGGCAGGATGCCCTTCATGTACCAGCCGGCGACAATGGTCTGGCCAATCATCAAGGTCAGCAGGATGTAGCGGCGGATCGAGCCGACCGTGCGCCAGCGTGCCGGGGGCAGCTCGCGCTTGGGCGGCTGCGGGGCGTTGGTGCGACCGGTCATGCGCCGCCACATGCGGATCAGCACGTTGGTGCGCCACGGCTCGGGCACGACCTTGGTGCGTTTGATCGGTGGGGCGATCTTCAGGCACAGGCGGCCGCTGCCATCGACGCCGAGCATCTCGGCCTCTTCCAGTTCGGCGGCGCTGCCTACGGTAAGACGGGCCCCCACCGAAGCCTGGACGGCCTCGGCGGTGGCGGCGGCCGGGTTGGCCGCCAGGCGTTGGTGCAGCTCGCTGAACGAGGTGCAACGGGCGAGTTCCGCGCGTTGCTCGTCGCTCAGGGGGAGGTGGGCCAGGTATTCGCCAAGCGATTCCGGCCTTGCGCTTGAGTTACTCATCGGCAGGCAACTGATAGCTCCAGGTCTCGGTCAGCACCTTCTCGGTGGTGGCCGGGGCCCCGTTGGTGGATGCCGCGTCGGCGGCGGGTTGCTCGGCAGCCTGCTCGGCCTTGGCTTTCTCAGCCTTGGCGTGGGCGTGCTTGGCCGCGGCCTTGTCCTGCTTGGTTTCCTTGGCGGGCTTCGGTTGCTCGACCGGCACGTCACGCAGCAGCGCGGCACGCATCTCGGTGGATTTCTTCGGATCCTGCACCTTCAGGCGCAGGGTCAGGCGCCAGCCTTTGGTTTCCGGGTTGTAACGCAGATTGTTCTCGACCACTTCGGCGTTGTCGCCGACGCTGACCTGGCTGCGCACGGCGGTGTCCGCCGGCAACGTCGCAAGGTTCGGGCCGATGAAATCGACCAGCAGGGCAACACTGCCGTCGGTCTGACGGATCAGGTTGGACTGCTTGACGTCACCGGCGGAGCGCAGGGTCTGCTTGACCCAGCCCAGTTCCTGCGAGTGCAGCTGGTCTTCCTTGATGGTCCAGCGCAGGCGGTAGTCGTATTCGAACGGCTTGCCTGGCTCAGGCAGTTTTTCCGGGCTCCAGAAGGCCACGATGTTGTCGTTGGTTTCGTCGGCGGTCGGAATCTCGACCAGGTCGACAGTGCCCTTGCCCCAATCACCCTTCGGCTCGATCCAGGCGCTCGGACGCTTTTCGTACTCGTCGTCGAGGTCCTCATAGTCGCTGAAGGCGCGCTGGCGCTGCAGCAGGCCGAAACCACGCGGGTTCTCGACGCTGAAGTTGCTCACGGCCAGGTGTTTCGGGTTGTTCAGCGGGCGCCACAGCCACTCGCCGTTGGCGGCATGGATAGCCAGGCCTTCGGAATCATGCAGGGCCGGGCGGTAGTTCATGACCTTCGACGGCTGGTTGGGGCCGAACAGGTACATGCTGGTCAGCGGGGCGATGCCCAGACGGCTGACGTTTTCACGCAGGTAGACGCGCGACTTGACGTCGACCAGGGTGTCCTCGCCAGGGCGCAGGGTCAGCTTGTAGGCACCGGTGGAGCGCGGCGAGTCAAGCAGTGCGTAGATCACCAGGTGCTTGTCTTTCGGCTTGGGCTTCTCGATCCAGAATTCGCGGAAACGCGGGAATTCCTCGCCCGACGGCAGTGCGGTATCGATTGCCAGGCCGCGGGCCGACAGGCCATAGCGGTGGCCTTTGCCGACCACGCGGAAGTAGCTGGCGCCAAGCAGGGTCATGATCTCGTCCTGCTTGTCGGCCTTGTTGATCGGGTAGAGCACACGGAAGCCGGCATAGCCGAGGTTCTTGGTGGCATCCGCGTCATGGGGCACGTCACCGAACTCGAAGCGGCTCGGGTCGTACTTGATTTCCTTGACCTTGTTGGCGGTGATCTCGTTGATGGTCACCGGCGTGTCGAAGTGCATGCCCTGGTGATAGAAGGACAGCTTGAACGGCGTCTTGTCCTTGGCCCACTCGGCCTTTTCCTGCAGGAAGCGGATCTTCTGGTAGTCGGCGTACTTCATGTCGCGGAACACCGGTGGCAGGTTGCTCTTCGGTGCCTCGAACTTCTGACCGGCCAGATCCTTTGCCTTGGCTGCAACATCGTCCAGATTGAATGCCCACAGCTGGCCCGCGCTCATCAGGCCGACCAGCGCCACGCCGGCCAACAGGGCCTTGCGCAGCCGGATACCGGGGATTCTAGGTGCAATACAGGGGCTTACAATCACGAGCAATCCTCGCCGAAAACAGATCATGAAACCAACGGCCAGCGACAAATGCCGGGTTGGCGAGCACTGTTCGGACCCCGTGAGGGCGTAATGATTCCCCAAACGGATCCTGACAATGCTCGAGTCAAAGTGAAACGAACCTGCGAACGCAGGTTCATGCAGCGCGCGATTATCCAGCAGGTCGCGTTACAACGCATCAGGCTGAACAAACTATTTATCGTACAAAACCCCTTGTTTTCGCCAAACAAAGGGTTTTTTGACCTCATATTTGTAACATAAATGTTACCGGGCCATCATTGACCAGATGCACCTGCATGTCAGCGCCGAAGCGACCACTGGCCACCTGCCGGTGCTGACCTTGTGCCTGATTCAAAAGATAGTCGAAAAGCGCAGCGCCAAGGGCCGGTGGCGCAGCCGTCGAGAAGCTCGGGCGCATGCCGTTGCGGGTGTCGGCGGCCAGGGTGAACTGCGACACCAGCAACAGGCCGCCACCGACATCCTTGAGCGAGCGGTTCATCTTGCCCTGCTCGTCGCTGAACACTCGGTAGTTCAGCAGTTTATGCAGCAGTTTGTCGGCATGCTCGGGCGAATCGCCAGGCTCGACCGCCACCAGCGCCAGCAGCCCTTGGTCGATGGCCCCGACGGTCTCCCCCGCCACCTCCACCCGTGCGCCACGCACACGCTGGATCAGCCCTTTCATGCCTCTTCCAGGGGCAGGTCGAGCAGGCGTCGCGCCATCTGGTCGGCCGCGCGTACCAGAGCGTCGGTGATACCCGGCTCGGAGGCGGCGTGGCCGGCGTCGCGGATCACCTTCAACTCACTGTTCGGCCAGGCCTGGTGCAGTTCCCAGGCGTTGTCCAGCGGGCAGATCACATCGTAGCGGCCATGCACGATCACCGCCGGCAGATGGGCGATCTTCGGCATGTCGCGGATCAGCTGATCCTGCTCGAGGAACGCGTTGTTGGTGAAGTAATGGCATTCGATGCGGGCGATGGACAGGGCGCGCTGGGGTTCGGAGAAGCGGTCGACCACCAACGGGTTCGGCCGCAAGGTGGCGGTACGGCCTTCCCAGGTGGACCAGGCCTTGGCCGCATGCATCTGGGCGATCTGGTCGTTGCCGGTCAGGCGCTTGTGGAAAGCCTTGACCAGGTCGCCACGCTCTTCCGGTGGAATCGGTGCGATGTAGTCCTGCCAGTAATCGGGGAACAGGCGGCTTGCGCCCTCCTGGTAGAACCAGCTGATTTCCTGCGGGCGGCACAGGAAGATCCCGCGCAGGATCAGCCCATGCACGCGCTCGGGGTGAGTCTGGGCATAGGCCAGGGCCAGGGTGGAGCCCCAGGAGCCGCCGAACAGTACCCATTTGTCGATGCCGAGGTGCTCACGGATGCGCTCCAGATCCTCGACCAGATGCCAGGTGGTGTTGTTCTCCAGGCTCGCGTGGGGCGTGGAGCGACCACAGCCGCGCTGGTCGAAGGTGATGATGCGGTAGAGATTGGGGTCGAAGTAGCAACGGCTCTGGGCGTCGCAACCAGCGCCTGGGCCGCCGTGGATGAACACCACGGGCAGACCTTCGGGCGAGCCGCTTTCATCGACGTACAGCACATGCGGCGCTTCCACGGCCAGATCGTGCCGGGCGTAGGGTTTGATCTGCGGGTAGAGGGTCTGCATCGCGCACTCCGTGTGAGGATTTAATCTGCCGTTGGGCATCATAAACCTGAATTGCGCGCAGAGCATGTGTCCGTGTGAATCGTCGGGGTTTTGGAGTTGCTGGCGATGGGGGCAAGGGTGAAGCGTGATGCCCGGGAGGGCATGGTTCGAGATTGCATCAGGGCTGACAGGTGCCCGACACGGGCTCTTCAGCGCCCTCAAGATCGAGCGCCAAAAGGGTCGTGGCGAACACCTGCCGGCCGTGACACGGTCGAACGCTCTACCCCCGCGAACCACCCTGATAGCGCTCCTCGCCCCACGTCAGCACCGTCTCCAGCAACCGCCGCAACACCACCTGCGTCGGCCGCGCCAGATCATCGCGATAACCGAACGGCTCCACTTCATTCATGTAGGTGCACTGCCCCAGTTCCAGCTGCACCGCATGGATATGCTCGGCCGGATCCCCATAATGGCGGGTGATATGCCCACCCTTGAAACGCCCGTTGAGCACATGGCTGTAAGCGGGGAACTCGGCGCAAACACCCTGCAGCCGCTCAGCCAATACCGGATCGCAACTGGCGCCATTGAACGTGCCGAGATTGAAATCCGGCAACTTCCCATCAAACAGATGCGGAATCACCGACCGGATCGAGTGGGCATCCCACAGCAACGCATAGCCAAACTCTTCACGCATCCGCGCCAGCTCGCGACGAATCGTGTCGTGGTACGGCCGCCAGATCTGCTCCAGGTACACGGCCCGCTGCTCAGGGCTGGGCGCCTTGCCTTCCTTGAACAACGGTTCCCCCTCGAACAGCGTCGCCGGATACAACCCGGTGGTAGCGCCGGCATACAGCGGCTTGTCGTCATCCGGCCGGTTCAGGTCGATGACGAACCGCGAGTACTCCGCCGCTACCACGCTGGCACCCAGCTCGCGGGCAAAGTCGTACAACCGCGGGATGTGCCAATCGGTGTCGGGCAGGCTGCGCGCCGGCTCGACCAGCCCGTCGCGCACGGCGTCGGTCAGGCCAAGCCCGGCATGGGGCATGCTGATCAACAGCGGCAGGCGGCCCTGGTGGAAACTCAATACTTTGTCCATGTCGCCTCGCTCAGTGGGTTATCTCATGACCCAGGCGCACCACGCGCTTGGGCAAGTCACCGCCGAGCCAGTAGCTGAGGTCGGCGGGGCGTTCGATCTGCCAGGCGATGAAGTCCGCGACCTTGCCCTCTTCCAGCGAACCATGGCTGTCGCCCAGGCCCAGGGCGGTGGCGGCGTGCACGGTGACACCCGCCAGGGCTTCCTCGGGGGTCATGCGAAAACAGGTGCAGCCCATGTTCAGCATCAGGCGCAGTGACAGCCCCGGCGAGGTGCCGGGGTTGAGGTCGCTGGCCAGGGCGATCTTCACGCCGTGCCGGCGCAAAGCATCCATTGGCGGCAACTGGGTTTCGCGCAGGAAGTAGAACGCCCCCGGCAGCAGCACTGCCACCGTACCAGCCTCGGCCATGGCGATGGCATCTTCCTCGGTCATGAACTCCAGGTGATCGGCCGACAGCGCGTGATAACGCGCCGCCAGGCTCGAACCGTGCAACGACGACAGTTGCTCGGCGTGCAGTTTCACCGGCAACCCCAACTCACGAGCCTTGATGAATACCCGCTCGACCTGGGCAGGGGAGAACGCCAGGTGCTCACAGAACGCATCCACCGCGTCCACCAGGCCCTCGGCAGCCAATGCCGGGAGCATGACATCGCAGATGTGTGCGATGTAATCGTCGGCCCGCCCCGCGTATTCCGGCGGCAGGGCATGGGCCGCCAGGCAGGTGCTGCGCACGGTCACGGGCAGCTCCTCGCCCAGGCGCCGGGCAACACGCAGCATCTTGCGCTCGCTCTCGAGGTCCAGGCCGTAGCCGGACTTGATCTCGATCGTGGTCACGCCGTCGCGCATCAGCGCCTGGACGCGCTGACGGGCACTCACCAGCAGTTCGTCCTCGCTGGCGGCACGGGTAGCCCGCACGGTGCTGGCGATACCGCCGCCCTGGGCGGCGATCTCGGCATAGCTGACGCCCTCCAGGCGCTGCTCGAACTCGCCGCTGCGATTGCCACCGAACACGGCGTGGGTGTGGCAGTCGATCAGCCCGGGGGTGACCCAGGCGCCGCCCAGGTCGACGACGCGGTCGGCCGCGACCGGCGGCACCTCATCGCGGGCCCCGATCCACTCGATCAGGCCCGCGCTAGTGATGATCGCCGCGTCCTCGATGACCGAGTAACGGCCTTCGGTCATGGTCGCGGCGTGGCAGTGCTGCCAGAGGGTTCTCATCAGGATCTCCTTTCTAATTCAGCGTTGCAGCTCGGCAGATTCCCGGACCGGCTCGCCACCACCGGCGCGTGGTTTGCACCACAGCAGGTAGGAGGCCACCAGGAACACCACCCAGATCACCCCGACGATCAATGCCGCCTGGGTGTCGGGGAAGTAGCCGAGCACACCGAAGATGAACACCATGAAGGCAATGGCCAGGGCCGGGCCATAGGGCCAGAAGGGTACTGGGAACTTGAGCTGGGCGACTTCCTCGCGGCTCATGCTGCGGCGCATGGCAACCTGGGTGACCAGGATCATCAGCCACACCCACACAGTGGCGAAGGTGGCGATCGAAGCGATCAGCAGGAACACGTTCTCCGGGATCAGGTAGTTGAGCAGAACGCCGACCAGCAGCGCCGCCCCCATCACCACCACGGTCATCCACGGCACACCGTGCCTGGATAGCTTGCCAAAGCCACGCGGCGCCTGGCCGTGCTGGGACAGGCCGTACATCATCCGGCCAGCGCCGAAGATGTCGCTGTTGATCGCAGAGATGGCTGCCGAAATCACCACGATGTTCAGCACCGCCGCTGCCGAGCCAATCCCCAGGTTGCTGAAGATCTGCACGAACGGGCTACCCTGGCTGCCGATCTGCGGCCAGGGGTACAGGCACATCAGCACGAACAGGGTCAGCACGTAGAACAGCAGGATGCGCAGCGGCACGGCGTTGATCGCTTTCGGGATCACGCGTTGCGGGTCTTTCGCTTCACCTGCGGTGACGCCGATGATCTCGATGCCGCCAAAGGCGAACATCACCACCGCGAACGAAGCGATCAGGCCGCTGACGCCATTGGGCATGAAGCCGCCATGTTCGAACAGGTTGCTCACCCCGACAGCCTGCCCGGTGCCCACCTGGCTGAAACCGAAGGCCATGATGCCGAGACCTGCGAGGATCATCGCGACGATGGCGCCGACCTTGAGCAGCGACAGCCAGAACTCCATCTCGCCGAACACCCGTACGTTGCACAGGTTCAGGCCGCCGATCAGGAAGACGATACCGAGTACCCAGATCCAGCGTGCCACTTCGGGGAACCAGAAGCCCATGTAGATCCCGAAGGCCGTGACGTCGGCGATGGCGACGATGACCATCTCGAAGGCGTAGGTCCAGCCGAGGATGAAGCCGGCCATGGGGCCGAGGTAGGTGCTGGCGTAGTGGCCGAAGGAGCCGGACACCGGATTGTGCACGGCCATTTCGCCGAGGGCGCGCATGACCATGAATACTGCGGCGCCGCCGATCAGGTAGGCCAGCAGCACGGCCGGGCCGGCCATCTGGATGGCCGAGGCCGAACCGTAGAAAAGCCCGGTACCGATTGCCGAACCGAGCGCCATGAAACGGATGTGCCGGGCCGATAGCCCGCGCTTGAGACCTTGAGCTTGTTGCATGTCACGTCCTTATTGTTGTTCTGGTCGTGATATCGGGATGGGGTCTGCTGCGCAGCCCAATCGCCGGCAAGCCGGCTCCCACACAAGCAGTTGTGGGAGCCGGCTTGCCGGCGATGGGCCGCAAAGCGGCCCCGAGGGCGTTACAGGCTTGGCAGGACGCCAACCGGCAGCAGCCCGGTCAGCGTGCCTTTGGCCAGCAACGCGGCAGCCGCCTCGATATCCGGCGAGAAGAAGCGGTCGCGGTCATAGTGCGGCACTTCGCGACGCAGCGCCTGGCGCGCCTGTTCCAGCTTGGCGGAGGTCTTCAGCCCCTTGCGCAGGTCCAGACCCTGGCAGGCGCCCAACCATTCGATGGCCAGCACGCCACGGGTGTTCTCGGCCATCTCCCACAGGCGCTTGCCGGCGGCCGGGGCCATCGAGACATGGTCTTCCTGGTTGGCGGAGGTCGGCAGGCTGTCGACGCTGTGCGGGTGCGACAGTGCCTTGTTCTCGCTGGCCAGGGCGGCTGCGGTGACCTGGGCGATCATGAAGCCGGAGTTCACACCACCGTTTTCCACCAGGAACGGCGGCAGCTGGGACATGTGTTTGTCCATCATCAGCGAGATGCGGCGCTCGCTCAGCGAGCCGATCTCGGCAATGGCCAGGGCCAGGTTGTCGGCGGCCATGGCCACCGGCTCGGCGTGGAAGTTACCACCGGAGATCACGTCACCCTCGGCGGCGAACACCAGCGGGTTGTCCGACACAGCGTTGGCTTCGATGCCCAGCACTTCGGCAGCCTGGCGGATCTGGGTCAGGCAGGCACCCATGACTTGCGGCTGGCAGCGCAGCGAGTACGGGTCCTGGACCTTGTCGCAGTTTTTGTGCGACAGCGAGACTTCGCTGGAATCGCCCAGCAGGTCGCGGAAGCAGGCGGCGGTATCGATCTGGCCACGCTGACCGCGCACTTCATGGATGCGCGCATCGAACGGCGAGCGCGAACCCAGCGCCGCCTCGACGCTCAGGCCGCCACAGGCGATGGCCGCGGCGTACAGGTCTTCGGCCTGGAACAGGCCACGCAGGGCGTAGGCGGTGGACGCCTGGGTACCGTTGAGCAAGGCCAGGCCTTCTTTCGCGGCCAGCGTCAGCGGCTCCAGGCCAGCGACGGCCAGGGCTTCAGAGGCCGGCAACCACTGGCCCTTGTAGCGGGCCTTGCCCTCGCCCAGCAGCACCAGCGACATGTGCGCCAGCGGCGCCAGGTCGCCGGAGGCGCCGACCGAACCTTTCAGCGGGATGTGTGGGTAGACTTCGGCGTTGACCAGGCCGATCAGCGCATCGATGACTTTGCGGCGGATACCGGAGAAACCACGGCTCAGGCTGTTGATCTTGAGCACCATGATCAGGCGTACCAGGTCGTCGTCCAGTGGCGCGCCGATACCGGCGGCATGCGACAGCACCAGCGAGCGCTGCAGGTTTTCCAGATCGTGGCTGGCGATGCGGGTCGAGGCCAGCAGGCCGAAACCGGTGTTGATGCCATAGGCGGTACGGTCTTCGGCGATGATCTGCTCGACGCAGGCGACGCTGGCGTCGATGGCAGGCGCGGCGCTGGCATCGAGCTGCAGGCGCACGGGCGCGGCGTGGATGGCGCGCAGTTGGGCCAGGGTCAGGGTGCCGGGCTTGAGGGTCAATTCGGTCACTTCGCTACTCCAATCGCGGGGGCCATGGCCCCCTTCTTGTTGTTCAGTATCACCCGTGAAGGGTGCGATCCAAAGCGCGGCGATCAGCCGGTGATCATCGGCAGGTCCAGGCCCTGCTCCTTGGCGCAGTCGATGGCGATCTGGTAGCCCGCGTCGGCGTGGCGCATCACGCCGGTGCCCGGGTCGTTGGTCAGTACGCGGGCGATACGCTCGGCGGCTTCATCGGTACCGTCGCAGACGATGACCATGCCCGAATGCTGGGAGAAGCCCATGCCCACGCCGCCGCCGTGGTGCAGCGAGACCCAGGTGGCGCCGCCTGCGGTATTGAGCAGGGCGTTGAGCAGCGGCCAGTCGGAGACCGCGTCGGAGCCGTCGCGCATGGCTTCGGTTTCACGGTTGGGGCTGGATACCGAGCCCGAGTCCAGGTGGTCGCGGCCGATGACGACCGGCGCCGACAGTTCGCCGCTGCGGACCATTTCGTTGAAGGCCAGGCCCAGCTTGGCGCGCAGGCCCAGGCCAACCCAGCAGATACGCGCCGGCAGGCCCTGGAAGCTGATGCGCTCGCGGGCCATGTCCAGCCAGCGGTGCAGGTGGGCGTCGTCGGGGATCAGTTCCTTGACCTTGGCGTCGGTCTTGTAGATGTCCTCGGCGTCACCGGACAGCGCAGCCCAGCGGAACGGGCCGACACCGCGGCAGAACAGCGGGCGGATGTACGCCGGGACGAAGCCCGGGAAGTCGAAGGCGTTGGCCACGCCCTCTTCCTTGGCCATCTGGCGGATGTTGTTGCCGTAGTCGAAGGTCGGGATGCCCTGCTTCTGGAAGTCGAGCATGGCTTGTACATGTACGGCCATCGACTGTTTCGCGGCCTTGACCACGCCTGCCGGGTCGGTCACCGCGCGGTCGCGATACTGTTCCCAGGTCCAGCCAGCCGGCAGGTAGCCGTTGAGCGGGTCGTGGGCGCTGGTCTGGTCGGTGACCATGTCCGGGCGCACGCCACGCTTGACCAGCTCTGGCAGGATTTCGGCGGCGTTGCCGTGCAGGGCGATGGAGATGGCCTTGCCTTCGGCGGTGTACTTGGCGATGCGCGCCAGGGCGTCGTCCAGGTCAGTGGCCTGCTCGTCGACGTAGCGGGTCTCGAGGCGGAAGTCGATGCGGCTCTGCTGGCACTCGATGTTCAGCGAGCAGGCGCCGGCAAGTGTTGCCGCCAGAGGCTGGGCGCCGCCCATGCCGCCCAGGCCCGCGGTCAGTACCCACTTGCCCTTGAGGCTGCCGTTGTAGTGCTGGCGGCCGGCTTCGACGAAGGTTTCGTAGGTGCCCTGGACGATGCCCTGGCTGCCGATGTAGATCCAGCTGCCGGCGGTCATCTGACCGTACATGGCCAGGCCCTTGGCATCCAGTTCGTTGAAGTGTTCCCAGTTGGCCCAGTGCGGCACCAGGTTGGAGTTGGCGATCAGCACGCGCGGGGCGTTGCTGTGGGTCTTGAACACGCCGACCGGCTTGCCCGACTGCACCAGCAGGGTTTCGTCGTCTTCCAGGCGGGTCAGGGTCTCGACGATCTTGTCGTAGCACTCCCAGTTGCGCGCGGCGCGGCCGATGCCACCGTATACCACCAGCTCCTTCGGGTTTTCGGCGACCTGTGGGTCGAGGTTGTTCATCAGCATGCGCAGCGGAGCTTCGGTCAGCCAGCTCTTGGCGGTCAGCTTGTTGCCACGCGGGGCACGGATTTCTACGTCACGGTACTTGTTGTTGTCAGTCACGGGGATGTCCTCTGCGGTCGTCCGACGGCATGTGTGTGTCGTGGTGACTATACAAACACACCTTTACTTGTATGTACAAGCATAGGCAACCAAAAAAGAGTGACCATTCCTCGGATGAAAAACAAAAAAGGGGCCGCTACGCGCCCCATCGCTGGCAAGCCAGCTCCCACAGGGTTCACTTGGCCCATGTGGGAGCTGGCTTGCCAGCGATGGGCTGCATAGCAGCCCCCTTTCAGCGATGACAGATCAGTGTGAAATCAGCTCGATCAGGCAGAACCGCCCCTGTACATCCATTTCCAGCAACCCTTCATTGCCATCGATCCGCAGACAGTCATAGCGCCCAAGCTGCTGCGTCTCCTCCCCAGCCAACCCCACCTCGACATGAGTGCTGGCGGCAAACAGCAACAGCGTCGACGCCGAGCTGAAGAGCCGGCTACTGCCATCGAACCACTGCAACCGTGCCCGATACCGCTGCGGCGCATAAATCAGGTTGAAATCGCGAATCGCCCCGCCCAACAGCTTGCAGCTCACCTGGCTTTCGCCACTGAAGGCGAACGCATCGAACGGCAGCAACGGCCGGCTGGCCTGGCCATCGACCAGCAGGCGCATGCCATCGCCCTGCAATACGGTGATGATCCGCTGGTACCCGGTGAAGCTGGAAAAACCACCGGACTCCTCGATATCGGCGATCGACAGGCGCCAGCCGAAACCCTCCAGGCTGTCGCCTGCGTCGCGGGTGATCTCTTCGGTGAAACCGCCACCGTTCTTCCAGGGCATGCGCGGGTAGTCCTGGGCACGCAACAGCTGCAACTGGGTCATTTGCTGAATCGTCCTTCCAGACGGTGACGGGAACCGGGGTGGATCAGGCGCGCAGCGGTGACCGGCTGGCGCCCCGACCAGGTGCGACGGCGGATCAACAGGCACGGCTCGCCCCGCTCGATCTGCAGCAGCTTGCATTCTTCAGGTTCGGCAAGGATCGCCTCGACCACGTGCTCGCCTTCAGTGAGCGGCGCCACCTGCGACAGGTAGGCGTAGGGCGTCTGCCGGGTGAAATCCTGCTTGAGGTAATCCGGAGCGATGGCGGCGTTGACGTAGCGGTCCTCGATCTGCACCGGCACGCCATTTTCGTAATGCACGATCAGCGAGTGGAACACCCGCTGCCCTTCGCGCATGTCCAGGGCCAGGGCGCGCTCGGAGCCGGCGGCCTCTTCGGCAAGCTTTATCACCTGGCAGCTATGCTGGTGGCCACGGCCGGCGATCTCGTCGGCGATGTTGTTGACCTCGAACAGCGCCGAGCGGCTCTTGGGCTCGGCGACGAAAGTGCCGACGCCCTGCATGCGCACCAGCAGGCCTTCGGCGGTGAGTTCGCGCAGTGCGCGGTTGATGGTCATGCGGCTGAAGCCCAGCTCGCTGACCAGTTCGCTTTCCGATGGCACCCGGTGATGAGGCGGCCAGCTGCCGCTCTCGATCTGCTGGATGATCATCTGTTTCACCCGGGCGTAGAGCGGCGCCGGCCCTTCGCCCATCTGGGCAACCAGCGCGGAGACAGGAAGTGTCGGCACGGCGTTGAATCCTTGTGCGGTTGGAGTGAACGGTAGCTTGCCGGAGTTTACCCGGCAGGCAAACGGCTGTATATGTATATACAAGTTAACAATAACAGGATTTCACCGATGCCCGCCTACTTCGCCGAACGCGCCCTGCTCCCTTCGGGCTGGGCCCGCAATGTCCGCCTGGAGGTCGCTGCCGACGGTCGGCTGGCCGCGATAATGACCGATGCCGACGCCAAAGGCGCCGAGCGCCTGGGCGGCCCGCTGTTGCCAGGCATGCCCAACCTGCACTCGCATGCGTTCCAGCGGGCCATGGCAGGGCTGGCGGAAGTGGCCGGCAATCCCAATGACAGCTTCTGGACCTGGCGCGAACTGATGTACCGCCTGGTCGGCCGGATCACGCCGGAGCAACTGCAGGTCATCGCGCGCCAGTTGTATATCGAGATGCTCAAGGCCGGCTACACCTCGGTGGCCGAATTCCACTATGTGCACCATGACCAGCACGGCCAGGCCTACGCGGACCCCGCCGAACTGTCGCGACGCATCAGCGCCGCCGCAGCCGCCAGCGGCATCGGCCTGACCTTGCTGCCGGTCCTGTACAGCCACGCCGGGTTTGGCGGCCAGGCGCCCAATGACGGCCAACGGCGCTTCATCAATTCAACCGAACAGTACCTGCGCCTGCAACAGCAACTAGCGCCATTGCTGGCACAACAGCCGGCGCAGACACTGGGGTTGTGCTTCCACTCGCTACGCGCCGTGACACCAGGGCAGATCACCGATGTGCTCGGTGCGGGCGACAGGACCTGCCCGATCCATATCCACATTGCCGAGCAACAGAAGGAAGTCGATGACTGCCTGGCCTGGAGCGGCCGCCGTCCACTGCAATGGCTGTACGAGCAGGTCGATGTCGATCAGCGCTGGTGCCTGGTCCATGCCACCCACGCCGAAGCCGGCGAAGTTGCCGCCATGGCCCGCAGTGGCGCGGTGGCCGGATTGTGCCTGACCACCGAGGCGAACCTGGGTGACGGCATCTTCCCGGCGGTGGACTATTTGGCCCAGGGCGGGCGGATGGGTATCGGCTCGGACAGCCATGTGTCTTTGAGCGTGGTCGAGGAACTGCGCTGGCTGGAGTATGGCCAGCGCCTGCGTGACCAGCGGCGCAATCGCCTGTACCGCGCCGATCAGCCGATGGTTGGTCGAACCTTGTACGACGCCGCGCTGCTGGGCGGTGCCCAGGCGCTGGGGCAGCCGATCGGCGAACTGGCCGTGGGCAAGCGGGCGGACTGGCTGGTACTGGACGGGCAGAATCCGTATCTGGCAGTGGCCGACGGCGATGCCATTCTCAACCGCTGGTTGTTCGCGGGTTCTGATCGCCAGGTGCGCGATGTGATGGTCAACGGGCAGTGGGTTGTGCGCCAAGGGCGGCATGCACAGGAGGAGCAAAGCGCGGCGGCGTTTGTACAAGTGCTGCGTCAGTTGCTGGACTGACAGTCGAAACATCGCGGGGCCCGCCCCCACAGGTAGTGTGGGGAGTGGGTTTGCCCCGCGATGGCGTCCTCAATGCCGGGCGACGATGCTCTTGTCGGACGTGCGCCAGATCAGGCGGCTGGTATCAAAGCCCTGCTGCCGCGCCTTGGCCAGCAGGTTTTCACGCTCCCACGCCGGCAACGAAGGCGTACGCGAAAGAATCCACAGGTACTTGCGGTCCGGGCTGCCGACAATCGCCGTGCGATAGCGCTCGTCGACGAACAGGATCCAGTAGTCCCCCTTGGCCACCCCAGGCACCAGGCGGGTGAACCAATTGTCGAACTCCACCCACAGCTTGTCGGTATGCCCCGACTGCTGCGGCGTCGCATGGCCCTCGGCACGCAGCCATTCATCACCCAGGGTACGGCAACGGTTCAGCACGCCGACCGTGCCATCGGGCTTGAGGTTGTAATGGGCCTCGGACTGGGCGCAACCGTCCTGGTACTTCATTGGCAGGCGTGCCAGCTCGAACCATTTGCCTTGGTAACGCTTGAGGTCGACCGCACCTGCGGTCTTCGGCGCCAGCGGGTCGGTGGCCGAGGTGGCGCAGCCACCGAGCAGCATCACCAGGCACACGCCCAGCAGCAGGTGCAGGTGCCTCATTTGAGGCCCTGCCCGGAATACATCAGGACCTTGTCCGCCGCGTACTGCACGCTGATGAAGCTCTTCTCGTCACCCCAGGTGCAGCTGCTCATGCCCAGCGCGCCGGAACACTCCTTGGGCGTGCCGAGCAACTGCTCGACTTCGGCCTTGTTCATGCCGGCCTTGAGCTTGGAATAGTTTTCCTGGTTGATCTTGCTGCAAGCGGTCAGGACGACGCACAAGGACAACAGGGCGAGGGAACGCAACGACATGAAGGGACACTCCTGGAGATGGATACACAGGCGCGAGGGCCTGCAGGGAGCTTAGAAGGGAAAAAGGCTCCTCGGTTCCCTGGCCGACGAGGTTTCGTTGTGCACCGTTGGTCGCCTGGCGCGCAAACGATTAATGTTTTATCCCTGTGCGTCGACATAAAGCGGTGGTGTGGCTTTTTGCCGCACCCCTCCCCTTCGTGCCCGTGCGCAGATTCCAAGAAAAATGACCAAGAACCTCAAGTTCAGCCACAAGATCCTGCTGGCCGCCGCCCTGGTGGTGGCCGTCGCCTTCACTTGCTTCGTCCTGTTCAACGACTACCGACAGCGTCAGTCGCTGCGTAGCGACACCGAGTCGACGCTGCAATCGCTGGGCAACCTCACCGCCGGCAACATCCGCACCTGGCTGGAAAGCCGCATCCAGCTGGTGAACTCGGTGGCACAGCAGATTGCCGTCGACGGTCCCGCCAAGAGCAGCCTCGAGCGCATCCTGGCGCTGCCGGTGTACGGCAGCAACTTCATCCTCACCTACTTCGGCGGCCAGGACGGCAGCATGCAGTCGGTGCCGGTGGGCAACCGCGCCGCCGACTACGACCCGCGCGTGCGCGGCTGGTACAAGGCGGCCAGCACCGCGGGCCAGACCATCGTCACCGAACCGTACATCTCGGTATCGGCCGGCAAGCTGGTCATTACCCTGGCCACTCCGGTGCAACAGGGCGGGCGCATGATCGGCGTCAGCGGTGTCGACACCGATCTGCAGACCATCAGCAACCTGATCAACACCCTGGACTTCGGCGGCCACGGGCACGCCTTCATCGTCAACGGCGAGGGCAAGGTGCTCATCCATCCCAAGGGCGAACTGGCGCTCAAGCCCCTGGCGGAAGTCTACCCTGGCAGTAACCTGCGCATCGGCAGCGGGCTGAAGGAAGTGGAGGTCGAGGGTCGCAAACAGTTCATCAGCTTCACCCACGTCGATGGCGTGCCCTCGGCGGACTGGTACGTGGCGCTGGTGCTGGACCAGGACGCGGCCTTCGCCATGCTCGGCGAGCTGCGCACTTCGGCCGTGGTGGCGACACTGATCGCGGTGGTGGTGATCATCGCCCTGCTCGGCTTGCTGATCCGCGTGCTGATGGAACCGCTGCACGTCATGGGCCGCGCCATGCGCGACATCGCCGAGGGCGAAGGCGACCTGACCCGGCGCCTGGCCATCCACGCCCAGGACGAGTTCGGCAGTCTGGCGCAGTCGTTCAACCGCTTCGTCGAGCGGATCCACGAATCGATCCGCGAAGTGGCCTCGGCCACCGGCCAGGTGAATGCCGTGGCCGGTCAGGTGGTCAGCGCCTCGAATGCCTCGATCCACAACGCCGACCAGCAGTCCAGCCGCACCAGCAGTGTCGCCGCGGCGATCAACCAGCTCGGCGCCGCCGCCCAGGAGATCGCCCAGAACGCCGCCCTCGCTTCGCAGCACTCCAGCGCCGCCCGCGGCCTGGCTGAAGAGGGCCAACAGGTGGTGGGCGAAACCATCGACGTGATGAATCAGTTGTCGGCGCGCATAAGTGATGCCAGCGGCAACATCGAAACGCTGAACAACCACACGGCCAACATCGGCCAGATCCTCGATGTGATCAGCGGCATTTCGCAGCAGACCAACCTGTTGGCGCTCAACGCGGCCATCGAGGCGGCCCGTGCCGGCGAAGCCGGGCGTGGTTTCGCGGTGGTGGCCGACGAGGTGCGCAACCTGGCACACCGCACCCAGGACTCGGCACAGCAGGTGCAGCGCCTGATCGAGGAGCTGCAGGCCGGGGCCCAGGTGGCCGTGAGCACCATGAACCAGAGCCAGCAACACAGCGACCGCAGTGTCGGCATCGCCAACCAGGCCGGCGAACGCCTGGGCAGTGTCACCCAGCGCATCGGCGAGATCGACGGCATGAACCAGTCGGTGGCCACCGCCACGGAAGAGCAAACGGCCGTGGTCGAGTCGATCAATGTCGACATCACCGAGATCAATACGCTGAATCAGGAAGGGGTGCAGAACCTGCAGAGCACCTTGCGTGCCTGCACCGACCTGGAGCATCAGGTCGAGCGGTTGAAGCATCTGGTGGGGAGTTTCAGGATCTGAGATGGCTGGGGCCGCTTCGCGGCCCATCGCTGGCAAGCCAGCTCCCACAGGGATAGCGCCAGACCCGAATGCAGCGCTTATCCTGTGGGAGCTGGCTTGCCAGCGATAGGGCTGCAAAGCAGCCCCACTGGCACTAGAACCTGGACCCAGGCTCCAGCAAGAAGTCCATCTCTTCACTGGTGCTCGGGCGGTTCAGCACCAGGTTGCGGTGCGGGAAGCGCCCGAAGCGGGCGATCACCCGCTGGTGCTGCTCGGCATAGTCGAGGAAGCCTTCAAACAACCGACGGCTGGCCTCGGGCTGCTCGTCCAGCAAGGTCTGGTAACGCTCGACGCACAGGTTTTGCCAGTCCAGCACCTCGGCATGCTCCAGCACCAATAGCACGAACACCCGCTGGATCGGCAGCAGCTGGTAGTCCCAGCCCTTCTGCAACCCCTGCATCGCCACTACCTGGGCACGCCGGTCACCCTCGAAGGCACGCGGCGTGTCGCGATAGATCATGCGCGGCAGCTGATCCAGCAGCAGCAGCAGACCGAGCCAGCCCTGGGGGCTCTGCTGCCACTCGTCGAGCCCGCCCGCCAGGGCTTGCTCGACCAGGTCGCCGAACAGCGCCTGGGCATCGACGTCGTGATGCTTGCCGAACCACAGCGTGTTCTTCTCGTCAGCCACGGCCTGGGCACTTGTGCCCCAACCGAACCACCACTCCAGCAACGGCTGCCAAGGTGCGAGCATGACTTACTCCTTGTGGTAGGCGGTGACGCGCTCGACCTCTTCCTTCGAGCCGAGGATCACCGACACGCGCTGGTGCAGGCTCTCCGGCTTGATGTCGAGGATACGCTCGTAACCGTTGGTGGAGGCGCCGCCTGCCTGTTCGATGATGAACGACATCGGGTTGGCTTCGTACATCAGGCGCAGCTTGCCCGGCTTGCTCGGCTCGCGGGCATCGCGTGGGTACATGAACAGGCCGCCACGGGTCAGGATGCGATGCACGTCGGCCACCATGGAGGCGATCCAGCGCATGTTGTAGTTCTTTTTCAGCGGCCCGGTCTCGCCGGCCAGCAGCTCGCCCACGTAGCGTTGCACCGGGGCTTCCCAGTGGCGCTGGTTGGACATGTTGATGGCGAACTCGGCGGTGGTGGCCGGTACCTGGATGTTTTCGTGGGTCAGGACGAAGCTGCCCAGCTCGCGGTCCAGGGTGAAGCCCTTGACGCCGTTGCCCAGGGTCAGGATCAGCATGGTCTGCGGGCCGTAGATGGCGTAACCGGCGGCGACCTGCTGGGTGCCTGGCTGCAGGAATGCATTCTCGTTCAGGGTTTCGTTCTGGCTCAGGTATTCGTTCGGGCAACGCAGCACCGAGAAGATGGTGCCGACCGAGACGTTGACGTCGATGTTCGACGAGCCGTCCAGCGGGTCAAAGACCAGCAGGTAGGCGCCTTTGGGGTACTTGCCCGGGATCTGGTAGGCATTGTCCATCTCTTCGGAGGCCATGCCGGCCAGGTGACCGCCCCACTCGTTGGCTTCGAGCAGGATGTCGTTGGAAATCACGTCGAGCTTCTTCTGCACCTCTCCCTGCACGTTCTCGGTGCCCATGCTGCCCAGCACGCCGCCCAGGGCGCCCTTGGACACGTGGTGACTGATCTCCTTGCACGCACGCGCCACCACTTCGATCAGGAAGCGCAGATCGGCAGGGGTGTTGTTGCTGCGGGTCTGCTCAATCAGATAGCGACTCAGGGTAACGCGGGACATGTATGGCTCCGAAAAGGAAAGGGGGAGAAAAACCCCCGCAGTTTACAGGGAGAGTGACGGGCTAGCGAGCAAAGAGACTCGTGTGGCAGATCAGAGGGCTCATTGGGCTTTGAGTTCACGCAGCTTGTCGATTAGGGCTGCTGCGCAGCCCATCGCCGGCAAGCCGGCTCCCACAGAGTTTGGCGGTGCTGTGGATCTTTATGGGAGCCGGCTTGCCGGCGATGGGCCGCAAAGCGGCCCCGGTGTGCTAATCCAAGGCCTTCCAGATCTCGGTCGCATACTCGCGAATGGTCCGGTCCGACGAGAACCAGCCCATCCGCGCCGTGTTCAGCACTGCCACGCGCCACCAGTCCTGCGGCGCGTGCCACAACTCCTCGACTCGCCGCTGGGCGTCCCAGTAGGCATCGAAGTCGGCGCACACCAGGAAGCGGTCGTAGGCGATCAGCCCGTCCACCAATCCGGCATAGCGCGCCGGATCATCAGGCGAGAACACCCCGCTGCGAATCGCCTGCAGCACGTCGCCCAGACGATGGGAGGCAGCGATCGCCGACGCGGCGCCAAAGTCGCCGCTGCGCTTGCGTGCCTCCACCTGCTGCGCGGTCAGGCCGAAGATGAACATGTTCTCCGCCCCCACCTGCTCGCACATCTCGACGTTGGCGCCATCGAGGGTGCCGATGGTCAGCGCGCCATTGAGGCCGAACTTCATGTTGCTGGTGCCGGAGGCCTCGTAGCCGGCCGTGGAAATCTGCTCGGACAGGTCAGCCGCCGGGATGATGCTCTCGGCCAGGCTGACGTTGTAGTTGGGCAGGAACACCACCTTGAGCAGGCCGCGCACCGTGGGGTCGTTGTTGACCACCCGGGCGATGTCGTTAGCCAGCTTGATGATCAGCTTGGCCTGGTGGTAGCTGGCCGCCGCCTTGCCGGCGAAAATCTTCACCCGCGGCACCCAGTCGGTGCCGGGGTCGTTGCGGATGGCCTGGTACAGCGCCACCGTGTGCAGCAGATTGAGCAACTGGCGCTTGTACTCGTGGATGCGCTTGACCTGCACATCGAACAGCGCCTCCGGGTTGACCGTCACGCCGATCCGGTCCTGGATGATGCTGGCCAGGGCGCGCTTGCTGTGCAGGCGCTGGGCGGCGAACTGCTTGCGGAAGGTGGCCTTGTCGGCGAAGGGCACCAGTGCCTTGAGCTTGCCTTCCGGGTCATCCAGCACCTCCGGCCCCAGCGCCTCGATCAGCATCGCCGTGAGCGGCGGGTTGGCCTGGTACAGCCAACGGCGGAAGGTGATGCCATTGGTCTTGTTGTTGATTCGCTGCGGATAGAGCTTGTGCAGCTCGGCGAACACCGTGCTTTTCATCAGCTTGCTGTGCAGCGCCGACACGCCGTTGACGCTGTGCGAGCCAAGGAACGCCAGGTTGCCCATGCGCACCCGGCGGCCATTGTCCTCCTCGATCAGCGACACCGCGCGCAGCACGTCGAAGTCGTGCAGGCCTTTGGCCCGCAGTGCGTCGATATGGTAGGCGTTGATCAGGTAGATGATCTGCATGTGCCGCGGCAGCATGCGCTCCATCAATGCCACCGGCCAGGTTTCCAGGGCTTCGGGCAACAAGGTGTGGTTGGTGTAGGCCAGGGTGCCGACGGTCAGCGCCCACGCTTTGTCCCAGGGGATTTCGTGCTGGTCGACCAGCAGGCGCATCAGCTCGGCCACGGCAATCGACGGGTGGGTGTCGTTGAGCTGGATGGCCGCGGCATCCGGCAGGTTGAGCAGGTCCTTGTGCATGTTCAGGTGGCGCCGCAGCAGGTCCTGCAGCGAGGCCGAAACGAAGAAGTACTCCTGGCGCAGGCGCAACTCCTGGCCGGCCTCGGTGCTGTCGGCCGGGTACAGCACCCGCGAGATGCTTTCGGCGCGGGCCACCTCGGCCACCGCGCCCAGGTGGTCACCGGCGTTGAAGCGTTCCAGGTGCAGTTCCTCCAGAGCCCGGGCACGCCACAGACGCAGGGTATTGACGCTGGAGCCGCGCCAGCCGACCACCGGCGTGTCGTAGGCCACCGCCCGCACCGTCTCGCCCGGCCACCAGACCTGACGTTGCTGGCCATTGCCTTCCTGCACGGTCTCGACGCTGCCGCCGAAACTGATCGGGTAGATCACCTCGGCCCGCTCGAACTCCCAGGGGTTACCAAAGTCCAGCCAGTTCTCGGTCTGCTCCTGCTGCCAGCCATCGACCACCGCCTGGCGGAACAACCCATGTTCGTAGCGAATGCCATAGCCATGGGCGGCAATACCCAGGGTCGACATGCTCTCCATGAAGCACGCCGCCAGGCGACCGAGGCCACCGTTGCCCAGCGCCGCGTCAGGCTCGAGCAGGCGGATACGCTCCAGGTCGACATCCAGGCCTTCGAGCGCCTCGCGGGCGATCTCCAGGTAACCGAGGTTGCTCAGGCTGTCGTACAGCAGGCGGCCGATGAGAAACTCGAGGGAGAGGTAGTACACCCGCTTCTGGCTACGGCGGTAGGCCTGGCGAGTGTGATCCATCCAGTGGTCGACCATATGGTCGCGGGCAGCCAGGGCAATGGCCTCGAACCAGTCGTGGTCGAAGGCGTGTTCCGGGTCCTTGCCAACGGCGTAGGTCAGCTTGGCCAGCACGGCGGCGCGGAACGCGGCCACCTCGTCGGTATGAGCTTTGGCCTCACGGGCCTTGTTTTCCTGGGACATGCGGCATCCTCGGGCAAGTAGGCGAAAGCGCAGGGAGAGTGTTCAGCCTAGACGCTCTGACACACAGCGACAGCGAGCGTTCGCGGTTTTCATCAACTGCCAGGGGAATCGGGCAAAAGGTTGTTCACAAATTGAACAACTCCGGTATGATCGCGCGCCCCAAGACCGTGATTCACCCCATAACCATGAAAACGACCCTGATCGCCGCCGCCGAAGTCGACCGCCTGGAGACCTGGCAGCGCTATGCCAGCCATATGTGCGGTGGCTGCCACTCGACCTGTTGCACCCTGCCGGTGGAGGTGAAGATCAAGGATCTGATCCGCATCGGCGTGGTGGACGAATTCGAGAAAGACGAACCGCCAAAGAACGTGGCCAAACGCCTGCAGAAGGAAGGCATCATCGAGCGCTTCAACCAGAAGTCGGGGATCTTCACCCTGACCCGGATGAGCAACGATGACTGCATGTACCTGGATCGCAAGAGCCGCCTGTGCACCATCTACGACAAACGCCCGGATACCTGCCGCAACCACCCCAAGGTCGGGCCGCGGCCGGGGTATTGCGCGTACAAGCCCAAGGTGGTCGGGCGCTGAGACTGCGCCACGCCTGAAATGCTGGGGCTGCAAAGCGGCCTGTATTTCTGAAGGCAAACAAAAACGCCCCCGGCCTTTCGACCGGGGGCGTTTTCATTCAGCCTGAGCTAACTCAGTTCTTGGCTTTCTTGGCAGCGCGGGTACGCTCGCCTTCGTCCAGGATCTTCTTGCGCAGACGGATCGACTTCGGCGTGACTTCGCACAGCTCGTCGTCCTGGATGAACTCCAGGGCCTGTTCCAGGGTGTGGCGAACCGGCGGTACCAGAGCGATGACTTCGTCCTTGCCCGAAGCACGCATGTTGTCGAGCTTCTTGCCTTTGGTCGGGTTCACGCCCAGGTCGTTGTCGCGGCTGTTCAGGCCGATGATCTGACCGTTGTAGATCTCCTGGCCGTGCTCGACGAACAGCTTGCCGCGCGCCTGCAGGGTTTCCAGCGAGTAGGTCAGTGCCTTGCCGGTCTCGACCGAAACCAGTACGCCGTTCAGACGGCCGGACATCTGGCCCGACTTCATGGTGTCGTAGCGATCGAAGATCGAGGTCAGGATGCCTGCACCGTTGGTCAGGGTCAGGAACTGGTTGCGGAAACCGATCAGACCACGGGCTGGAATGTTGTATTCCAGGCGAACACGGCCCTTGCCATCCGGCACCATGTTGGTCAGGTCGCCTTTACGCAGACCCATTTCTTCCATGACCTTGCCCTGGGATTCTTCAGGGATGTCGATGGTGACGTTCTCGAACGGCTCCTGCTTGACGCCGTCGACTTCGCGGATGATCACTTCAGGACGGCCTACGGCCATCTCGAAGCCTTCACGGCGCATGGTTTCGATCAGAACGGACAGGTGCAGCTCGCCACGGCCCGATACCTTGAACTTGTCAGGGGAATCGGTTTCCTGGACGCGCAGGGCAACGTTGTACAGCAGCTCCTTGTCCAGACGGTCCTTGATGTTACGGCTGGTGACGAACTTGCCTTCCTTGCCGCAGAACGGCGAGTCGTTGACCTGGAAGGTCATCGAAACGGTTGGCTCGTCGACGGTCAGCGGCTTCATCGCTTCTACCGCGTCCGGGGCGCACAGGGTGTCGGAGATGAACAGCTCGTCGAAACCGCTGATGCAGACGATGTCGCCAGCCTGGGCTTCTTCGACGTCGACGCGGTGCAGGCCGTGGTGGCCCATCAGCTTCAGAATACGGCCGTTACGCTTCTTGCCGTCGACATCGATGGCAACAACCGGGGTGTTCGGCTTGATGCGGCCACGGGCGATACGGCCAACACCGATAACACCCAGGAAGCTGTTGTAGTCCAGTGCCGAGATCTGCATCTGGAACGAACCTTCACGGTCAACGTCCGGCGCCGGTACGTTGTCGACGATCGACTGGTACAGGGCGGTCATGTCTTCGCCCATGGCGGTGTGGTCGAGACCTGCGATGCCGTTCAGGGCCGAGGCGTAGACGACTTTGAAGTCCAGCTGTTCGTCGGTGGCACCGAGGTTGTCGAACAGGTCGAAGATCTGGTCCAGAACCCAGTCAGGACGCGCGCCTGGACGGTCGACCTTGTTGATCACGACGATTGGCTTCAGGCCAGCTTCGAAGGCCTTCTTGGTCACGAAGCGGGTTTGCGGCATCGGGCCGTCCTGGGCGTCGACCAGCAGCAGCACCGAGTCGACCATCGACATTACACGCTCAACCTCGCCACCGAAGTCGGCGTGGCCGGGGGTGTCGACGATGTTGATGTGGTAGCCGTTCCAGTTGATGGCGGTGTTTTTCGCCAGAATGGTAATGCCGCGCTCTTTTTCCTGGTCGTTGGAGTCCATGACGCGCTCGTCGTTGAGCTCGTTACGCTCCAGGGTGCCGGACTGGCGCAGGAGTTTGTCGACCAGGGTGGTTTTACCATGGTCAACGTGGGCGATGATGGCGATGTTACGCAGATTTTCGATCACAACTGTATCTCGATCAGAGGATTCGGTTGCCGCCAGTGTAGGCGGCCAATATGTACGGTTTACGGCTCAGCGGGCCCGATGGTCGGGAGGGCGATGGCGGATGCTGCCGCCATACAGCCCTGGCGTCTTATGTCGGACGATAAACACGCACATTGGCATGTCCCTCACTGAGCAGGTGGTGTGCGTGCAGACGGCTCATCACACCCTTGTCGCAATACAGCAAGTACTGGCGCGTGGGGTCCAGCTGCTTGAACTTGCTGTTGATGGCGTAGAACGGCATGGCCTGGACTTCGATGCCTTCCAGCACCAGAGGTTCGTCTTCCTGGGCGTCGGGGTGACGAATGTCGATGACGATCTGGCCTGGCAGTGCCTCGGCCACTTCCTCGATTTCGATGTCCTTGCCCAGCTCGTCGATCACATGGTCGATGGAGATGAACTTGGCGCGCTCCAGGGCGCGCTCCAGCACGGCCATGTCGAACTGCTTTTCTTCGTGCTCCATGCGGTGACGCTTGGCATGGGTAGTCGGGTTCACCGAGATCACGCCGCAATACTCGGGCATATGCTTGGCGAAGTCGGCGGTGCCGATCTCGGTGGCCTGGTCGATGATGTCCTGCTTGTGGCTGGCCAGCAGCGGGCGCAGCACCAGCTTGTCGGTGGCCGAGTCGATGATCGACAGGTTCGGCAAGGTCTGGCTCGACACCTGGGAGATCGCCTCGCCGGTGACCAGCGCGTCGATCTGCAGACGGTCGGCCATGTGCGCGGCGCCGCGCAGCATCATGCGCTTGAGGGTGACGCCCATGTAGCTGTTGTCGACCTTGTTGAGGATCTCGCCGACCACTTCCTCGAACGGCACGCTGATGAACAGTACACGCTGGCTGCTGCCGTACTTCTTCCACAGGTAGTGGGCCACTTCCATCACGCCCAGCTCGTGGGCACGGCCACCGAGGTTGAAGAAGCAGAAATGGGTCATCAGTCCGCGGCGCATCATCTGGTAGGCCGCGACGGTGGAGTCGAAGCCACCGGACATCAGCACCAGGGTCTGTTCCAGTGCGCCCAGCGGGTAGCCGCCAATGCCGTTGTGCTGATTGTGAATCACGTACAGGCGCTGGTCGCGGATCTCCATGCGCACCACGACTTCTGGGGTCTTCAGGTCGATGCCGGCGGCGCCGCACTGCTGGCGCAGCTGGCTGCCGACGTAGCGGTCGACGTCCATCGAGGTGAAATCGTGGTGGCCGCCGCGCTTGCAGCGTACCGAGAAGCGCTTGCCGGCCAGCAGGTGGCCAAAGTGGTGCTTGCACTTGGCGACGATGTCGTCGAAATCGCCCAGTGCATACTCCTCGACCTGCAGGAAGTGGGTGATACCCGGCGTGCAGGTGAGGCGCTCGATCATTTCGCGCTGGAGCTTTTCGTCCTCGACGCGGGTGACCACCTCGAGATTATCCCAGACACCATCAACCGCGAGCTCGGGATCAAGGTCCTTGAGCACGTTGCGGATGTTCTTGGCGAGCTGGCGGATGAAGCGCTTGCGCACCGGCCGGCTCTTGATGGTGATTTCTGGGAAGACTTTGACGATAAGTTTCATTGGTTTAACAGCGCGCCCAGGGCCTACCGAAAATGAGGGGCGCGAATTATAGCGGAAATTGCTCAGCTTTTGACCAACTTTTGTCCAGAAGGTTGGATTTATGTTGGCTGCCCCGCGATGTAGCCCTGCACGCACAGAGCGCACCATAACAGTGCAGCAAAGTTAAAAAACGCATCACATGAGTGCACAGCAGCCATCCAGATCATCAGCAAATGCCCAGCAACGCCTCCTTTTATCGCGTGCAGGCCATTTTCGGGCACTGGCATGCAATTTGCTCCCTTGTGAGGCAGGTAAGCTTGGCCGACTATCCGCGCCCAGCGACACCCTTATTTCCAGGGCAGCGGCCAACTGCGCCCTAGACCATCCGGAGGACAACATGTCGAAGTCGGTTCAACTCATCAAAGATCATGACGTCAAGTGGATTGATCTGCGTTTCACGGACACCAAGGGCATTCAGCATCACGTGACCATGCCGGCGCGCGATGGCCTGGACGAAGACTTCTTCGAAGTCGGCAAGATGTTCGACGGCTCCTCCATCGCTGGCTGGAAAGGCATCGAAGCCTCCGACATGATCCTGATGCCGGTTGACGAAACCGCCGTGCTGGACCCGTTCACCGAAGAACCGACCCTGATCATCACCTGCGACATCGTCGACCCGTCGAGCATGCAGGGCTACGATCGTGACCCGCGCGGCATCGCCAAGCGCGCCGAAGAGTACCTGAAGAGCACCGGCATCGGTGACACCGTGTTCGCAGGCCCAGAGCCTGAGTTCTTCATCTTCGACGAAGTGAAGTTCCACTCGGACATCTCCGGCTCGATGTTCAAGATCTTCTCCGAGCAAGGCTCATGGATGACCGGCGCTGACGTGGAAGGCGGCAACAAAGGCCACCGTCCGGGCGTGAAAGGCGGCTACTTCCCGGTTCCGCCGTTCGACCACGACCACGAAATCCGCACCGCCATGTGCAACGCCCTGGAAGAAATGGGCCAGACCGTCGAAGTTCACCACCACGAAGTGGCGACTGCCGGCCAGAACGAAATCGGCGTCAAGTTCAACACCCTGGTGAAGAAAGCTGACGAAGTACAGGCCCTGAAATACGTCGTGCACAACGTTGCCGACGCCTATGGCCGTACCGCCACCTTCATGCCCAAGCCTCTGTACGGCGACAACGGCTCGGGCATGCACGTGCACATGTCGATCTGGAAAGACGGCAAGAACACCTTCTCCGGCGAAGGCTATGCCGGCCTGTCCGATACCGCCCTGTACTTCATCGGCGGCATCATCAAGCACGGCAAGGCCCTGAACGGCTTCACCAACCCGTCGACCAACTCCTACAAGCGTCTGGTCCCAGGTTTCGAAGCCCCGGTAATGCTGGCCTACTCGGCGCGCAACCGTTCCGCCTCGATCCGTATTCCTTACGTCGGCAGCCCGAAAGCCCGCCGTATCGAAGCACGCTTCCCGGACCCGTCGGCCAACCCGTACCTGGCCTTCGCGGCCCTGCTGATGGCAGGCCTGGACGGTATCCAGAACAAGATCCACCCAGGCGATGCCGCCGACAAGAACCTGTACGACCTGCCGCCTGAAGAGGCCAAGGAAATCCCGCAAGTCTGTGGCAGCCTGAAGGAAGCCCTGGAAGAGCTGGACAAAGGCCGTGCGTTCCTGACCAAGGGCGGCGTGTTCTCCGACGACTTCATCGATGCCTTCATCGAGCTGAAGAGCGAAGAAGAGATCAAGGTCCGCACCTTCGTGCACCCGCTGGAGTACGAGCTGTACTACAGCTGCTGATCTGATCGGCGCCTCGCGTCGGTGACATCATTACGGCCTCCCTCGGGAGGCCGTTTCTTTTTCATACCCTCATCATCGGACAACACCTATTAGCCGCCGCAACGCCACAGGCGACACTCGAGGCTTCATTCCCAAGGAGATCGCCATGCGTGCCACCACCCTCGCCCTGACCTGCTGCATCGCCCTATCTGGTTGTGCCACCTCACCGAGCATCACGCCTACCCTGGATCAGTTGCTTGCCACCATCGATCGGCGCCTGGACCTGGCCGAAGCTGTCGCCCTGCACAAGTGGGATCACCAGCAACCCGTGCAGGCCAGCGCCCGCGAGCACCAGGTATTGGTCAGCGCACGCCAGGCCGCCGTCGCCCACCACTTGGATCCGGCACGCGTCGAGGCCTTTTTTGCCGACCAGATCGAAGCCAACAAGCTCCTGCAGTACCACCTGCTCGACACCTGGCATCGCGCCCGACAGGCGCCAGCCCTTCCACGCCGCGACCTGGCCAACGAAGTGCGCCCTGAACTGGACCTGCTGCAGGAACAGCTGCTGAGCGCCCTCGCCCGTTTTGACCAGACCCCGCCGAGCCAATGCGCCAACCACCTGGCCGACGCCCTGCAACAACGCACCCAGGACACAACGCGCCACCTCGCCCTGGTTCGTGCCAGCGCCCAGCTGTGCAAATTGCGCTGACCGCCCTATGCTCCATATTGGTGCATGACTTGGCGGTACGCCCCATCATGCAACCCAATTTGGGTCACAAGAATCGATAAACCAGGGCTTTATGGCTCGAATTCGCGCAGTTCCAGGTGTTTATCCGGAATTTCCGCTTCTTTTCGGAGCCTTGGTTTGGTTCTTGCATTTTCACTGCATCCAGCACTTTTCCGTGCGCGCCCCCGGGCCCGAGCCGTTGGGCGCCACTGTGCCAAAAGAGGTCAACGACACCTTATGACCATCAGCGATGCACAGCACCGTCTGCTTCTGGACAACCTGACCACGGCCACGCTCCTGCTCAATGCCGAACTGCGCCTGGAGTACATGAATCCAGCCGCGGAAATGCTCCTGGCTGTCAGTGGCCAGCGCAGCCATGGCCAGTTCATCAGCGAGCTGTTCACCGAATCGGCCGAGGCACTCAACTCGCTGCGCCAGGCGGTGGAGCAGGCGCACCCGTTCACCAAGCGCGAAGCCCAGCTGACCTCGCTGACCGGCCAGAGCATCACCGTCGACTACGCCGTCACGCCCATCCTGCATCAGGGCCAGACCCTGCTGCTGCTGGAGGTGCACCCGCGTGACCGCCTGCTGCGCATCACCAAGGAGGAGGCCCAGCTAAGCAAGCAGGAAACCACCAAGATGCTGGTGCGTGGCCTCGCCCACGAGATCAAGAACCCCCTCGGCGGCATTCGCGGCGCGGCGCAACTGCTGGCCCGCGAGCTGCCCGAGGACGGCCTGCGTGACTACACCAATGTGATCATCGAAGAGGCCGACCGCCTGCGTAACCTGGTCGACCGCATGCTTGGCTCGAACAAGCTGCCGTCGTTGTCCATGACCAATATCCACGAAGTGCTCGAGCGGGTATGCAGCCTGGTCGAGGCGGAGAGCCAGGGCGGCATCACCCTGGTGCGCGATTACGACCCGAGCCTGCCGGACGTGCTGATTGACCGCGAGCAGATGATCCAGGCCGTGCTCAACATCGTGCGCAACGCCATGCAGGCCATCGGCGCGCAGAACGAACTGCGCCTGGGCCGCATCACCCTGCGCAGTCGGGCCGTGCGCCAGTTCACCATCGGCCACGTCCGCCACCGCCTGGTGGCGCGGATCGAGATCATCGACAACGGCCCCGGCATCCCCGCGGAACTGCAGGACACCCTCTTCTACCCCATGGTCAGCGGCCGCCCGGACGGCACCGGGCTGGGCCTGGCCATCACCCAGAACATCATCAGCCAGCACCAGGGCCTGATCGAATGTGAAAGCCACGCCGGCCACACCACCTTCTCGATCTACCTGCCCCTGGAACAAGGAGCCACCGCCCCATGAGCCGAAGTGAAACCGTCTGGATCGTCGATGATGATCGCTCCATCCGCTGGGTCCTGGAAAAGGCCCTGCAGCAGGAAGGCATGACCACCCAGAGCTTCGACAGCGCCGACGGCGTGATGGGCCGCCTGGCCCGCCAGCAACCGGACGTGATCATCTCGGATATCCGCATGCCCGGCGCCAGCGGCCTCGACCTGCTCGCCCAGATCCGCGACCAGCACCCTGGGCTGCCGGTGATCATCATGACCGCCCATTCCGACCTGGACAGCGCCGTGGCGTCGTACCAGGGCGGCGCCTTCGAGTACCTGCCCAAGCCGTTCGATGTCGACGAAGCGGTGTCGCTGGTCAAGCGCGCCAACCAGCACGCCCAGGAGCAGCAGGCGCTGGAGGTGCCCCAGGCGCTGGCCCGCACCCCCGAGATCATCGGCGAGGCGCCGGCGATGCAAGAGGTGTTCCGCGCCATCGGCCGCCTCAGCCACTCCAACATCACTGTGCTGATCAATGGTGAGTCTGGCACCGGCAAAGAGCTGGTGGCCCATGCCCTGCACCGCCATAGCCCACGGGCGGCATCGCCGTTCATCGCCCTGAACATGGCGGCGATCCCCAAGGACCTGATGGAGTCCGAACTGTTCGGCCATGAAAAGGGCGCCTTTACCGGCGCTGCCAACCTGCGTCGTGGGCGTTTCGAGCAGGCCGACGGCGGCACGCTGTTCCTCGACGAGATCGGCGACATGCCCGCCGACACCCAGACCCGCCTGCTGCGCGTGCTGGCCGACGGCGAGTTCTACCGGGTCGGCGGCCATGTGCCGGTGAAGGTGGACGTGCGCATCATCGCCGCCACCCACCAGAACCTCGAGTCGCTGGTGCAGGCCGGCAAGTTCCGTGAAGACCTGTTCCACCGCCTCAACGTGATCCGCATCCATATCCCGCGCCTGGCGGACCGACGTGAGGACATCCCGGCCCTGGCCCGCCACTTCCTCGGCCGCGCCGCCCAGGAGCTGGCGGTGGAACCCAAGCTGCTCAAGCCCGAGACCGAGGAATTCATCCGCAACCTGCCCTGGCCGGGCAACGTGCGCCAGCTGGAGAACACCTGCCGCTGGATCACCGTGATGGCCTCCAGCCGCGAAGTGCTGATCGGCGACCTGCCGCCGGAACTGCTCAACCTGCCCCAGGACGCCGCGCCGGTGACCAACTGGGAACAGGCCCTGCGCCAGTGGGCCGACCAGGCCCTTGCCCGTGGCCAGTCGAGCCTGCTCGACAGCGCCGTGCCCAGTTTCGAGCGGATCATGATCGAGACGGCGCTCAAGCATACGGCCGGGCGTCGTCGTGATGCGGCGTTGTTGCTGGGGTGGGGGCGCAACACCTTGACGCGCAAGATCAAGGAGCTGGGGATGAAGGTGGATGGCTCCGATGAGGACGAGGGCGAAGACCACTGAGCATCGACCTGCTGCAAACCTGGGAGGGCCAAACATGGCCCTCTCGTAGGCAACACATGATTCAGACCAATTGGCGGCTCAACTGCCAATAGAGCGCAACAGACATGAAGCAGGAATAGATCGACTTACTTCATGTCCCTTAATTCACCAGCGGCCGTAAGAACGTCATTGTGTGCCTGCTGTATCACTACCTCGGACAGATCCGAGGCCGTGCCGGCGTTGATTGACTCCCTCACTTGCCCGAACAACGCAGGAATTTTCTGTTCCTGTTTCACGCTACTCAGCGTCAGATAGTGCAAGGGATCCTGCGCCTGCCTTGCCTCACGATACTGGGCAGCTTTCTTCGCTCCCCAGAGCGCAAAACCCGCCCATGCCGCCACACTGCCCACAACAGGGTTCACCGCCACACCCGCCAACTGAAGCGCATTAGTGGCAAACGAAAGCCCTCCCAAAGCGACCTGACCACTATCGACGGTGAGCCGTGTCAGGCTAGGGGCCACCTCATTCAGTACACGATGATCGGTAGAATGCGCCTTTTTCGCCTGCACCTCCCCCCTATTCAGGAGACTTTTGTGCAGATCCCTTGCTCCATCCTGGAAGACGAGGCCCGAGAAGACGGCATCCCTCACCAACCCCCACCACCGCCCACCAGGATCACTCCGATTGACTGGATCACCAGCACAATAGCCATATGCGTTGAGCCCCCCTCTGCCGAATGGGCTGTGGCGATCCGGTGACAGGAAGCGCAATGCGGTTGGCGAATAGCAGCGGTAGCCGTTGCCCAGCTGATAGGTGCCCATAGGTCTTTCGCAGAGCTGCCCGCAGAAGCCGAGAGTCGGGCCTTCTGCAAATGCAGCGGCACCGTATGGCGTATACGCCCTGGAGTAGGAACTCCCCCCGAAAGATGATCGCTGGTGATCGAGCATCGGCAAGTGCAGGCTCATGAACAATCCCTCCACAGGAGCATGATTCATGAGCAGAACGTTAACCAATGCTGGCAGTGGCCGAAACTGGCAAAACTATCAGGCCCCAGCTGCACCGTTGCTGTGCCGCATGCACCAGCACAAGGCAGATTAGCCTTCAAAACCCTCGAAAAATGGCCGGAACACCGCATTTCAGGGCCTGCAAGACCTGGCACGCTCCCTGCTTTGTATCCAGTACCTCCAGTTTTGGGGACCTCGGTACAGGCAGGCCGGGATATCCCCTCTTTTATTCATGCAGCCTCACCTGCACCCGCCAACGTCCCGCCTCCTGCGCTCCGGCCCATTCGCCGCGAAGGGGGCGCGCAGCGACCAGCGTCAACAGCAAGCCTTCCTCGCTCTTCTGCAAACGCCAGCCCACCGGCTTGCCCTGCAACATCAACTGGCCCCGCGCGGCCTTGCCCTCGGCCTGGAACACCACGGCCACGGTACCCTCGACAGTCTCGCCATGCAGTTGCGGCTCTTCGTTGAACCACAGGTCCAGCCCGCCCTGCACCACCTCGACCTGCTCCAGCACCCGCTCCTCGGGCGCGGTCAGCCGGCCGATCATCAGGCCCACGAGCATGCCGAAGATCGCCAGCGACAGCAGCACCCGCGGCCAGGCCTTCGAACGCGGGTCGGGTTCGGGGGTAGAATGCTCGTCATCTTCACGCTTGGAGCCGTGCATGTTTCACGTCATCCTTTTTCAACCAGAAATTCCGCCGAATACCGGCAACATCATCCGCCTGTGCGCCAACAGCGGCTGCGCCCTGCACCTGATCGAGCCCATCAGCTTCGAACTGGACGACAAACGCCTGCGCCGCGCGGGGCTGGATTACCACGAGTATGCCACGCTACAGCGCCACCAAAGCCTGGCCGAATGCCTGGAAAGCCTGAATCAGCCTCGGCTGTTCGCGTTCACCACCAAAGGCTCGCACCCGTTCCATGAGGTCGAGTACCAGCCCGGTGACGCCTTCCTGTTCGGCCCCGAAAGCCGTGGCCTGCCGGCCGAGGTGCTGGACAGCCTGCCTGCCGAACAACGCCTGCGCCTGCCGATGCGGCCGGGGTGCCGGAGCTTGAACCTGTCCAATACCGTGGCCGTAACGGTGTACGAGGCGTGGCGCCAGCAGGGGTTTGCCGGAAGCTGATGTGCTCGCCGCTCGGGCCCTATCCCCAGCAAGAGACATGAAAAAGGCGACCTCGAAGGTCGCCTTTTTCTTTACCGGCAGAAATTACTGCACGGTCGGCACTTCACCGGCTTCCTGCATGCGCTGCATCTCTTGCGCGTACAGGGCGTCGAAGTTGACCGGCGACAGCATCAGCGCCGGGAACGAGCCACGGGTCACCAGGCTGTCCAGGGTCTCGCGGGCGTACGGGAACAGGATGTTCGGGCAGAACGCGCCGAGGGTGTGGCTCATCGAGGACGCGTCCAGGTTGGCGATCAGGAAGATACCAGCCTGTTGCACTTCGGCGATGAACGCCACTTCGTCACCGTTCTTGACGGTCACCGACAGGGTCAGCACCACTTCGTGGAAGTCGCCTTCCAGGGCTTTCTGACGGGTGTTCAGGTCCAGCGATACGCTCGGCTCCCACTGCTGGCGGAAGATCTGCGGGCTTTTCGGAGCCTCGAACGACAGATCGCGCACGTAGATGCGCTGCAGGGAGAATTGTGGTGCGGTTTCTTCAGCACCAGCGCCGTTGTTCTGTTGGTCAGTCATGGCAGATCCTTTTCCTAATGTTCTTGAATGCAGTGCGAATCAGGCCGCCAGCAGCGCGTCGAGCTTGCCCGCGCGCTCCAGGGCATAGAGGTCATCGCATCCACCGACATGCGTGCTGCCGATCCAGATCTGCGGCACCGAGGTACGGCCGGCCTTCTGGCTCATTTCGGCGCGAACCTGGGGTTTGCCGTCGACCTTGATCTCCTCGAACGCCACGCCCTTGCTCTCGAGCAGGTACTTGGCGCGCATGCAGTAGGGGCAGTAGTCGCTGGAATAGACGATGACGGGCTTCATATCACTTCACCAGGGGCAGGTTATCGGCTTTCCAGCTGGAAACGCCACCGCTGAGCTTGGCGGCGGTGTAACCAGCCTTGAGCAGTTCGCGGCACAGGGTACCGGACTGCTGGCCCATCGCGTCGACGACGATCAGGGTCTTGTCTTTGTGCTTTTCCAGCTCGGTCATGCGGCCGGCCACTTTGTCCTGCGGCATGCTCAGCGCGCCGACGATATGCCCGGCCGAGTATTCCTTGGCAGTGCGGATATCGATCACCACGGCCTTGTCGGCGTTGACCAGGGCAGTCAGCTGGCCGTTGCTCAGGCTCTGGCCGCCACGGCGGACTTCATTGACCAGCAGCAGGACCAGCAGGACGACGAAAATGGCCACCAGGATGAAGTGATCTGTCGCGAATTGAATCAGGTGAGCAACCATCAGGGGTGTTCCAGGCGATTGAAAATGGCGGCCAGTATACACAGCCCCCCATGACCGCCAAAGCCCACCGGGCTGGCGGCAAACGCGCCTTCATGTTGCATGCCTGACCGCGCTGGTCGGGCAATGGGAGGAATATTCGCCGTCGCTGGCGGATTTGCCCTAAAATGCGTGTCTTTATCATCTTTGAACAACCGTGAGTTTGATTGATGACGAGTACGCCTAAACCTCTGGTCCTGATCATCCTGGATGGCTTCGGTCACAGCGAAAGCCCCGAATACAACGCCATCTTTGCTGCCAACACGCCGGTCTACGACCGCCTGCGCGCCACCCAGCCGCACGGTCTGATCTCCGGCTCCGGCATGGACGTGGGGCTGCCCGACGGGCAGATGGGCAACTCGGAAGTCGGTCACATGAACCTCGGCGCCGGCCGCGTGGTGTACCAGGACTTCACCCGGGTGACCAAGGCCATCCGTGACGGCGAGTTCTTCGAAAACCCGGTGCTCGTCGGTGCCGTGGAAAAAGCCGCCAGCGCCGGCAAGGCCGTGCATATCCTCGGCCTGCTCTCCGACGGCGGCGTACACAGCCACCAGGACCACCTGATCGCCATGGCCGAACTGGCCGCGCAGCGTGGTGCCGAGAAGATCTACCTGCATGCCTTCCTCGATGGCCGCGACACACCGCCGCGCAGCGCGCAGTCGTCCATCGAGCTGCTCGACGCCACCTTCGCCAAACTCGGCAAGGGCCGCATCGCCAGCCTGATCGGCCGCTACTACGCGATGGATCGCGACAACCGCTGGGACCGCGTCAGCGCCGCCTACAACCTGATCGTCGACAGCGCCGCCGAATACACCGCAGCGACCGCCGTGGCCGGCCTTGAAGCCGCCTATGCCCGCGACGAGAGCGACGAGTTCGTCAAGGCCACGCGCATTGGCGAGGCGGTCAAGGTCGAAGACGGCGACGCGGTGATCTTCATGAACTTCCGAGCCGACCGCGCCCGCGAGCTGTCCCGCGTGTTCGTCGAGCCCGATTTCAACGAATTCCCGCGCGCGCGCCTGCCCAAGCTGGCGGCCTACATCGGCCTGACCCAGTACTCGGCGAAGATCCCGGCCCCCGCGGCTTTCGCCCCGGCCAGCCTGCACAACGTGCTCGGCGAGTACCTGGCGAAGAACGGCAAGACCCAGCTGCGCATCGCCGAAACCGAGAAGTACGCCCACGTCACGTTCTTCTTCTCGGGCGGGCGCGAAGAGCCGTTCGAAGGCGAAGAGCGCATCCTGATCCCGTCGCCGAAGGTCGCCACCTACGACCTGCAGCCGGAAATGAGCGCCCCTGAGGTCACCGACCGTATCGTCGAGGCCATCGAGCAGCAACGTTATGACGTGATCGTGGTCAACTACGCCAACGGCGACATGGTCGGCCACACCGGTGTGTTCGATGCCGCGGTCAAGGCCGTGGAGGCGCTGGACGGCTGCGTCGGCCGCATCGTCGAGGCGCTGGACAAGGTCGGCGGCGAAGCCCTGATCACCGCCGACCACGGCAACGTCGAGCAGATGGAAGACGAATGCACAGGCCAGGCGCACACCGCCCACACCACCGAGCCGGTGCCGTTCATCTACGTCGGCAAGCGCCACGTGAAAGTCCGTGACGGCGGTGTGCTGGCGGACGTGGCGCCGACCATGCTCGAGCTGCTGGGGCTGGAAAAACCGGCGGAGATGACCGGTACCTCGATCCTGATCGACGCTTGATCGGTGTACTGGGGCCGCTTTGTGGCCCTTTCGCTGGCAAGCCAGCTCCCACACGTTTGAGTCAGGCACTTACTCCTGTGGGAGCCGGCTTGCCGGCGAAAAGGGCTGCACAGCAGCCCCAATACACATGAATTCCAGACCAACGCCCCGCCGCACACGCCGCTGGGCGTTTTTTTTGCACGCCTGCGCGGGCATACTAGGCCAGTCTCCATCCCTGGTACGCCCAACCCCATGCTCCGCGCCCTGTTCCTACTCGCCCTGTCATGTCTGCTTGCCCCGGCCTTCGCTGCCGATGAGCGCGCGCAGACCCAACAACAGCTGGACGCCACCCGCCAGGACATCGCCGAGCTGAAAAAGATGCTGGGCAAGCTCCAGGAGGAAAAGTCCGGCGTGCAGAAAGACCTCAAGGCCACCGAGACCGATATCGGCAACCTCGAAAAACAGGTGGAGGCACTGCAGCAAGAACTAAAAAAGACCGAGGGCGAGCTGGAGCGCCTTGACCACGAGAAAAAAAAACTCCAGAGCGCCCGCGTTGAACAACAACGCCTGATTGCCATCCAGGCCCGTTCCGCGTACCAGAACAATGGTCGCGAGGAATACCTCAAGCTGCTGCTGAACCAGCAGAATCCCGAGAAATTCGCCCGTACCCTCACCTATTACGACTATCTCAGCAAAGCGCGCATGGACCAGTTGCGCACCTTCAACGAGACCTTGCGCCAGTTGGCCAACGTCGAGCAGGACATCGCCGGCCACCAGCAACAGTTGCTGGCACAACGTGCCGAGCTCGACACTCAGCGCCAGGCCCTCGTCGCCGAACGCGACAAGCGCCAGCAGGTGCTGGCCAAGCTCAGCAGCGACATGAAGGAGCGCGACCAGAAACTGCAGAGCCGCGAGCAGGACCAGGCCGACCTGGGCAAGGTGCTCAAGACCATCGAGGAAACCCTCGCCCGCCAGGCGCGCGAGGCCGAGGAGGCCCGCCAGCGCGCCCTGCTGGCCAAGCAGGAAGAAGAGCAGCGCCGGAAGGCGCAGGCCTTGGCCGCCGAGGCCCGCAGCCGGGAACCCGAGGAAATCCCGAAGAAGGCCCGGACAACCCTTGGCCCGGTGGTGTCCAGCGACACAGCCAGCTACGGCGGCGCATTTTCTTCCGCTCGGGGAAAACTTCCATGGCCGGTCAACGGTCGATTGCTGGCACGCTTCGGTGATACCCGCGGCGGTGACGCGCGGGCCAAGTGGGACGGGGTAATAATAAGCGCCAGTGCCGGGACCCAGGTGCGCGCCGTGCACGGCGGGCGGGTGGTGTTCGCCGACTGGTTGCGCGGTGCTGGACTTCTGGTCATTCTCGACCATGGCAATGGCTACCTGAGCTTGTACGGCCACAACCAGAGCCTGCTCAAGAACGCCGGCGACATCGTCAAGGCCGGCGAAGCCATCTCCACTGTCGGCGACAGTGGCGGCCAGGACAGCGCCGGCCTGTACTTCGCGATTCGCCAGCAGGGCCAGCCCACCGACCCCGCGCAATGGTGCCGAGGCTAGATAATGCTACTTTTACGGCGCCGCCCACGAAACGGCGGCGCCGATGCTCCCAGCAGGAGCACCAACAGGATCAGGAGTTCGTTCGACATGCTGCACTCGCCTCGCCTCACCCAGCTGGCCCTGACCATCGCCCTGGTCATCGGCGCGCCCTTGGCCATTGCCGCCGAACCGGCCAAGCCAGTGGCCAGGCAGGCCGCGGTGCCGGCCACCGAGGTGACCGCCAAGGCGCCGCTGCCGCTGGAGGAGCTGCGCACCTTCGCAGAGGTCATGGACCGCATCAAGGCGGCCTATGTCGAACCGGTCGACGACAAGACCCTGCTGGAAAACGCCATCAAAGGCATGCTCAGCAACCTCGACCCGCACTCGGCCTACCTTGGCCCCGAAGACTTCCAGGAGCTGCAGGAAAGCACCAGCGGCGAGTTCGGCGGCCTGGGGATAGAGGTCGGCATGGAGGACGGCTTCGTCAAGGTGGTCTCCCCCATCGACGACACTCCGGCCTCCCGCGCCGGCATCGAGGCCGGTGACCTGATCGTCAAGATCAATGGCGCGCCAACCCGCGGTCAGACCATGACCGAGGCCGTGGACAAGATGCGCGGCAAGATTGGCGAGAAAATCACCCTCACACTGGTGCGCGACGGCGGCACGCCGTTCGACGTGACGCTGGCCCGCGCGGTGATCCAGGTCAAGAGCGTCAAGAGCCAGCTGCTGGAGAACGACTACGGCTACATCCGCATCACCCAGTTCCAGGTCAAGACTGGCGACGAGGTGGGCAAGGCCCTGGCCAAGCTGCGCAAGGACAACGGCAAGAAGCTGCGCGGCGTGGTTCTCGACCTGCGCAACAACCCCGGCGGCGTGCTGCAGTCGGCGGTGGAAGTGGCCGACCACTTCCTCACCAAAGGCCTGATCGTCTACACCAAGGGCCGCATCGCCAACTCCGAGCTGCGCTACTCCGCCGACCCGGCCGATGCCAGCGAAGGCGTGCCACTGGTGGTGTTGATCAACGGCGGCAGCGCCTCGGCCTCGGAGATCGTCGCCGGCGCCCTGCAGGACCAGAAGCGTGCCGTGCTGATGGGCACCGACAGCTTCGGCAAGGGCTCGGTACAGACCGTGCTGCCATTGGCCAACGACCGTGCGCTGAAGCTCACCACCGCGCTGTACTTCACCCCCAATGGCCGGTCGATCCAGGCCCAGGGCATCGTCCCGGACATCGAAGTGCGCCCGGCCAAGCTCACCGCCGAAGCCGACAACGACAACTTCAAGGAAGCCGACCTGCAAGGCCACCTGGGCAACGGCAACGGCGGCGCCGACCGACCGACCGGCAGCGCCAAGCGCAAGGATCGCCCGCAGGACAACGACTTCCAGCTCAGCCAGGCACTCAGCCTGCTCAAAGGTCTGAACATCACCAAGGGTGACTGAAGCCCCCCATGCGTTATCTGCTGTCCCTGCTGTTCTGCCTGCTGGCAGTCGTCGCGCACGCGGCGCCCGCCGGCAAGGCCTACATGAGCATCATCATCGACGACCTCGGCCAAAGCAGCGAGCGCGACAGCCGCACGCTCGCCCTGCCCGGCCCTGTGACCATGGCGATCATGCCCGACACCCCGCATGCCACCGACTTCGCCCGCCAGGCCCACAAGGCCGGACGCACGGTGATCCTGCACATGCCCATGGACCCGGCTGCCGGGCCTTACGCCTGGCACCCGGGCATCGCCATCGAAGAGCTGGCCCGGCGCCTGGATGCCGCCCTGGCCAAAGTGCCCTACGCCGCCGGCATCAACAACCACATGGGTAGCCGCATGACCGCCCAGCGCGAGCCCATGACCTGGTTGATGGGTGAGCTGCAACGCCGCCATCTGTTCTTCGTCGACAGCCGCACCAGTGCGGCGACGGTGGCGGCGGCAGAGGCGCAGGCTACCGGCCTGGCCCATGTCTCCCGGGATGTGTTCCTTGATGACGTGCGCACCGTCGAGGCAATCAACACGCAGCTGCAGCAAGGTATTGCCCTGGCCCGCCGACAGGGCTCGGCGGTACTGATCGGCCATCCCTACCCGCAGACCCTGGAGGTACTGCAAAGGGAAATACCCCAGCTGACGCGACAGGGCATAGAGCTGATCGGTTTGCACCAGATGATTGGCGAACGTGGCAACCAGGCCATGCCCGCCCATGGCCGGCAGGGCCGCTACAGTAATCGCTGAAACCGTCAGGTCCTGGGCGTGCTTGTGCTGGCAAGCATGCGCTCAACTTCCTGGGTAACTGGAGCGAAAGGCAGTTCGCGCCAGGCTAACTTAAGTACCGCTTTCTCCTGTTCGCGACCGGCCAAATTAGAGCCGGCAATTCGACAAGGAGAATTCAATGCCCATACTCCCCCTCCATTGGCCTGCCGTGCTCATGGCCGGTCTTTCCCTCCAGGCGCTCGCCAGCCAGCCCGTTATCCCATCGACCACACCCGAGACGCTCAATAACGCCCAAGGCGAGAATGCGCGCTGGAGCGGAATCGGGCGGCTGTCCTTGCCCGATAGCACGCAGTGCATCGGTACGCTTGTCGACAGCCGTGATCCTTCGACGCCGTCGAGCGGTCCGGCATATGTCATCACCAGCGGACACTGTGTCGACCAACGTAACGGCACTATCGTCCAGGACAAGGCACTGGACGGCTCGATCAGCTTCAACTACTTCGTGGACACCGCTGCAAAGCGCAAGACCTTTCCATTCAAGCGCATTGTCTGGAGCAGCATGCAAGGTAGCGACCTGGCCCTGATCGAACTCGACGCCCGCCTGCAGCAGGTCATGGCCGAGGGCATCCAGCCTCTACGTCTCGGCCCAAGCCCGGCAACAGGCAGCCACGTGCAGGTGATCGGCGAACCCAGTCGTCCCGACCAAGGGCTACGCCTGAGTAGCTGCACGGAACAGGCTGTCGAGGTTGTCATCGAGTATCCCTGGGTATGGCGCAATGCCCGGAGCAATGACTGCCCAGGCATGCACGAGGGTGCCTCGGGCAGCCCAGTGATCGACAGCAGCAATGGCCAGGTTGTCAGCGTAGTGAACAGTGGCCGCCAGAATAGATCAGACAGCCTACCGTGCAGCCTGCACAACCCCTGCGCTGACCATCAGGACGATCAGCTGGGTAATGGGCCCGTCAATTTCGCCATGCCGGTGGAGCGAGTAAAGGCATGCTTTCGCGCAGGACAGGTCGATCTGGAACAGCAAAACTGCGACCTGCTGCCCGGGTTCGAACTCAAGCAGGACAAGCCCGGGAGCCGTTGGCGCAGGCTAGCGACGAACGATGACGGGACTACGCTTTCCCCCACATGGGGCGTGGGCTTCACCATCGACACTCGCTACTACCGCTACAAGCCGACGCAGGATGCGCGGGCCTGTGAAGATCCTGTGAATTATAGTGGCGCAGTCCTATCAGGAAGCAATCGGATCGATGACCCGATCGGCACCGCACCAGGCAGGTACTTCCTATGCGTGATTGGCGTCGGGTCGCAACAGCAAAGGCCTTCACACGCATTGATGAACAACGCCTGGAGCCTGCCGATCGAAGTGCTTCCAGCGCAGGTGTCGCAGGTGAGTTACTCAAGCGAACGCACGACTGACGGGCATGTCAGGATCCAATGGCAGCACGACCAGCCCAATCTCAAACGCTACCTGATCAAGTTCGGCCCAATCGAGAAATTGGACTGCAATCTGCCAATGCGTTATCGACCACTGATGTTTGACAGCCACATCATTCTGAAATCACAACTGCCCCTCAAGTTGTGCGGCATTGCCGTTGATGTGGACGGCAAGAAATCGACACCACGCAGCGACATCCTGAACGCACTCGACGACTGAAACGACGAGGGCCCCGGTCTTTCGATCGGGGCCCTCGTTCATGCGCGGTCCGGATTAGCTGTACACACGCCCCAGCAGCTGGCGGTGGCTTTCGAACTGATCCAGCACGTCACGCACGATCTGCTCACGGGTGAAGCCCATCAGGTCGTACTCCTGGCTGCCGTCGTGCAGGTAGACCTCGGCGCGGTAGAAGCGCTGCTGCACTTCCGGCTCCCCTTCGACCGGCGCCTCGCTCGGCGCGGCCAGGTAGCCATCCAGGCTGGCTTCGTAGACGAAGGGATTACCCTCTTCCATCATCACTCGCAGGCCCATCATGTTGCGCGACTGACCTACCCGGGTCTCGACCTCGAAGCCCAGGGTACGCAGCTGCTCGGCGGCCTCTTTCAGCGCTGGACTGACCTGCTTGTCCATGAACCGCTGCACCACGGCCTGAGTCGGCTGCAGGTCCAGCTGACTGAGGCGCTCGCTGAAACCGCGACGGCCACGGGCGGCCAGTTCGGCGCGCTCGCTCTCGACCGCGACGTCCTGCTTCATGGCCTTCATCAGGCCGAACATGAACAGCACCAGGACCACCGAGAACGGCAGGCCGGCCAGTACCACCATGGTCTGCATGGCTTCGAAGTTACCGGCGAACAGCAGGCCGATGGTCACCAGGGTGATCACCACCGACCAGAACACCACCATCCAGTGCGGGGCGTCTTCGTCGACCTTGCCGCCTTTGCACGACAGGTTGGCCATCATCACCGCGCCGGAGTCAGCTGGAGTGAGGAACAGCACGAAGCCGACGAACACCGCCACACCGATGACGATCTTCGCCGCCGGGAAGTACTCGAGCAGCTGGTAGATCGACATCGACGGCTGTTCCAGCGCGGTCTTGCCCAGCTCCACGGCGCCCTGGTTGATCACCAGGTCCAGCGCTGTGTTGCCGAAGATCGACAGCCACGCCAGGGTGAAGCCCAGCGGGATCAGCAGCACGCCGCTGACCAGCTGGCGCACGGTCCTGCCTTTGGAGATACGGGCGATGAACATGCCGACGAACGGGCCCCAGGAGATCCACCAGGCCCAGTAGAACACGGTCCACAGGCCCAGCCAGCGCTCGGACTTGTCGTTGTCGCCTTCATAGACATAGAGGTCGAAGGTCTTCAGCACGACACCGTTGAGGTAGTCGCCGACGTTCTGCACGAAGCCGTTTAGCAGGTGCAGGGTATTGCCGGCCAGCAGCACGAAGATCAACAGGCCGCTGAACAGCAGGATGTTCAGGTTGGACAGGCGGCGGATGCCGTTCTCCACGCCCGACACCGCGGCCACGGTGGCCACGCCGGCCATGACCAGGATCACCACCAGCAGGTTGGTCTTGCTGTGGTCCATGCCAAACAGGTATTCCAGGCCCGAGGCCACCTGCATCGAGCCGATGCCCAGGTTGGTCACCAGGCCCAACAGGGTGACGAACATGCCGAAGATGTCCACGGCATGGCCCGCGCCACCCTTGACCCAACGCTCACCGACCAGCGGGTAGAGCGCCGAGCGCAGTGCCAGCGGCTGGTTGTGACGGTAGGCGAAGTAACCCACGGCCAGGCCGACCAGGGCGTAGATCGCCCAGCCGTGCAGGCCCCAGTGCAGGAAGGTCAGTTGCAGGCCCTGGCGCGCGGCCTCGAGGCTGGCAGGCGTACCTTCCGGTGGGTTGAAGTAGTGGTCCAGTGGCTCGGAAGCGCCGAAGTACAGCAGCGAGATACCGATACCGGAGGAGAACAGCATGCCGGCCCAGGCGCCGTAGCTGAAGTCCGGGGTGTCGTCCTTGCCGCCCAGCTTGAGCTTGCCGAAGTCGGAAAATGCCAGGTAGACGACGAACAGCAGGTAACCGCAGATTACCAGCATGTAGTACCAGCCAAAGGTGCGCGTCAGCCACTTCTGGGCGACGCCAAGCACCTGGCCGGCGATATCGGGTACAGCGATCAGCAAGGCAGTCAGAACAAGGATCATCAGCGCCGAGGTGAAAAACACCACGTGGTTGACCCGTACCCGCTCGGCGGGGGGCTTTGTCAGGGAAGCAGAACTCATTGCACGAATGCTCCGGGCAGTGCGGCAGTGGAGGCTAAACAGTTATGTCCCACGCAATTGGTGCAATAGCCCTACTGCGCAAGGTGTTATAAAAGGCACCCTGGAAACCGTGATCCCGAATCGAAACGTTGCAAAAAACCAGACCGGTCGCCTGTCGCTTCTTGCGCACGCCATCGCTGGGTGCGCGCATTAGCCACAGACACCTGGCCCGCTCCAAAGGGCCGGCCGCGCGGCCTGTGGCCACTCGGCAGAATCTGTCTTTCGCATCGCTCATGCCCGTCAACGCCTTGTATTCCGGGGGTTACGCGATTTCCTGGGGTGTCGATTCGTGCCCCTGTGACCGTCCCAAAAACTGTCAATGGCACAAATTGTCGCAGAGCTTATTCTTTATTGATTGAACGTTCAATCAAAACAAAATAGACTGGCCTTCGCCGAGGTAGCCGCTTGTCGTCTGCCCGCAGGCCTGAGGAGATAGCAAGATGCCCAAGGTCGGTATGCAACCCATCCGCCGCCAGCAGTTGATCGAAGCCACCTTGCAGGCGGTCGATCAGGTCGGACTGGGAGATGCCAGCATTGCGCTGATTGCCCGTTTGGCCGGCGTGTCGAACGGCATCATCAGTCACTACTTTCAGGACAAGAACGGCCTGATCGCAGCGACGATGCGCTACATCATGAGCATGCTCAACGAGGGTGTGATCGCGCGTCGTCAGGCCCTCACGGACGACAGCCCGCGTGCCCACCTGAAGGTGATCATCGAAGGCAACTTCGATGCGAGCCAGGTGAATGGCCCGGCAATGAAAACCTGGCTGGCCTTCTGGGCCTCCAGCATGCACCAGCCGTCTTTGCACAGGTTGCAGCGGATCAACGACCACCGCCTGTACTCCAACCTGTGCTGCCAGTTCCGCCGTGTCCTGCCGCTCTACCATGCGCGCAAGGCCGCCCGCGGGCTGGCGGCCCTGATCGACGGCCTGTGGTTGCGTGGCGCCCTCTCGGGTGACGCATTCGACACCGAGCAGGCAATACGCATCGCTTACGAATACATGGATCTACAACTGGCTAAACAGCAGTCCCTGGATACAAACAACCAGGCCTCTGAACAGCCGCGCGCAGCGACCAGCCAACCGGCAGGAGCGTGACGCGGCAGCCAACCACACACTGCACTTGCGAGGACACTATGGCCCGTTTCGGAACGCAAAAACTCTACATCGATGGCGCTTACGTAGACGCTGGCAGCGATGCCACCTTCGAAGCCATCAACCCGGCTACCGGCGAAGTCCTCGCCCACGTGCAGCGCGCAACTCAAGCTGACGTCGAGAAGGCCGTCGAAAGCGCCGAGCGTGGCCAGAAAGTCTGGGCCGCCATGACCGCCATGCAGCGTTCGCGCATCCTGCGCCGCGCCGTCGACATCCTGCGCGAGCGCAACGACGAGCTGGCCATGCTGGAAACCCTGGACACCGGCAAGTCGTACTCCGAGACTCGCTACGTCGACATCGTCACCGGCGCCGACGTGCTGGAATACTACGCAGGCCTGGTGCCGGCCATCGAAGGCGAGCAGATTCCGCTGCGCGAATCGTCCTTCGTCTACACCCGCCGCGAGCCGCTGGGCGTGACCGTTGGTATCGGCGCCTGGAACTACCCGATCCAGATCGCCCTGTGGAAATCCGCCCCGGCCCTGGCCGCCGGCAACGCGATGATCTTCAAGCCGTCGGAAGTCACCTCGCTGACCACCCTGAAACTGGCCGAGATCTTCACCGAAGCCGGCCTGCCGAACGGCGTGTTCAACGTGCTGACCGGCAGCGGTCGCGAAGTCGGCACCTGGCTGACCGAGCACCCGCGCATCGAGAAGGTCTCCTTCACCGGCGGCACCACCACCGGCAAGAAAGTCATGGCCAGCGCCTCGAGCTCGTCGCTCAAGGAAGTCACCATGGAACTGGGCGGCAAGTCGCCGCTGATCATCTGCGACGACGCCGACCTGGACAAGGCCGCCGACATCGCCATGATGGCCAACTTCTACAGCTCCGGTCAGGTCTGCACCAACGGCACCCGCGTGTTCATCCCTGCCGCGATGAAAGCCGCCTTCGAAGCCAAGATCGCCGAGCGCGTCGCCCGCATCCGTGCCGGCAACCCGGAAGACGAGAACACCAACTTCGGCCCGCTGGTCAGCTTCCAGCACATGGAAAGCGTGCTGTCCTACATCGCCAAGGGTAAAGAAGAAGGCGCCCGCGTCCTGTGCGGCGGTGAGCGTCTGCTGGACGGCGACTTCGCCAAGGGCGCGTTCGTCGCCCCGACCGTGTTCACCGACTGCACCGACGACATGACCATCGTCAAGGAAGAGATCTTCGGCCCGGTGATGAGCATCCTCAGCTACGAGACCGAGGAAGAAGTCATCCGTCGCGCCAACGACACCGAATACGGCCTGGCCGCAGGTGTCTGCACCAACGACATCAGCCGCGCCCACCGCATCATCCACAAGCTCGAAGCCGGTATCTGCTGGATCAACGCCTGGGGCGAGTCGCCGGCCGAAATGCCGGTTGGCGGTTACAAGCAGTCGGGCGTCGGCCGTGAAAACGGTGTCAGCTCGCTGGCTCAATACACTCGCATCAAGTCGGTTCAGGTCGAGCTGGGCGGCTACAACTCGGTTTTCTAAACCTGGTTCCGCCACGCCCGCGCCCTTGAGCGCGGGCGTTTCCGCTCCCTGACAACTGCCAACGAGGGTACTTCAATGTCCCAAGAATTCGATTACATCATCGTCGGTGCCGGCTCCGCCGGTAACACCCTGGCCACCCGCCTGACCGAAGACGCCAGCGTCACCGTGCTGCTGCTGGAAGCCGGTGGCCCCGACTACCGCTTCGACTTCCGCACCCAGATGCCGGCCGCCCTGGCCTTCCCGCTGCAAGGTCGCCGCTACAACTGGGCCTACGAGACCGACCCGGAGCCGCACATGGACGGTCGCCGCATGGAATGTGGCCGCGGCAAGGGCCTGGGCGGTTCGTCGCTGATCAACGGCATGTGCTACATCCGCGGCAACGCCATGGACTTCGACGGCTGGGCTGAACTGCCAGGCCTCGAGGACTGGACCTACCTGGACTGCCTGCCGTACTTCCGTAAGGCCGAAACCCGCGACATCGGCCCGAACGACTACCACGGCGGCGAAGGCCCGGTCAGCGTGGCCACGCCGAAAGCCGGCAACAACCCGCTGTTCCACGCCATGGTCGAGGCCGGCGTGCAAGCCGGCTACCCGCGCACCGAAGACCTCAACGGCTACCAGCAGGAAGGCTTCGGCCCGATGGACCGTTCGGTCACCAAGAATGGTCGTCGTTCCAGCACCGCCCGTGGCTACCTGGACCAGGCCAAGAAGCGTCCGAACCTGACCATCGTCACCCACGCCCTGAGCGACCGCGTGCTGTTCGACAACAAGCGCGCTGTTGGCGTGACTTACCTGGTCGGTGACAGCGAAGAGCGCGTCGAAGCGCGCGCCCGCAAGGAAGTCATCGTTTCTTCCGGCGCCATCGCCTCGCCGCAACTGCTGCAGCGCTCCGGCGTCGGCCCGCGCGCCCTGCTGGAAAGCCTCGACATTCCAGTGGTCCACGACCTGCCGGGCGTCGGCGAGAACCTGCAGGACCACCTCGAGCTGTACCTGCAGTACGCCTGCACCCAGCCAGTGTCGCTGTACCCGTCGCTGCTGTGGTGGAACCAGCCGGCCATCGGTGCCGAGTGGCTGTTCAACGGCACCGGCATCGGCGCCAGCAACCAGTTCGAGGCCGGTGGTTTCATCCGCACCCGCCCTGAATTCAAGTGGCCGAACATCCAGTACCACTTCCTGCCGGTAGCGATTAACTACAACGGCTCGAACGGTGTGAAAGAGCACGGCTTCCAGGCACACATGGGCTCCATGCGCTCGCCAGCCCGTGGTCGCATCCAGGCCAAGTCGAAAGACCCGCGCCAGCACCCGAGCATCCTGTTCAACTACATGTCCACCGAGCAGGACTGGCAGGAATTCCGCGACGGCATCCGCCTTACCCGCGAAATCATGGCCCAGCCGGCGCTGGACCCGTACCGCGGCCGTGAGATCAGCCCGGGCGCCCACGTGCAGACCGATGAAGAGCTGGACAAATTCATCCGCGAGCACGCCGAAACCGCCTTCCACCCGTCCTGCTCGTGCAAGATGGGCACCGACGACATGGCCGTAGTCGATGGCGAGGGTCGCGTGCACGGCATGCAGGGCCTGCGCGTCGTCGATGCGTCGATCATGCCGCTGATCATCACCGGCAACCTCAACGCCACCACGATCATGATCGCCGAGAAGATCTCGGACAAGATCCGTGGCCGCAAGCCGCTGCCGCGCAGCACCGCCAAGTACTACGTGGCGGGCGATGCACCGGTGAAGGGCAAGCCGATGCGTGAAGTGAAGCAGGCCTGACCTGCTTGGCTTCATCGCCGGCAAGCCGGCTCCCACAGCTAGCACCCCGTACTCAAGGGCTGTGACGACCCTGTGGGAGCTGGCTTGCCAGCGATGAGGCCGTAACAGGCAACACAAGAAAAGGCACCTTTCGAGGTGCCTTTTCTACATCTGCAGAAACGCTTTACAGGCTGCCAATTCATCAGGTTAGAATCGATTGGCACGCGACCTGCTAGTTCATAGTTGCACGTCCCTTTTCCCCCGCTGTCCCGGAGTACCTGCCTTTGGATGCAAGCACCATCAACAGCCTGTTCCTGATCGGCGCATTGCTGGTGGGTGCAAGTATCCTGGTCAGCTCGCTGTCATCGCGCCTGGGCATCCCCATCCTGGTCATCATCCTCGCGGTCGGCATGGTCGCTGGCGTGGACGGTGGCGGCATCATTTTCAACAACTACCCGACCGCCTACCTGGTGGGCAACCTGGCGCTCGCGGTCATCCTGCTCGACGGCGGCCTGCGCACCCGGGTGGCGAGCTTCCGCGTGGCGCTGTGGCCGGCGCTGTCGCTGGCCACGGTGGGCGTGTTGATCACCACTGGACTGACCGGCATGGTCGCCGCCTGGCTGTTCGACCTGAGCCTCATCCAGGGCCTGCTGATTGGCGCCATCGTCGGCTCCACGGACGCGGCGGCGGTGTTCTCGCTGCTCGGCGGCAAGGGCCTCAACGAACGAGTCACCGCCACCCTGGAGATCGAGTCGGGCAGCAACGACCCGATGGCGGTGTTCCTCACCGTGACCCTGATCGACATGATCGCCAGCGGCCAGACCGGCCTGCACTGGAGCCTGCTCACCCACCTGCTGCGCGAGTTCGGCATCGGCGGTCTGATAGGCCTGGGCGGCGGCTGGCTGATGCTGCAATTGGTCAACCGCATCAACCTGGCCAGCGGCCTGTACCCGATCCTGGTAGTGGCCGGCGGCCTGGTGGTGTTCTCCCTGACCAACGCCCTGCACGGCAGCGGTTTCCTCGCGGTTTACCTGTGCGGGCTGGTGCTGGGCAACAAGCCGATCCGCAGTCGCCACGGCATCCTGCACATGCTCGACGGCATGGCCTGGCTGGCCCAGATCGGCATGTTCCTGGTACTGGGCCTGCTGGTCACGCCCCACGACCTGCTGCCCATCGCCCTGCCCGCCCTGGGCCTGGCATTGTGGATGATCCTGGTCGCCCGGCCACTGTCGGTGGTCGCCGCACTGCTACCGTTCAAGGCCTTCCATGGCCGCGAGAAAGGCTTCATCAGCTGGGTCGGCCTGCGCGGCGCGGTGCCGATCATTCTGGCGGTGTTCCCGTTGATGGCCGGCCTGCCCCAGGCCCAGCTGTTCTTCAACCTGGCGTTTTTCATCGTGCTGGTGTCGCTGCTGGTGCAAGGCACCAGCCTGCCGTGGATGGCCAAGCTGCTGAAGGTCACGGTACCGCCGGACCCGGCGCCGATTTCGCGCTCCGCGCTCGAGGTACACGTCACCAGCGAATGGGAGCTGTTCGTCTACCGCCTGGGCGCCGAAAAATGGTGCATCGGCGCCGCCCTGCGCGAGCTGAAGATGCCCGAAGGCACGCGGATCGCCGCCTTGTTCCGCGGCGAGCAGCTGCTGCACCCGTCGGGCAGCACCGTGCTGGAGGTCGGCGACATGCTCTGCGTGATCGGCCACGAACATAACCTGCCGGCGCTGGGCAAGCTGTTCAGCCAGGCGCCGCAACGCGGCCTCGACCTGCGCTTCTTCGGCGATTTCGTGCTCGAAGGCGATGCCGAGCTGGGTGCGGTGGCGGCGCTTTACGGCCTGAAACTCGATGGCCTGGACGCGAAGATGCCGCTGGCGCAGTTCATCCGACAGAAGGTCGGAGGCGCTCCAGTAGTAGGCGACCAGATCGAATGGCACGGCACGATCTGGACCGTCGCGGTCATGGACGGGAACAAGATCCAGAAAGTGGGCGTCAGATTCCCCGAAGGTACCCGCCCCGGCCCCGGGCTGTTCCTCTAAACTCCGATTTGCCGCGTAACACAAGAACTCTGCCTATGTCCCTGCGTGACCATTGCCGCGCAGCCCTGCTGGGGCTGTGCCTGACCCTCTCGTTCGCCGCTGGCGCGGTGGAAATCCCGACCACTCCGGGCATCCAGAGCAGCCTGAGCAAGATCGCCGAGCGCAAACTGCCGGAAACCGAGCAGAAAGCCGTGCAGCAGGTGCTGGAGCAGACACTGGCGCTGCTCAACGCCCGCGACGACAGCGAAAAGAAGCTCGAAGCCCTCAAGCAGCAGTTGGCCAATGCCCCCCAGGAGATCCGCGACAGCCAGCGCGAACTGATCAAGCTCAAAGCCTCCAGCGTCGTGCCGGTGGCGCAGCGCTACGCCAGCCTGACGGTGCCGCAGCTCGAACAAATGCTCAGCGAGCGCAGCACTCAGCAGGGCGACCTGCAGAAGGCGCTGTCCGAAGCCAACAGCCTGATCATCAACTCCCAGACCCGCCCGGAGCGCGCCCAGGCCGAGATCAGCGGCAACCAGATGCGTGCCCAGCAGATCAACAACAGCCTCAAGAGCGGCAAGGACAACGGCAAGTCGATCAATGCCGACCAGCGCAACCAGCTCAACGCCGAGCTGGCCTCGCTCAACGCCCTGACCCTGCTGCGCCGCCAGGAACTGGCCGGCAACAGCGTGCTGCAGGACCTGGGCAACGCCCGCCACGACCTGCTGATCGAACGCGCCACAAGGCTGGAACAGGAAATCCAGGACCTGCAGACGTTGATCAACGAAAAGCGCCTGGCGCAGTCGCAACAGGCCGTCACCCGCCAGTCGATCGAGGCGCAGAAGGCCGGCGGCAGCAACCTGCTGGCCACCGAGAGCACCGCCAACCTGCAGTTGTCCGATTACCTGCTGCGCAGCACCGACCGCCTCAACGAGGTGACCCAGCAGAACCTGCGCACCAAGCAGCAGCTCGACAGCCTCACCCAGGCCGACCAGGCCCTCGACGAGCAGATCAACGTACTCAAGGGCAGCTTGCTGCTGTCGAAGATCCTGTACAAGCAGAAGCAGGCCCTGCCGCACCTGAAGCTCGACCGCAACCTGGCCGACCAGATCGCCGATATCCGCCTGTACCAGTTCGAGATCAACCAGGAACGCGAACAGATGAGCAGCCCGTCCGCTTACGTGGACAAGCTGCTGGCCAGCCAGCCCGAGGAAGACGTCACCCCGCAGCTGCGCAAGGCCCTGCTGGAAGTGGCGATCACCCGCGGCGACCTGCTCGAGCGGTTGAACCGCGAGCTGTCGGCGCTGCTCAACGAATGCATCACCCTGCAACTGAACCAGAAACAACTGCTGAGCACTGCCCAGAACCTGCGCACCACGCTGGAAGAGCAGATGTTCTGGATCCCCAGCAACAAGCCGCTGGACTGGCAGTGGCTGCGCCAAGTGCCCGAGGGCCTGGCCTACCAGGTGGCCAGCCTGCCCTGGGGCGCGGGTATCAAGGAGCTGGGCGACGGCCTGGTGCAGCAGCCACTGCTGTTCCTGCCGCTGATCCTGGTGATCGGCGCCCTGCTGTGGCGGCGCAAGGCCCTGTACCGGCGCCTGGGCAAGGTCCACCAGGACATCGGCCACTTCAAGCGCGACAGCCAGTGGCACACGCCCCAGGCGATCCTGATCAACATCCTGCTGGCACTGCCGGTGGCCCTGGCGCTTACTCTCGGTAGCTACGCCCTGCAGCTTGATGCCCGCGGACAGAACGCCAACCTTGGCGCCGCGTTGTGGCAGATCGCCCAGGCCTGGCTGGTGTTCTACACCGCCTACCGCATCCTTGCCCCGGGCGGCGTCGCCGAAATTCACTTCCGCTGGCACAAGCCCCAGGTCGAGTTCCTGCGGGGTTGGGTACGTCGCCTCGGTACCGTGGTACTGGCACTGGTGGGCGTGGTGGCGGTGGCCGAACACCAGCCCTCGGCATTGGCCGACGACGTGCTGGGCATCGGCGTGGTGCTGACTTGCTATGCGCTGATGGCCTGGCTGCTCAGCCGACTGCTGCTGAGCAGCCCCGCGCACCAGAACACCTCGCTGTTCCGCAAAGCGGTCGGGGTGGCCTTCACCGCCCTGCCCATCGCCCTGTTCGTGGCGGTGTGCTTCGGCTACTACTACACCGCCCTCAAGCTCACCGACCGGCTGATCTACACGCTCTACCTGCTGCTGTTCTGGCTGGTGATCGAGGCCGCGTTCGTGCGTGGCCTGTCGGTGGCGGCGCGGCGCCTGGCCTACCAGCGCGCCCTGAGCAAACGCCAGGCCGCCAAGGAAGGGCTGGATGGCGAGGTGGTGGTCGAGGAGCCGACCCTGGACATCGAGCAGGTCAACCAGCAGTCGCTGCGCCTGATTCGCCTGGCCCTGCTGGGCGGTTTCATCGGCGGGTTGTACTGGGTCTGGGCGGACCTGATCACCGTGTTCGCCTACCTCAACAACATCACCCTGTACGAGTACAGCAGCGGCACCGGCGCAGCTGCCAGCATGGTACCGATCAGCCTCGGCGACCTGCTCGGCGCCATGGTCATCGCCGGTATCGCCGTGGCCCTGGCCAGCAACCTGCCAGGCCTGCTCGAAGTGCTGGTGCTGTCACGACTGAACCTGGCCCAGGGCAGCGCATACGCTATTACCACGCTGTTGTCCTATGTAATCGCCGGGGTAGGTATCGTCAGCACCCTGGCCACCCTCGGAGTCAGTTGGGACAAGCTGCAGTGGCTGGTGGCGGCATTGTCACTGGGCCTGGGCTTCGGCATGCAGGAGATCTTCGCCAACTTCATCTCCGGCATCATGATCCTGTTCGAACGCCCGGTGCGCATCGGCGACACCATCACCATCGGCAACCTGTCCGGCACGGTGAGCAAGATCCGCATCCGCGCCACCACCATTACCGACTTCGACCGCAAGGACATCATCGTCCCCAACAAGACCTTCATCACCGGCCAGCTGATCAACTGGTCGCTGACCGACACCGTCACTCGGGTGACGCTGAAGCTGGGCATCGACTACGGCTCGGACCTGGACCTGGTGCGCGACCTGCTGCTCAAGGGCGCCCACGAAAACCCGCGGGTGCTCAAGGACCCGGAGCCGCTGGTGTACTTCCTCAACTTCGGCGAAAGCTCGCTGGACCACGAGCTGCGCATGCACGTGCGCGACCTCGGCGACCGCAACCCGACGCTGGACGAGCTCAACCGCTATATCAACCGTGAGTTCAAGGCGCACAACATCAAGATCTCGGTGCGCCAGGTGGAGGTGTTCCTCATGGACGCAAAGAACGGCAAGCAGCAGTTGATCCCGATGGACAGCAAACCGGACAGCACGCCGCCGAGCTGAGTGGACTGCGACAGGCATGCCCTCCAGAATGCAGGCGAGGGCTTTGCCCTCGATCGCCGGCAAGCCGGCTCCCACAAGATGGCATGCCTTGCCCTGTGGGAGCCGGCTCGCCGGCGAAAGGGCCGCACAGCGGCCCCAATGGTACCGAATTCAGGAGCAGGCCCCGTGAAGTCCCTCGACCAACTCACCTTCGACAACCGCTTCGCCCAACTCGGCGATGCCTTCTCCACCCAGGTCCTGCCCGACCCGATCGCCGACCCACGCCTTGTCGTTGCCAGCAAATCGGCGATGGCCCTGCTCGACCTAGACCCCGCCCAGGCCGAACTGCCGGTGTTCGCCGAGCTGTTCAGCGGCCACAAGCTCTGGGAAGAAGCAGACCCGCGCGCGATGGTCTATTCCGGCCACCAGTTCGGCTCCTACAACCCGCGCCTGGGGGATGGCCGTGGCCTGCTGCTGGGCGAGATCCTCAACGAGGCCGGCGAACACTGGGACCTGCACCTCAAGGGCGCCGGCCAGACGCCCTACTCACGCATGGGTGATGGCCGTGCCGTACTGCGCTCGTCGATTCGCGAGTTCCTTGCCTCCGAAGCCCTGAGCGCCCTGGGCATCCCCAGCAGCCGGGCGCTGTGCGTGATCGGCTCGAGCACCGCAGTGTGGCGGGAAACCCGCGAAAGCGCCGCGATGCTGCTGCGCCTGGCACAGAGCCATGTGCGCTTCGGCCATTTCGAGTATTTCTACTACACGAAACAGCCCGAGCAGCAGCGTGTGCTCATCGACCATGTGCTGGAGCAGCACTATCCCGAATGCCGCAGCGCCGAGCAGCCCTACCTGGCCATGTTCCGCACCATTGTCGAGCGCAATGCCGAGCTGATCGCTCGCTGGCAGGCCTACGGCTTCTGTCACGGGGTGATGAACACCGACAACATGTCGATCCTCGGCATCACCTTCGACTTCGGCCCCTACGCCTTCCTCGACGACTTCGACGCCAACTTCATCTGCAACCACTCCGACGACCGCGGCCGCTACAGCTACGCCAACCAAGTGCCAATCGCCCATTGGAACCTCAGCGCCCTGGCCCAGGCCCTGACCACAGTGATCGAGGTCGAGCCGCTGAAGGAGACGCTGGCGCTGTTCCTGCCGCTGTACCAGGCCCACTATCTGGACCTGATGCGCCGCCGCCTGGGCCTGACCACCGCCGAGGACGACGACATGGCCCTGGTCGAACGCCTGCTGCAACGCATGCAGAGCGGCGGTGTGGACTACACGCTGTTCTTCCGCCGCCTGGGCGAGCAACCGGTGGCCGAGGCCCTGCAAATGGTGCGCGACGATTTCGTCGACCTGGCCGGTTTCGATGCCTGGGGTGCGGACTACCTGGCACGCTGCGAGCGTGAGCCGGGTAATGCCGAAGGTCGCCGTGAGCGGATGCATGCGGTCAACCCGCTGTACATACTGCGCAATTATCTGGCGCAGAAGGCTATCGAAGCGGCAGAGGCCGCTGACTACAGTGAAGTGCGTCGGCTGCATCAGGTGCTGAGCAAACCGTTCGAGGAACAGCCCGGGATGCAAGCGTATGCCGGGCGACCGCCGGAGTGGGGCAAGCACCTGGAGATCAGCTGTTCGTCCTGATTTCCATTCCTGCGCGTGAAACTCTGCGACGGCTTCCCCCTCAATCGCCGGCAAGCCGGCTCCCACAATGAGCGCGCCAACCCTGTGGGAGCTGCGGTTCGCCGACGCATCTTTCGACTGGAGACCCCAATGTCCAATCCGCTGGTAATCCCCTGCCCCCACTGCAACGGCCTCAACCGCATCCCCGCCGAGCGCCTGGGCGACACCCCGAAATGCGGCCGCTGCAAACAAAACGTGCTGCTGAGCACCTCGTTCGAGCTGACCGAAGGCAACTACGCCGCCCAGATCAAAGGCGACCTGCCGCTGCTGCTGGATGTCTGGGCCGACTGGTGCGGCCCGTGCAAGAGCTTCGCCCCGACCTTCGAACAAGCCGCGCGCCAGCTGTCGGGCCGCTGCCGCCTGGCCAAGCTCGACAGCGAGGCAAACCGCAACCTGGCTGGCCAGTTGGGTATCCGCTCGATCCCCAGCCTGATCCTGTTCAGGAACGGCCGCGAAGTGACCCGCCAGGCCGGCGCGTTTCCACTCCAGTCATTGCTGGAGTGGCTGCGCAGCCAAGGTATCTAGGCGCTACGCTCCAGCAGATCATGCAGCTCGACGAACTGCTGGGTCAGCTTGTGCCGTGGCTCCAGGTGGATCAGCGGCAGGCTGGCGTGGTGCGACTCACGCATCTTCACCGAACTGCCGAGGTAAACCGGTAGCACCGGCAGGCCCTCGGCCAGCAGTTCGTCGAGCATCTGCTGGGGCAGGCTGGCGCGGGACTGGAATTGGTTGACCACGATACCCTCGACCATCAGGTCGTCGTTGTGGTCTTCCTTGAGCTCATCGATCTCGGCCAGCAGGCCATACAGGGCCTGGCGCGAGAAGCTGTCGCAGTCGAAGGGGATCAGCACGCGATCGGCCGCGATCAATGCGGAAACCGCGTAAAAGTTGAGTGCTGGAGGGGTATCGATATAGATCCGCTCGTAATCCTCGTCCAGCTCATCGAGCAGTTTGCGCAGCTTGTTGATCTTGTGCTTGGCCTCGAGCTTGGGCTGCAGGTCGGCCAGCTCGGGGGTGGCAGTCACCACGTGGAGGTTGTCGAAAGGGGTTTCGTAGATATCGACCTTGTTCTTCTTGGCGAACGGCCCGCTGGACAGCGACTGCTTGAAAAAGTCGGCGATACCCATGGGAATGTCGTCGCCGGTCAGGCCGGTGAGGTACTGGGTCGAGTTGGCCTGGGCATCAAGGTCGATCAGCAAGGTCCGGTAGCCTTCACTGGCACTGACCGCCGCTAGATTGCAGGCAATGCTCGACTTGCCCACGCCACCTTTCTGATTGAACACCACGCGCCGCATGTCAGACCTCCGTGTATCAACGAATGCCCGAGTATGTGGCCAGCGCGGCGGTTTAGCCAGCACCTTCGGGCTGCTCAAGCCCGGCCAGCAACGCGACGAAGGCATTGGCCATGGCCGAGCCAGACGCTTCGCGGCGCACCAGCCACACGGCGGTCATGGCCTGCTCGTCGAGCAGTGTGCGATACACCACACCCTCGATGCGCATGCGCTGGAACGACGCTGGCAGCACTGACACACCCAGCCCCGCCGAGACCAGGCCGATGATAGTCATCGCCTCCCCGGCCTCCTGGGCAAAATGTGGGCTGAAACCCGCCTGGCGCGCCAGGCTCAGCAATTGGGCATGCAAGCCGCTGCCATAGCTGCGCGGAAAGAACACGAAGGGCTCGTGGGCCAGGGCCTGCATGTACAGCCCCTGCTCGCTGCCGCTGGCCAGCGGGTGCGATGCGTTGAGCACGGCCACCAGGGGTTCGCGGAACAGTTCGGTACAAACGATCCCGTCCGGCAGAGGCATCGGCCGCATCAGGCCTACTTCGATGGACTCGTCGAACACCGCCTCCACCACTTCACGGCTGCTCATTTCTTCCAGATTCAGATGCACCGAGGGGAAACGCTGGCGAAAGGCGTGAATAGCCTGGGGAATCCGCGAGGTGAAAGGCGCCGACGAGGTGAAGCCGATCTTCATCTCGCCCAACTCGCCCAATTGCGCACGCCGGGCCACGTCGGCGGCCTTTTCCACCTGGGCCAGGACTTGCCGGGCCTCTTCGAGGAACAACCGCCCGGCCTCGCTGAGCTCGACCCGACGGTTGGTGCGCTCGAACAGTCGTGCGCCCAGCTCCTGTTCCAGGGCCTGGATCTGCTGGCTCAGCGGCGGTTGCGAGATGCCCAGTTGCTGGGCCGCGCGGCCGAAGTGCAGCTCTTCGGCCACAGCGATGAAATAACGCAGGTGACGCAGCTCCATGGTCGGCTCCGAACAGGTCGTTAAACGTCTTAAACAGGTCGAACAATATATTGGATCTAATCATTAGCCAGCTATATGATTTTTCCATCGCAACGCCCCGAGGTACCGCTCCTGTGAGATCCGCCGTCGCCCCCCTGCCCATCGAGCCCGACCCTGTCGTCAACGACATCTGGATCGAGAAAGGCACACCCGCCTTCATGAAGACCGTGCTGGCGCTGTTCAGCGGCGGCTTTGCCACCTTCGCCCTGCTGTACTGCGTGCAGCCCATGATGCCGCTGCTGTCGCAGGAGTTCGCCATCAACGCCGCGCAGAGCAGCCTGGTGCTGTCGGTGTCCACCGCCATGCTCGCCATCGGCCTGCTGATCACCGGCCCCATTTCCGACCGTATCGGGCGCAAGCCGGTGATGGTCTTCGCCTTGCTGTGCGCGGCTTTGGCGACCCTGGCCAGCGCGGTGATGCCGAGCTGGGAGCTAGTGCTGGCCACGCGGGCACTGGTGGGCTTGTCGCTGAGCGGCCTGGCCGCGGTGGCGATGACCTACCTGAGCGAAGAGATCCACCCGCAGCACATTGGCCTGGCCATGGGGCTGTATATCGGCGGCAATGCCATCGGCGGCATGAGCGGGCGGCTGATCACCGGCGTACTGATCGACTTCGTCAGCTGGCACACGGCGATGCTGGTGATCGGCGGCCTGGCCCTTGTGGCGGCCGTGGTGTTCTGGAAGGTGCTGCCCGAATCGCGCAACTTCCGGGCTCAATCATTGAAACCCCGCAGCCTGCTGGACGGTTTCGTCATGCACTTCAAGGATGCCGGGCTGCCCTGGCTGTTCCTCGAGGCCTTCCTGCTGATGGGCGCCTTCGTCACCTTGTTCAACTACATTGGCTATCGCTTGCTCGCCGGCCCCTACCATATGAACCAGGCGCTGGTCGGCCTGCTGTCGGTGGTGTACCTGTCGGGGATCTACAGCTCTGCGCAGGTCGGCGCGCTGGCCGACAAGCTCGGGCGGCGCAAGGTGTTCTGGGCCAGTATCGTGGTCATGGCCGGCGGCCTGCTCATGACATTGGCCAACCCGCTGGCCATGATCATTCTCGGCATGCTGGTGTTCACCTTCGGCTTCTTTGGCGCGCATTCGGTGGCCAGCAGCTGGATCGGCCGCCGAGCGCTGAGGGCCAAGGGGCAAGCTTCTTCGCTGTACCTGTTCAGCTATTACGCGGGGTCGAGTGTCGCCGGGACGGCGGGCGGGGTGTTCTGGCACCAGTGGGGCTGGAACGGTATCGGGCTGTTCATCGGCAGCCTGTTGGCGGTGGCGTTGCTGGTGGCGTTGCATTTGAGCAGGTTGGCACCGAAGACTGCCTGAGTGGGGCTGCTTTGCAGCCCAATCGCCGCGGTTCGTCGCCACGACAAGCCGGCTCCCACAACCTTTTGGGAGCCGGCTTGCCGGCGATGAGGTCCTTGGATCAGTTGATGATCTCGACGATATCCACATCCACCTCACGGCTCATCAGGTGCTTTTCCACCTCGCCGGTCAGCTTGACCTTGGTCTTGTCGTTGAACGGGGTCGCTGGCAGGTCTTCGTCGTCGATCTCGACGGTGATGGTGCCGGTGTTGTCCTTGAACTCGTACTTGTCGTCGTTGTTGATCTTCTTGGTCACGTAGCCTTGCAGTACCACCGGGGTGTCGTCGGCGGCATCGTTGGCGGCAGCCACCGTGGTCACGGACTGGGCACCGGGGCCTGTGTAGCCGGCGGCCAGGGCGGCGGTGCTGAACAGTGGGGCGAGAATCAGGGGCAGGTAATGGGCTTTCATGGTGATCGGGTCCTGTTTGCGTTTTGATGGCACCAGATTACCGACGATCGCTGAATTGAAACTTAATACAACAAAAAGCCCGGCACTTGGCCGGGCTTTTTGCGTTGCACACCGGTTACTGGTGGTACTGCGCCGAAAGCTCGTGCACGGCGTTGATGAATACGCCGGCGTGCTCCGGGTCGACTTCCGGGGTGATGCCATGACCCAGGTTGAACACGTGGCCGCTGCCCTTGCCGTAGCTGGCCAGGATGCGCGCCACTTCCTTGCGAATCGCCTCGGGGTTGGCGTACAGCACGGTCGGGTCCATGTTGCCCTGCAACGCGACCTTGTCCCCGACGCGGCGGCGGGCATCGCCGATCTCGCAGGTCCAGTCCAGGCCCAGCGCGTCAGCACCTGCATCGGCGATGCTTTCCAGCCACAGGCCGCCGTTCTTGGTGAACAGGATCACGGGCACCTTGCGCCCTTCGTGCTCGCGGATCAGGCCGCTGACGATCTTGCGCATGTAGGCCAGGGAGAATTCCTGGTAGGCCGCCGCCGACAGGTTGCCACCCCAGGTATCGAAGATCTGCACCGCCTGGGCGCCCGCCTGGATCTGCCCGTTGAGGTAGCTGGTGACCGACTGCGCCAGCTTGTCCAGCAGCAGGTGCAGGGCCTGCGGGTTGTCATAGGCCATGGCCTTGATCTTGCGGAAGTCCTTGGACGAACCACCTTCCACCATGTAGGTGGCGAGGGTCCACGGGCTGCCGGAGAAGCCGATCAGCGGGACGCGGCCGTTGAGCTCGCGGCGGATGGTGCTGACCGCGTCCATCACGTAGCCCAGGTCCTGCTGCGGGTCGGGGATCGGCAACGCTTCGATGTCGGCCAGGCTGCTGATGACTTTCTTGAAGCGCGGGCCTTCGCCGGTCTCGAAGTACAGGCCCTGGCCCATGGCGTCGGGGATGGTGAGGATGTCCGAGAACAGGATCGCCGCGTCCAGCGGGTAGCGGTCCAGCGGCTGCAGGGTGACCTCGCAGGCGAACTGCGGGTTCATGCACAGGCTCATGAAGTCACCGGCCTTGGCGCGGCTGGCGCGATACTCCGGGAGGTAGCGGCCGGCCTGGCGCATCATCCATACCGGGGTGACGTCTACGGGTTGCTTGAGCAGTGCACGCAGGAAACGATCGTTCTTCAGGGCAGTCATGTCGGCATCCGGAAAAAAAGTGCGGGCATTTTCTCAGACGCGGACGCAAAAGGCACGGCCATGGCCATGCGTTTTGTCTATCAGGTGCCATGGATCAAGCATTTTTGTATACAAAACGAGGTCCTGGGGTTGCATCTGATGGCCTCATCGCCGGCAAGCCGGCTCCCACAGGGTAAGGCACTGCCTTTGTGGGAGCCGGCTTGCCGGCGATGAGGCCGGTTCAGGCAACATCAGACTTCGAGGTAATCCAGAATGCCTTCGGCTGCGGTACGCCCTTCGAAGATCGCCGTCACCACCAGATCCGAACCCCGCACCATGTCACCACCGGCAAACACTTTCGGGTTGCTGGTCTGGTGCTTGAACTTGCCCTTCTCCGGAGCCACCACGCGGCCCTGGCTGTCCATCTGGATACCGAACTGCTCGAACCACGGCGCCGGGCTAGGGCGGAAGCCGAAGGCGATCACCACGGCGTCGGCCGGCAGGATCTCCTCGGAGCCCGGGATCGGCTCGGGGCTGCGGCGACCACGGGCATCCGGCTCGCCGAGACGGGTCTCGACCACCTTCACGCCCTCGACCTTGTCCTCGCCGACGATGGCGATGGGCTGGCGGTTGTAGAGGAACTTCACGCCCTCTTCCTTGGCGTTCTTCACCTCTTTGCGCGAACCCGGCATGTTGGCCTCGTCACGGCGATAGGCACAGGTCACCGACTTGGCGCCCTGGCGGATTGAGGTACGGTTGCAGTCCATAGCGGTGTCACCACCGCCAAGCACCACGACCTTCTTGCCCTGCATGTCGACGAAGTCTTCCGGCGACTTCTCGAAACCGAGGTTGCGGTTGACGTTGGCGATCAGGAAATCCAGCGCGTCGTGCACGCCCGGCAAGTCCTCGCCGGGGAAGCCGCCCTTCATGTAGGTGTAGGTGCCCATGCCCATGAACACCGCGTCGTACTCGGCGAGCAGTTGCTCCATGGTGATGTCGCGGCCCACCTCGGTGTTCAGGCGGAACTCGATGCCCATGCCGGTGAAGACTTCGCGGCGATTGCTCAGCACGGTCTTTTCCAGCTTGAACTCGGGGATGCCGAAAGTCAGCAGGCCACCAATCTCGGGGTTGCGGTCGAATACCACCGGGGTTACGCCGGCACGTACCAGCACGTCGGCACAGCCCAGGCCGGCCGGGCCGGCGCCGATGATGGCGACACGCTTGCCGGTCGGCTTGACCTTGGACATGTCCGGGCGCCAGCCCATGGCGAACGCGGTGTCGGTGATGTACTTCTCCACCGAACCGATGGTGACCGCGCCGAAGCCGTCGTTCAAGGTGCAGGCACCCTCGCACAGGCGGTCCTGCGGGCACACACGGCCACAGACTTCCGGCAGGGTGTTGGTCTGGTGCGACAGCTCGGCTGCCGCCAGGATGTTGCCCTCGGAAACCAGCTTCAACCAGTTGGGGATGAAGTTGTGCACCGGGCATTTCCACTCGCAATACGGGTTGCCGCAGCCCAGGCAGCGGTGCGCCTGCTCCACGGACTGCTGCGGCTTGAAGGGTTCGTAGATCTCGACGAACTCCTTCTTGCGCTGGCGCAGCAGCTTCTTCTTGGGGTCTTTGCGCCCCACTTCGATGAACTGGAAGTCGTTGCTCAGACGTTCAGCCATTTTTCAAAACCTCTTAACAGCAGCTGCAAGCTACAAGCTGCAAGCCGCAAGACGATCACTTAAGCCGGGCAAACCTCGAAGCGCATTTACTTGCAGCTTGAGGCTTGCCACTTGCAGCTGTTCTTACTGCGGGTTGGCACGGGTGCTGGACAACAGGTGCTTGAGGTTGGCCGCCTTCGGCTTGACCAGCCAGAAGCGCCGCACGTAGTCGTCCAGGTTCTCCGAGAGCTCACGCCCCCACTCGCTGCCGGTCTCCTCCACATACTCGCCCAGGACCCGCGCCAGGTGGCTGCGGTAGGCTTCCATCGCCTCACCACTGATACGCTGGATTTCCACCAGCTCGTGGTTGAGTTTGTCGAAGAAGCTGTTGTCCATGTCGAGCACGTAGGCGAAGCCGCCAGTCATGCCAGAACCGAAGTTGTAACCGGTCTTGCCCAGGACGCAGACAAAGCCGCCGGTCATGTATTCACAGCAGTGATCGCCGGTGCCCTCGACCACAGCGTGGGCGCCGGAGTTACGTACAGCGAAGCGCTCGCCCGCGGTGCCTGCGGCGAACAGCTTGCCGCCGGTGGCGCCATACAGGCAGGTGTTGCCGACGATGGCGCTGTGCTGGGTTTCGAACGGGCTGCCGGCCGGTGGGACGATGGTCACTTTGCCCCCGGTCATGCCCTTGCCGACGTAGTCGTTGGCGTCGCCTTCCAGGTGCAGGTTCAAACCACCAGCGTTCCACACGCCGAAGCTCTGGCCCGCGGTGCCCTTGAAGCGGAAGGTGATCGGCGCCGCGGCCATGCCCTGGTTGCCGTGCAGCCTGGCGATTTCGCCAGAGATGCGCGCACCGATGGAACGGTCGCAGTTGCAGATGTCCATGGCGAATTCGCCACCAGCCATGTCGCGGATCGCCGGCAGGGCCATGGCGACCATCTTCTCGGCCAGTTCGCCCTGGTCGAACGGCGGGTTCTTGTCCACTTGGCAGAACTGCGGCTTGTCGGCCGGGATGTGCGAGCTGCCCAGCAGCGGCGACAGGTCGAGGTGGCCCTGGCGCTCGGTGTCGCCCGGCAGCACATCGAGCAGGTCGGTACGGCCGATCAGCTCGCCCAGGCTGCGCACGCCCAGCTTGGCCAGCCACTCACGGGTCTCTTCGGCGACGAAGGTGAAGAAGTTGATCACCATGTCGACAGTGCCGATGTAGTGGTCCTTGCGCAGTTTGTCGTTCTGGGTGGCCACGCCGGTGGCGCAGTTGTTCAGGTGGCAGATGCGCAGGTACTTGCAGCCCAGGGCGATCATCGGCGCGGTGCCGAAGCCGAAGCTCTCGGCGCCGAGGATCGCAGCCTTGATCACGTCGAGGCCGGTTTTCAGGCCGCCGTCTGTCTGCACCCGCACCTTGCCGCGCAGGTCGTTGCCGCGCAGGGTCTGGTGGGTTTCAGCCAGGCCCAGTTCCCACGGGGCGCCGGCGTACTTGATCGAGGTCAGCGGCGAAGCGCCGGTGCCGCCGTCGTAGCCGGAAATGGTGATCAGGTCGGCATAGGCCTTGGCCACGCCGGCGGCGATGGTGCCCACACCGGCTTCGGCAACCAGCTTGACCGAGACCAGCGCCTTAGGGTTGACCTGCTTGAGGTCGTAGATCAGCTGGGCCAAGTCTTCGATCGAGTAGATGTCGTGGTGCGGCGGTGGCGAAATCAGGGTCACGCCCGGTACGGCGTAGCGCAGCCTGGCGATCAGGCCGTTGACCTTGCCACCTGGCAGTTGGCCGCCCTCGCCGGGTTTGGCGCCCTGGGCGACCTTGATCTGCAGCACTTCGGCATTGACCAGGTATTCCGGGGTCACACCAAAGCGGCCGGTGGCCACCTGCTTGATCTTCGAGCTTTTGATGGTGCCGTAGCGGGCCGGGTCTTCACCACCCTCGCCGGAGTTGGAACGCGCGCCCAGGCGGTTCATCGCCTCAGCCAAGGCTTCGTGCGCCTCTGGCGACAGCGCACCCAGCGAGATGCCGGCGGAGTCGAAGCGCTTGAGGATCGCGTCCAGCGGCTCGATTTCATCCAATGGCAGGGCCTGGTCGGCCACTTTCACTTTCAGCAGGTCGCGGATCATCGACACCGGACGCTGGTCGACCAACGTGGTGTATTCCTTGAACTTGGCGTAGTCGCCCTGTTGCACGGCGGCCTGCAGGGTGTTGACCACGTCCGGGTTGTAGGCATGGTATTCGCCACCATGGACGAACTTGAGCAGCCCACCCTGCTGGATCGGCTTGCGCGCGCTCCAGGCTTCGGCGGCGAGCAGCTTCTGGTCGCTCTCCAGGTCTTCGAAACGCGCACCCTTGATGCGGCTCGACACGCCCTTGAAGCTCAGGCCAACCACTTCCTCGGACAGGCCGATGGCTTCGAACAGCTGCGCGCCACGGTACGAGGTGATGGTGGAGATACCCATCTTCGACAGGATCTTCAGCAGGCCCTTGGAGATGCCCTTGCGGTAGTACTTGAATACCTCGTCCAGATCACCCAGCACTTCGCCGGTGCGGATCAGGTCGGCCAGCACTTCGTAGGCCAGGTACGGGTAGACGGCCGAGGCACCGAAGCCCAGCAGCACAGCGAAGTGGTGCGGGTCGCGGGCAGTGGCGGTCTCGACCAGGATATTGCTGTCGCAGCGCAAGCCCTGTTCGGTCAGGCGGTGGTGCACCGCACCGACGGCCAGCGAGGCGTGTACCGGCAGTTTGCCCGGGGCAATGTAGCGGTCGCTGAGCACCAGCTGGGTCTTGCCGCCGCGCACCGCTTCTTCGGCCTGGTCGGCGATATTGCGGATGGCCGCTTCAAGGCCGAGGCTTTGCTCATAGTTGAGGTCGATCAGCTGGCGGTCGAAACCTTCGCGCTCCAGGTTCATCAGCGAACGCCACTTGGCGGGCGAGATGACCGGCGAGCTGAGGATCACCCGCGAGGCATGCTCGGGGGACTCCTGGAAGATGTTGCGCTCGGCGCCCAGGCAGATTTCCAGGGACATCACGATCGCTTCGCGCAGCGGGTCGATCGGTGGGTTGGTCACCTGGGCGAACTGCTGACGGAAGAAATCGTACGGCGAACGCACACGCTGGGACAGCACGGCCATCGGTGTGTCGTCACCCATCGAGCCGACCGCTTCCTGGCCCTGCTCACCCAGAGGGCGCAGCACCTGGTCACGCTCCTCGAAGGTGACCTGGAACATTTTCATGTACTGCTTGAGCTGGTCAGCGTCGTAGCTGGCCACGCCCTGGTCGTCGCTCAGCGTCGCCTGGATGCGCGTGGCGTGCTGGCGCAACCAGCGCTTGTACGGATGGCGCGACTTCAGGCGGTTGTCGATGGCGTCGGTGTCGAGGATCTGACCGGTCTCGGTATCGACAGCCAGGATCTGGCCTGGGCCGACACGGCCCTTGGCCAGGACTTCCTCAGGCTGATAACCCCATACGCCGATTTCCGAGGCGATGGTGATGTAGCCGTTGGTGGTGGTCACCCAACGCGCCGGGCGCAGGCCGTTGCGGTCGAGCAGGCACACCGCGTGGCGGCCTTCGGTCATGACGATACCGGCCGGGCCATCCCACGGCTCCATGTGCATGGAGTTGTATTCGTAGAAGGCGCGCAGGTCGGCGTCCATGGTCTCTACGTTCTGCCAGGCTGGCGGTACCAGCATGCGCACCCCGCGGAACAGGTCGATGCCACCAGTGACCATCAGCTCGAGCATGTTGTCCATGCTGGATGAGTCGGAACCGACGCGGTTGACCAGCGGGCCGAGCTCTTCGAGGTCAGGGATCAGGTCGTTGGCGAACTTGGTGCGCCGGGCCATGGCCCAGTTGCGGTTGCCGGTGATGGTGTTGATCTCGCCGTTGTGGGCGAGGAAGCGGAAAGGCTGCGCCAGCGGCCACTTCGGCAAGGTGTTGGTGGAGAAGCGCTGGTGGAACACGCAGATTGCGGTCTGCAGGCGCTCGTCACCGAGGTCCGGATAAAACGCCGCGAGATCGCGCGGCATCATCAGGCCTTTGTAGATGATGGTCTTGTGCGAGAAGCTGCAGATGTAGTGGTCGGCGTCATGGGCGTTGGCCACGGACGAACGGCGACGGGCACTGAACAGCTTGATGGCGAATTCCTGATCGCTCAGGCCTTCGCCGCCGATGAACACCTGTTCGATCTGCGGCAGGCGCTCCAGGGCCAGGCGGCCAAGGACGCTCGTATCGATCGGCACCTTGCGCCAACCCACCAGCTTGAGGCCGGCGTTAACGATCTCGCGATCCATGTTGGCGCGGGCGGCTTCGGCTTTGACCGGGTCCTGGTTGAAGAACACCATGCCGACGGCGTACTGCCTGGGCAGCTCGACGGCGAAGTGCTCCTGGGCCACGGCGCGCAGGAATTGATCGGGCTTCTGCATGAGCAGACCGCAACCGTCGCCGGTCTTGCCGTCGGCGTTGATGCCGCCGCGGTGGGTCATGCAGGTCAGCGCCTGCATGGCGGTTTGCAGAAGGTGGTGACTCGGCTCGCCCGTCATATGGGCGATCAGGCCGAAACCACAGTTGTCCTTGAATTCTTCGGGATGGTACAGACCTGTTTTCATAGACACTTTCTCACCAGGTTCACCTCTCAACCGGAGGCAAATCTCTTTTTTAACAACCACTTACCATCCACGCCGATCAAATGCCAGCTTTTTTGCGGTGGCCATGGAAAACCATTGTTGCACAGCGACAGCGACGCCCACAAATTTTCATGTCTCACAATTGAAAATTTATGTCGCAATTTTGAATGTTTTTAAGTCGTACACCGTGATAGCGGCTTGACTGGAGTCTGAAGCGTTTCAGCCATGACTGCAAGAAAGGGCTTGTGGCCGGCAGTCTGGGACAGAAAAGCCTGCCGCGCTCAGGCGCAGCAGGCTAGTTGAAAGCTAGAAAGTCGCTCAGCAACTGGGCGGCGGGGTGATGCCGCCCGGAAGGTATCAGCGGGCCGTGGCCAGCTCTTGTTGGACGCTGCCCACGGTACGTGGCCAAGGTTTACCAGCCTGGACCTTGGCTGGCAAGTTCTTGATTGCCGCAGCGGCGGCGTCGCGGCTGGCGAAGTTGCCGTAGGTCACCACGTACAGCGGCTTGCCCTGCAGGTTTTTCCTGAAGTAGCGATAGTCGCCACCCTGCGCCTTGACGAACGACTGCGCCGACGCCTCGGAACTGGTGCCGAAGATCTGTACCACATAATTGCCGGGCTTCTGGCCCGCGTACCAGCTGCTGTTGCCGGCGCCGCCGGCAGCCGGTTTCTCGACGGGTTTGGCTGCAGGCTTGGCGCTCGCGACCTGGGTCGGGGCCGGGGCTGGCTTGGCAGGTGCAACCGGTTTTGCCGGTTGGGTTGCTACAGGTTTTGTCGCAGGCGCAACCGGCTGTACCGGGGCGCTGGTCACCGGCTGGGCCGGGGCCGGCGCAGGACTGGCGGTGGCACCTTGCGGCGGCGCGATGGTGGTCACGGTCGGCGGCACGGCAGCCGATGGCGTGGCTGGCTGCAGCGCAGTGTTGTCGGCCGGCCCGCCGTCTTCACCTTCACCCATGCCAGCGGCCTGGGCCAGCGGTTCGCGCATCACCGGCTGCGACTGACCGACCAGCGGCAACGGCATCGGCTGCGAGGAGCCGGAGAACTCGATGGCGGGCGCGCCGCCGTTGCCGCCCTGGCCCAGGGGCAATTGGGCCTGGGCAGCGGGGGGCGCGTCGGCTGGGGCCTTGTCGCCTTTCTTGGGCATCAGGACCGCAGCGCCAACGGCGACCACGACCACTGCGGACAACGCGAGCACGTGTTTCTTAGGCATTTTGAACCCCATGGATGGTCGCTTGACCGTGGTACGGCTGGCGATCATGGCTTCGATCAAGGTATCGCGGGCGACCTGGTTGATGTTCCCAGGCCAACCGTCGGAGTTTTCGTGGATGTCGACGATCTGCTCGGCGGTGAACACCTCGATGCCCCGGCCAGCACCCTCCAGGCGCTGCTCCAGGTACTCGCGGGTTTCTTCCTCGCTGTACGGGGCCAGTTCAATGACGTGGAATCGCTCGCCATCGGCATTGAGCTCATCCAACCCGGCGATCAGCGAAGGCTCGCCGAACAGGAACACGTGCGGGCGCCCTTCAGCTACGCCTGCCGCCAACTCCAGCAACGCTTGGAGTGCCGACTCGTCAAGTTGTTCCGCATCGTCCACCAGCAGATAGACTTCCTGGCCGGTCAGCGCCAGTTGCACCACCTGCGACAGGATCGCCTGCACTTCCGGCTGCGCCACGCCCAGCGACTGCGCCACCTGGCCGAGCACGCTGGCCGCGTCGCTGGCGCCACGGGCGGATACCACCACGCTTTGCACCGACTGCTTGTTGGTGCTGGCCACCAGCGCCTGGCGCAGCAAAGTCTTGCCGCTGCCCACAGGGCCGGTGACCGCCAGCATCAACTGGCTGTAACGCGCCAGGTGGTGCAGCTGGCCAAGCACTGGCTTGCGCTGGGCGGGAAAGAACTTGAAACCGGGCACCCGTGGTGCGAACGGATCGTGGCTCAGCTGGTAATGATCGAGAAACGCCTCATCGGCATGCAGACTGGTCATTGCGTTGTCACAACCTCAAAGCTGGGCCACGATCGCGCGGTAATCCGCCGCCAGCGTGGCCTGAAGAATCTCTGTCGAATAGTCGTCGGTGACGACGGCCTCGCCCAGCTGGCGCAGCAGCACCAGGCGCAGGCGCCCGTCGAGCACTTTCTTGTCGACCGCCATGTGCTCCATGAAATGCGCCGGGGTCATTTCCTGTGGTGGCACCACCGGCAATCCTGCGTCCTGCAGCAGGCGAATTCCGCGATCACGCGCCGGCTGGTCGATCCAGCCCAGGCGCATGGACATTTCCAGGGCCATGACCGTGCCGGCCGCCACGGCTTCGCCGTGCAGCCAGACGCCATAACCCATGTGTGTTTCGATGGCATGGCCGAAGGTGTGGCCAAGGTTGAGCGTGGCACGCACGCCCGATTCGCGCTCATCAGCACCAACCACGGCGGCCTTGGCCGCGCAGGAGCGACGGATGGCCTCGGTCAGGGCGACGGAGTCCAGGGCACGTAGCGCCTGCATATTGTCCTCGAGCCAGGCGAGGAATGGCTTGTCGCAGATCAGGCCGTACTTGATGACTTCGGCGAGACCGGCGGACAACTCACGCGCAGGCAAGGTTTTCAGGCTGGTAGTGTCGATCAGCACTGCGTTGGGCTGGTAGAAGGCACCGACCATGTTCTTGCCCAGCGGGTGGTTGATGCCGGTCTTGCCGCCCACCGAGGAGTCCACCTGGGACAGCAGCGTGGTGGGCACCTGGATGAAGTCGACCCCACGCTGGTAGCAGGCCGCGGCAAAGCCGGCCATGTCACCGATCACCCCGCCACCGAGGGCGACCACGGTGGTGCGCCGGTCATGACGCGCGGTCAGCAGGGCATCGAAGATCAGTTGCAGGGTTTCCCAGTTCTTGTGGGCCTCGCCGTCGGGCAACACCACTGGCAGCACCGAGTAGGCACCCAGGGTCTTGCTCAGGCGTTCGAGGTACAGGGGCGCGACGGTCGCGTTGGAGACGATGGCGACCTGCCGGCCGGCAATATGCGGCGCCAGCAGCTCGGGCTGGTCAAGCAGGCCTTCGCCAATGTAGATCGGGTAGCTACGCTCGCCCAGGTCGACCTTAAGTGTCTGCATGTATCCCCACAATGTACTTGGGCGCGGTGGCGCTGTGGCCCCACGCGGTGACGTTCAACCCCGTCTCGGCGTTGGTCGCCGAGGATAGACCCCGCTCAGCGGGGCGGCAACTTCTGCAGACGCTCGAGAATGTCGAGCACGACCATGCGCGGTGGCCGTTCGTCGGTTTCCACCACCAGGTCGGCAATCTCGCGATAGAGCGGGTCGCGTGTTTCAAGCAGGGCACGCAAGGTGGCTTCCGGATTGGCGGTGCGCAACAGCGGTCGGTTGCGGTCACGGGAGGTGCGCCCCACTTGCTGCTCCACCGAGGCATGCAGGTAGATCACCCGGCCACCGGCATGCAGCGCGGCACGGTTGGCGTCGCGCATCACTGCGCCGCCACCGGTCGCCAGAACCACACCATCAAGCGCGCAGAGTTCGGCGATCATCGCCTGCTCGCGGTCGCGAAAGCCCGGCTCGCCTTCCTTGTCGAAGATCCACGGTATGTTGGCGCCGGTTCGCAGCTCGATTTCCTTGTCGGAATCCTTGAACAGCAGGCGCAGCTCTTTGGCCAACAGGCGCCCGATGGTGCTTTTTCCAGCGCCCATGGGCCCTACAAGTATCAAATTTCGCACAGAATCAACGACTCACAGCAATCGCCTGGTCACTCATGATACGCGGAGTCAGGAAGACCAGCAGCTCGGATTTCTTCTCTTGTAATGCATCGCGTCGAAACAGCCGCCCAACATACGGCAGATCACCGAAAAATGGCACCTTGTCGACCACTTTGTTCTGCGACGTCGAGTACACGCCACCAATCACAATGGTCTGCCCATCGGCCACCCGGACCTTCGCCGTGACCTCATTCTTGCGGATCGGCGGCACATCGTTCAGCGCATTGATGAAGTCGGGCTCGTCCTTGGTCACACGCACATCCATCACTACCTTGCCATCCGGGGTGATCTGCGGCGTCACCTCCAGCGACAGGGAGGCCTCGCGAAAGGAAATCGAGGTGGCGCCACTGCGGGTGGTCTCCTGATACGGCACTTCGGTGCCCTTGAGTATGCGCGCAGTCTCCTTGTCGGCCGTGACCACCTTGGGCTGGGAGATGACCTCGCCATTGCCGCTCTTCTCCATGGCGCTGAGCTCCAGGTCCAGCAGAATGTCGCTGCGCAGCAACCCCACGCCGAGCCCGGCATTGGCCCGCTCGACCCCAAGGTCGACGAACAGGTCGCTACCCAGGCGACTGTCCACCCCATACAACGGGCCACCCCATCGCACGCCCAGCACCTTCTCGTAATCGACGCTGGCCTCGACGATACGCGCCTCGATCATGACCTGGCGCACCGGCACATCCAGTTGCGTCACCAGCCTGCGCAGCTCGGCAAGCCGTTCGCCAGGCTGGGTGACCACCAGCGTGTTGGTCCGCGCATCCACACTGAGGCTGCCGCGCCCCGTCAGAATGCCGTCATCGGCCAGGCTCGCCAGCAACAGCTCCGCCAGCTCGGTGGCCTTGGCATGAAAGACCGGGATCAATTCACGCCGCAAGGGCTCCAGCAACACCTCCTCGCCCATGCCCCGGGCCTGCCCGGCCAGTTCCGCAACGGGGGCGATCAGCAGCACATTGCCCTCCTGGCGCCTACCCAGCCCCTTGCTGCGCAGCACCAGGTCGAGCGCCTGCCCCCAGGGCACGTCCTCCAGGCGCAGGGTTATCCGTCCCTGCACCGAATCACTGGCAACCAGGTTGACGCCGGCGTGCTCGGCCATGACCTTAAGCACCGAGCGCAGCTCGACATCCTGGAAGTTGAGCGACATCGGCTCACCCTGAAGCTCCGCTGCCTGCACCGCCAGGATGCTCAACATCAACCCCACGCCGCTCAACCATCGTCTCGGCCTCATCCCTGACCTCTCCCTGCTCACGTTCTACAAGCACCAGATACCTGGAACGCGCCTGCCAACGCCCGCCAAGGTAGATCTGCTCGCGGACCTCCAGCCGATCGGCATCGATTGCCACCACGACCCCTTCATCCAACCCGAGCCGGTCACCTTGACCGACCCGATACACGTGCCCCGCCGAACGCAACAATGCCTGCCGGCGCCCTGACTGGGACAGGCTTCCGACCATTTCCAGTCGCGCCAAGGGAATATGCCGCAGCTCTTTACCCTGTGTGGCGGGCAACCAGGCCTGAAATGGGTCGAACGTGGCCTTCGACTGAGCAGCCTGGGCAGGTTCATCCGCCAAGGCAGCCGGCACGGGAAGCTCTTCCCCTGGGTGATAGGCATGTATCAGCAATCGTGCGCCAACCACCCCTGTGCCCTCTTCCTGCAAGGCCAACCTGAGATGGGGCACGTTCAGCAAACGCAACTGCTGTAGCCACTGCTCAAGCCATAAGCGCAACGCCGGGTAGCGCCCGTGCACGCTGATATCCAGAGGCTGCAGACGGTACCCTGCTGCCTGCAGCGCTTCGTTTACCTCGATGCGTTCGAACGACAGGCCATGCTCATGGCCCGACAAGGCCAACTGGTCAAGCAGTTCACTCATGCCCTCGCCCGCAGCCAGTCGCCATCGCAACGCTTGCAGACCCATCCTGGCTTGTTCCAGAGCCTGCTGCGCTCGCTCCAGCTCGACAAGTTTTCCCGCCCCATCCTCCAGGACGCCCTGTAGCTGCAACTGTCTCTGGACTGCCTCGGCATGCCTATTGAGCGGCTCACGCAGGCGGGCGAAATAACCCACAAAAGCCACCAGAAACAGCAACCCTGCTGCCACCATCCACCGGAACAACCGGGACCGGGCCGCCAGGCCCTGCCAATCCTGGGCCCACAGGCGGTTCATGACTCACCCGCCAACAAGCGCGCCGCCAGCAGGAATTCATCGCCCTGGCCATGACGCCGCAAGTGAACAAGCTGCAGGTCCCGTACCATCGCTACCTGCTCCAAGCCGCGCATAAGCCGGGCCACCACTGAAGCAGAGGCTGCCAATCCGGCAAGGCGCAGATGCCCGTCCTCCACACCCACCTCGGTCAAGCGCGCGCCTTCTGGCATTGCCTGCTCCAATGCGAGAAACAGCCCAGGCAACTGCGCTCGCGCTGCGTCCAGCGCAGACACCGCCGCTTGCTCGGCCGACAACGCATCCCGTGTTTCACGCAACTGGTCGATCTGCCGCAGCGAAGCGTCCAACCGCTCAACGGCCGCCTGCTGCGTGGCGACAACTTGCGCCTGTCTGGCCAGACGCGACCGCGCCGTTCGATCGAGCAACATGACCCCGCACAGCGCCACCACCAGCGTGGCGACCAGGGTGATCTGGAATCGCCGCACAACGCTTGCCCGGCGCTGTTCGCGCCAGGGCATCAGATTCAGTCGTCCTTTCATGCCAGGCCTCCCATTGCCAAGCCACAGACCAAGGCCATGGCGGCAGCGGGCACGCTGGCTTCATCGAATTCGCCGGCCAGAGGCCCCGGGCGGCCGACATGGCATTTCACGCCCAGACGCTCGGACAGCTCTGCTGCCCGAACCTCATCGGCGGCGGCCCCGAACAACACAACTTGCTCCAACGCGCCCTGGGCACCCGATTGCCAGAGCCCCTCGACAGCCTCGGCCCAACGCGCCACAGAGGGCACGACACAGCGCTGCCGATGCGGTATGTGGCCTCCCTGCCAACGATGCAGGACTACCTCGTCCCGCTCCAACTGCAGCAGCGCCGTGACGCTTGCCTGCGCCTCGGCCACCAATGCCCGGCGCAACGCAAAGCTGTCCACCTCCACGGCTACCAACTGCAGGCTGGCTTGCGCGAACACGCGCTCCAGTGGGTCGAGCTGACTTTGCCTACAGGCCACCACCAACACCTCGACCTGCCCGGCATCCTCCGCGCATGGGCCATACACCTGGAAATCCAGGGCAAGGTCTTCCACAGGAAAGGGAAACAGCTGCTCGGCCTGTGCAAGCAAGGCGGCTTCGACGCCATGGCCGGGCAACCCTGCAGGCAGGCGGCAAACCTTGCAGATGACCTGCGATGCCGGCAACGCCAGGGCGACCCGGGACTGCGAAGTCCGACACCTGGCATGTGCCTGTCGCAGTCCCGCGACCAGGCACTCCACCTCGTCACGCCCCAATGAACTGCCTGGCGCGTCACCAAGGCGCTCTTGCGCCCAACCCATCACCCGACAACCGCCACGCTGGCGGCGCAGGTGCAGCATTCGTATGGCGTCGGAGGCGATTTCCACCCCCAGCAGTGAACCGGCGTCCCTGCCAAAGCGTCCAAGCATCGCTGTTCCTTCCTGGTCATTGGCTGCCCGCCCCCTTGCGGCGCAGGCGGTCGTCGCTCGCCCCGGGCGGTCACCCGGCGGGGCGAAAAATGCTTATAATGGCCAGCGTTTTTCCTGCCCGCCGGCCCTGTGCGCAATCCACTCTCAACCTGGACACCCAAAAGCCTTGATACGCCTGCTGAAGTTCTTCTGGTGGTCTCTCGTCGCCGTCATCTGCGCGCTCGTACTCGGTGTGAGCGGTGCGTTTCTGTATCTTAGTCCCAGCCTGCCCTCGGTCGACGCGCTCAGAAGCGTCCAGTTGCAAATCCCCCTGAGGGTCTACAGCAGCGACGGCAAGCTGATCGCCGAGTTCGGCGAGATGCGGCGCTCGCCGATCAAGTTCCAGGAAATTCCCCCACAGTTCATCCAGGCGCTTCTGTCCGCTGAGGACGACAATTTCCTCAACCACTATGGCGTCGACCCTAGCAGCCTGATGCGCGCGGCCTCGCAGCTGGTCAAGTCCGGGCATATCCAGAGCGGCGGCAGCACCATCACCATGCAGGTGGCGAAGAACTTCTTCCTCACCAGCGAGCGCAGCTTCTCGCGCAAGACCAACGAGATTCTCCTGGCCCTGCAGATCGAGCGGGAATTGACCAAGGACGAAATTCTCGAGCTGTACGTCAACAAGATCTACCTGGGCAACCGTGCCTACGGCATCGACGCCGCGGCACAGGTGTACTACGGCAAGTCGATTCGCGACGTCAGCCTGGCGCAGATGGCCATGATCGCCGGCCTGCCCAAGGCTCCTTCGCGCTTCAACCCGCTGGCCAACCCGGTACGCGCCAAGGAGCGCCGCGACTGGATCCTCGGGCGCATGTACAAACTCGGCAAGATCGACGAAGCCAGCTACCAGGCCGCCCTGGCTGAACCGCTGAATGCCAGCTACCACGTACCGACCCCGGAAGTGAATGCGCCGTACGTCGCCGAGATGGCCCGCGCCGAGATGGTCGGTCGCTACGGCAGCGACGCCTATACCGAAGGCTTCCGGGTCACCACCACGGTGCCAAGCGACATGCAGCAGATGGCCAACAGCGCGGTCCTCAACGGCCTCAGCGAGTACGACGAACGCCACGGCTACCGCGGCCCCGAGGCGCGCTTCCCTGGCAAGACGCGTGCGGCCTGGCTGCAGGAGCTGAGCAAGCAACGTACCCTGGGCGGCCTGGAGCCCGCCATCGTCACCCAGGTCGAGAAGACCGGGTTGAAGGTGATGACCCGTGGCGGCCTGGAGGAAAACGTCGCCTGGGACACCATGAAATGGGCCCGCCCTTACCTCAACAGCAACTCGCAGGGGCGCTCGCCGCAATCAGCAGCCGACGTGGCCCAGGTCGGCGACCTGGTGCGCCTGCAACGCCAGGAGGATGGCAAGCTCAAGTTCAGCCAGGTTCCTGCCGCCCAGAGCGCGCTGGTCACCCTCGACCCTTACAACGGCGCCATCCGTGCGCTGGTCGGCGGTTTCTCCTTCGAGCAGAGCAACTACAACCGCGCCATGCAGGCCAAGCGCCAGCCAGGCTCGAGCTTCAAGCCTTTCGTCTATAGCGCCGCCCTGGACAACGGCTACACCGCCGCCAGCCTGGTCAACGATGCTCCGATCGTGTTCGTCGACGAGTACCTGGACAAAGTCTGGCGCCCGAAGAACGACACCAATACCTTCCTCGGCCCGATCCGCATGCGCGAAGCGCTGTACAAGTCGCGCAACCTCGTATCGATCCGCCTGTTGCAGGCGATGGGCGTGGATCGCACCATCGACTACATCGCCAAGTTCGGCTTCAACAAACAGGACCTGCCGCGCAACCTGTCGCTGGCACTGGGCACCGCGACACTCACGCCGATGGAGATCGCCACCGGCTGGAGCACCTTCGCCAACGGCGGCTACAAGATCAGCCCGTATCTGATCGAGCGTGTAGAGAGCCGCAACGGCGAAACCCTGTTCACCGCCAACCCGCCACGCGTGCCGCAGGGCAGCCAGGACCAGGCCGGCCTCGCCGCACCTGAGGCACCCATCAGCGCCGCTCCGATGCCAGGCGAGGCGCCGTTGGCCGCAGGCCAGATTACCCCGGCACCTCAAGTGCCCCAAGTGCCCGCCGTGGCCGAGCAGATCATCGACGGGCGCACCTCGTACATTCTCACCACCATGCTGCAGGACGTGATCAAGCGTGGTACCGGCCGTCGCGCCCTGGCCCTCGGCCGTTCGGACCTTGCGGGCAAGACCGGCACCACCAACGAATCCAAGGATGCCTGGTTCTCCGGCTACAACGCCGACTACGTCACCACCGTGTGGGTTGGCTTTGACCAGCCGGAAACCCTGGGGCGCCGCGAATACGGCGGCACCGTGGCCCTGCCGATCTGGATGAGCTTCATGGGCGCCGCGCTCAAGGGCATGCCCGAGCACCCACCTGCCGAACCCGAAGGCATCCTCAGCCTGCGCGTCGACCCAATCAGCGGCCGCGCCGCTACACCGAGCACGCCGAACGCCTACTTCGAACTGTTCAAGGCCGAGGACTCGCCACCGTCGGCGGACGAATTGGGCAACGGCGCAGCACCGGGCAGCCCGCTGCCGGCAGATGAAGCAGCGCCGATGGATCTCTTTTAAGCTGCAAGCTGATGGGCGCCGCCCTGTCGCTTGAAGCTTAAAACTCGAAGCAAAAAAAACCGGCTCATATGAGCCGGTTCTTTTTTGCGTTCTGCTTTAGCCGTTGAACACGTCATCCACGCTCTTGAGCGGGTAGTGCTTCGGATACGGCAGGGTAGCCACACCGGACTCGATGGCGGCCTTGGCCACGGCATCGGAAACCACGGTGATCAGGCGAGCGTCCAGCGGCTTCGGAATGATGTACTCACGGCCGAACTCCAGGGCTTGCACGCCATAGGCTTCGCAGACTTCCTTCGGCACCGGCAGCTTGGCCAGGTCCTTCAGGGCGATGGCGGCAGCGATCTTCATCTCTTCGTTGATGCGCTTGGCGCGAACGTCCAGGGCACCACGGAAGATGAACGGGAAGCCCAGTACGTTGTTGACCTGGTTCGGATAGTCGGAACGACCGGTGGCCATGATCACGTCGCTGCGGGTGGCGTGAGCCAGCTCCGGGGCGATTTCCGGGTCCGGGTTCGAGCAGGCGAACACGATCGGGTTGGCGGCCATCGACTTCAGGCCTTCGGCGCTCAGCAGGTTCGGGCCGGACAAGCCGACGAACACGTCTGCGCCGTCCAGGGCATCAGCCAGAGTGCGCTTGTCGGTGGCGTGGGCGAACTGGGCCTTGTACTGGTTCAGGTCGTCGCGGCCAGCGTGGATCACGCCGCTGCGGTCGATCATGAAGATGTTCTCGACCTTGGCACCCATGCTCACCAGCAGTTTCATGCAGGAGATGGCCGCGGCACCGGCGCCCAGGCAGACGATCTTGGCGTCTTCGAGCTTCTTGCCGGCGATTTCCAGGGCGTTGATCATGCCGGCCGCGGTAACGATCGCGGTGCCGTGCTGGTCATCGTGGAAGACCGGAATGTCGCACTGCTCGATCAGCGTGCGCTCGATCTCGAAGCACTCAGGTGCCTTGATGTCTTCCAGGTTGATGCCGCCGAAGGTGATGGAGATGCGGCGAACGGTGTCGATGAAGGCTTGCGGGCTCTCCGACTCGACTTCGATATCGAACACGTCGATACCGGCGAAACGCTTGAACAGAACACCCTTGCCTTCCATGACCGGCTTGGAGGCCAGCGGGCCGAGATCACCCAGACCGAGGATGGCGGTGCCATCGGAGATCACCGCAACCAGGTTGCCCTTGCCGGTGTACTTGTAGGCCAGCTCCGGATCACGGCCGATCTCGCGCACAGGCTCGGCGACACCCGGGCTGTAGGCCAGGGCGAGGTCACGGGCGGTGGCGGTTGGCTTGGAGAGCTCGACGCTCAGTTTCCCCGGACGAGGCTGAGCGTGGTATTCGAGAGCGGCGGTTTTCAGGTCTGACATGATGGGCATTCCGCTATTTACTGTTCTGACGGACCGCCGAGGATACGCAAAGAGCCGGGGGGCGACAAGACTGCCCGGTCACTATGTGTCAAGGCCTTTGGCCTACGACTTTACGCTATAACCCACGGGGCTTACGGGAGCCAGTGTGTACAATCCAATAGCAAAATGTCTACAACTATTTAGCCAGAAACAAGCGCCAACATGCTCGGATCGGTCAATGGCAACAGCCAGCGTCGCTGCCCAGGCTTGAGCCCGCCCTTGCGGGAACGATCCAGCACCCAGCCACGCGCCTCGACCTGGCGTCCCTTGAGGTTAGCGAAGAAGCTGGCGGGGAAGTGGCGCTGCAGACGAGCGGGAACCTGCAGGACCACGTTCTCGTCAAGCTCCAGCCAGATGCCGCTGCGATTACGCTCGATCCCGTTGATCCTGCCGCCGACTACTGCGAATCCGGATTGCCGCACATCGCGCCCACGCGTGACCGGTGACTGTCGCCACAGCCCTGCCCTGGCCTTGCGCGCCTGCTGCTCGGCCTGCTGCTGACAACCCGACAGTTGCACGTTGGGTGCAATGGCCACCTGGTAGCCCAGGCCCTCGCTGAGCAGTTGTGCTTCCAGATTGTTGCCAGTGCGGCCATAGATATGCGCCAGGATGCGGCCGTACTTGTCCTTGGGTTCGACGCCCGGCACCAGCCCGACACGGCCATCGCTGGCCTTCACCAGCGCCTGCAGGCGCTTTTTGGCAGCCTCGGCATAAGGTTCGCTGGAGCGCCCCTTGCGGCCGATTTCGGGGGCGTTGATACCAATCAACCGCACGCTGCGCCCATCGCTCAGGCGCAAGGTGTCGCCATCGACCACGTGACGTACCGCCACCGCTTGCACCCTGTCGGGCCTCGGGCAGAAGGCCAGGGCCGGGAAATGCCAGATCGCGGCCACAAAAAAGGCGCCCACAAGGGGCGCCTTCTTTTGCAACAGCGCGAACCCCGAAGGCTTCGCCATGTGCATGATTACTTCTTGGCACCGAACATGCCGAAGCGATCGGCGAACTTCTGTACGCGGCCGCCGGTGTCCAGGACTTTCTGCTTACCGGTGTAGAACGGGTGGCACAGGTTGCAAACGTCGATCGCCAGGACGCTGCCCATGGTCGAACGAGTTTCAAACTTGTTGCCGCAGCTGCAGGTGACTGCAACTACTTCGTAGTTCGGATGAATATCTGCTTTCATGGTCACTTCCTCGAGCTGCGTGCCGCCACCCAACACCTATTGTTGAATACCGCACGTAATTAGGCGGCGAATAATACCAGAGAGCGGCCGTAGCGCAAGTTGTCGCTTGCACCGACCGTCGTCTGCTAGGCTCGCCTGATTTGTGAAACGCCCTCCAGAGACCTTCCGCGTGTCCGACGTCATTCTGCGCCTTGCCCTGCCCTCGCCCCTGCGTCGCCTGTTCGACTACCGGGCGCCCGCGAGCATGGCGCGCCAGGCACTGACGCCCGGCATGCGCATCCGCGTGCCGTTCGGCCGCCGCGAGATGATCGGGGTGCTGGTAGAAGTCGCCGAGCACAGCGAAGTGCCTGCCGACAAGCTCAAGCCAGCCAGCGCCCTGCTCGACCCTGTCTCACCCCTGCCGCCGGCATTGTTCAAGCTGTGCCTGTGGACGGCCCAGTACTACCAGCACAGCCTGGGCGACACCCTCAACTGGGCCCTACCCACTCTGCTGCGCCAGGGCGAACCGGCCGAGGCACGCCAGGAACGCTTCTGGCATGTCGCGCCCGGTGCGCGCCTGGAAGACCCCCGCATCGCCCGTGCCCCGCGCCAGCGCGACGCCCTCAAGACCCTGTCGCAGCACCCCCACGGCGTGGCCCACAGCCTGTTGAGCAAGCTTGGCCTGAACAAAGACAGCCTCGACCTGCTGCTGGCCAAGGAGATGGTGGAAGTCGAAGTACGCCGCCACCTGCCGGCCGCGCGCCACGAGCACTGGCTGGCCCAACCGGAACTACCGCTCAACGAAGAACAGCGCGCTGCTTTCGAGGCTGTGCGCTCGGGCTTCGGTGCCTTCCATGCCTACCTGTTGGCCGGCGTCACCGGTAGCGGCAAGACCGAGGTCTACCTGCAGCTGATCCGCGAAACGCTCGAGGCCGGCAAGCAGGCCCTGATCCTGATCCCCGAGATCAATCTCGGCCCGCAGACCCTGCAACGCTTCGAGCAGCGCTTCAACGCGCGCATCGCCCTGCTGCATTCTGCGGTGGGCGATCGCGAGCGCCTGGACGCCTGGCTGGCGGCACGTGATGGCGATGCGGACATCATCATCGGCACCCGTTCGGCGCTGTTCACCCCGATGAAGAACCCGGGCCTGATCATCATCGACGAAGAGCACGACGGCTCCTATAAACAGCAGGAAGGCCTGCGCTACCACGCCCGCGACCTGGCCGTGGTGCGTGCGCACCAGGAGAACATCCCGATCCTGTTGGGCTCGGCCACACCGTCGCTGGAAAGCCTGCACAACGCCCACAGTGGCCGCTACGGCCTGCTGCGCATGAACCAGCGCGCCGGCGGCGCCAAGGCGCCCCGCTTCCTGCGCCTGGACGTACGCAGCCTGCCACTGGACAGCGGCATCAGCGGCCCGTTGCAGCAGGCCATCCGCCAGACACTCGAGGCCGGCCAGCAGGTGCTGGTGTTCCTCAACCGCCGCGGCTTCGCCCCCACATTGCTGTGCCACGACTGCGGCTGGCTCTCCGAATGCCCACGTTGCGATGCGCGCATGACCGTGCACCAGCGCTCCGCCGTGCTGCGCTGCCACCATTGCGGCTACGACGAGCGCCTGCCGCTGCAGTGCCCGCAATGCGCCCACGTCGACCTGCGTCCCGTGGGCGCCGGTACCGAGCGTGCCGAGGAGCGCCTGAAAGTGCTGTTCCCGGACTACCCGATCCTGCGCGTGGACCGCGACAGCACCTCGCGCAAGGACGCCATGCACAACCTGTTCGCCACTATCCAGCGTGGGCAGCCGAGCATCCTGGTCGGCACCCAGATGTTGGCCAAGGGGCATCATTTCCCTCGCGTCACCCTGGTCGCGATCCTCGATGCCGACGGCGGGCTGTTCTCCGGCGACTTTCGCGCCGGCGAACACATGGCCCAGCTGATCGTCCAGGTGGCCGGCAGGGCCGGGCGCGCCGAGGAACCGGGCAAAGTCATCGTGCAGACCCACCTGGCAGACCACCCGTTACTGGTGCAGTTGACCGAACAGGGCTACTTCGCCTTTGCCGAACAGGCCTTGAGCGAGCGCCGTGCGGCCGGACTGCCGCCGTTCGCCCACCTGGCACTGCTGCGCGCCGACGCGCACAAGCCGGGCCAGGCGGAAGGCTTCCTTGACGAAGCCTGCGCCGCTGCCGAGCGCATACTTGCCGAGCAGGGCCTGCACGGCATCGAGTTGCTCGGCCCGGTGCCGGCCCCCATGGAGCGACGGGCGGGCAGATTCCGTGCGCAACTATTGCTCCAAGCCAATGCCCGTGCCCCCCTGCATCGACTGATCAGTGCCTGGTTGCTAGTGTTGGAGCAGATGCCATCGGGGCGGCAAGTGCGCTGGTCGCTGGACGTCGATCCGGTCGACCTTTACTGACTGTTTGAGGTTTGGCGTAGGAGCGGGCTCGCCCCAAAAGGTTGGCAACCCGCCCCCGGCAACGGATAATGCCCAGTTTTTCCACCTGCGCATCGAAGCGCTCCACCGCGCTTGCGGTCGAAAAGAGAACCCCATGAAAGACACCATTCGCCAGCTGATCCAGCAAGCCCTCACCCAACTCGTCGCCGACGGTGTGCTGCCTGAAGGGCTGACGCCGGCGATCCAGGTGGAAAACGCCCGGGACAAGACCCACGGCGATTTCGCCAGCAACATCGCCATGATGCTGGCCAAGCCGGCCGGCATGAAGCCGCGCGACCTGGCCGAGAAGATCATCGCCGCCCTGCCGGCCAGCGCCGACATAAGCAAGGTCGAGATCGCCGGCCCCGGCTTCCTCAATTTCTTCCAGAACACCGAAGCGCTGGCAGGGCGCCTCGACGCTGCCCTGGCCGATGGCCATCTGGGCGTGCGCAAGGCCGGCCCGGCGGAAAAGGTGGTGATCGACATGTCGGCACCGAACCTGGCGAAGGAGATGCACGTCGGCCACCTGCGTTCGACCATCATCGGCGACAGCGTTGCACGGGTACTGGAGTTCCTCGGTGACGACGTCATCCGCCAGAACCACGTGGGTGACTGGGGTACCCAGTTCGGCATGCTCATGGCCTACCTCCAGGAAAACCCGATCACCAGTGACGAGCTGTCGGATCTGGAGAACTTCTACCGCGCGGCGAAGAAACGCTTCGACGAGTCCGAGGAGTTCGCCACCCGCGCCCGCGGGCTGGTGGTCAAGCTGCAGGCCGGTGATCCCGAGTGCCTGGCGCTGTGGACGCGCTTCAAGGACATCTCCCTGTCGCACTGCCAGAAGACCTACGAATTGCTCAACGTCAAGCTGACCATGGCCGACGTGATGGGTGAGAGCGCCTACAACGACGACCTGGCCAACGTGGTCGCCGACCTCAAGGCCAAGGGTCTGCTGGTCGAGGACCAAGGCGCCCAATGCGTGTTCCTCGAAGAGTTCAAGAATGCCGAAGGCGAGCCACTGCCGGTGATCGTGCAGAAGGCCGATGGCGGCTATCTGTACGCCACCACCGACCTGGCCGCCGTGCGCTACCGCAGCAACAAGCTGCAGGCCGACCGCGCCCTGTACTTCGTCGACCAGCGCCAGGCCCTGCACTTCAACCAGGTGTTCGAAGTGGCCCGCCGCGCAGGCTTTGTCGGCCACCCGATGAAGATGGAACACATGGGCTTCGGCACCATGAACGGCGCCGATGGCCGCCCGTTCAAGACCCGCGATGGCGGTACCGTCAAGCTGATCGACCTGCTCACCGAGGCCAAGGACCGCGCCTATGCGCTGGTCAAGGAGAAGAACCCGTCGCTGGCCGAGGACGAGCTGCGCCACATCGGTGAAGTGGTCGGCATCGGCGCGGTCAAGTACGCCGACCTGTCGAAGCACCGCACCAGCGACTACAGCTTCAACTTCGAACTGATGTTGAACTTCGAGGGCAACACCGCGCCGTACCTGCTGTACGCCTACACCCGCGTGGCCGGCGTGTTCCGCAAGCTCGGCAAGGGCTTCGACGAAGTCGATGGCAGCATCGTCCTGCAGGCAGCGCACGAGCAGGACCTGGCCGCGCGCCTGGCGCAGTTCGGCGAAATCCTCAATAACGTCGCCGAAAAAGGCACGCCTCACGTGCTGTGTACCTACCTGTACGACCTCGCCGGCCTGTTCTCCAGCTTCTACGAGAACTGCCCGATCCTTTCTGCCGAAACCGCCGAACAACAGCAAAGCCGCCTGCGCCTGGCTGCCCTGACCGGTCGCACCCTCAAACAGGGCCTGGAGCTGCTTGGCCTGGAAACCCTGGAGCGCATGTAAGTTGGCTGCAAAGAAAAAGCCCGCGCCCAAGCGCGGCGCCAGCCGCCACCAGCCACCCGCCAAGCAGCCGATCCCCGGCTGGGTGTGGCTGGCGGTCGGCCTGACCGTGGGGGCGTTCATCGTCTTCCTGATGAAACTCGAGCCCGGTGGCGCTGATATCAAGCGCACCAAGCCCGAGCAACATAAGCAGGAGAAGGTCGCCGAAGCGAGCAAGACCACCACACCGACGCCCCAGCAACCAGTGAAGCCGAAGTATGACTTCTACACCCTGCTGCCGGAGTCGGAAGTGATCGTGCCGCCCGAGGCCGTGCCGGAGAAAACCCCGCCGGTGCCGGCACAACCGCCCGTGCCAAGCACGCCGGTCACCCCTGCGGAAGCGGCGAAGATCGATACCGCCCGCGCCCAGGCCGCCCTGCTGGGCCAGACACCGCCACCGGCACCACCGGTGATCAAGCCAGCGGCCACGACCCAGTTCTTCCTGCAGGCCGGATCGTTCCGCAAGCAGGCCGATGCCGACAAGGTCCGTGCGCAGATCATCCTGCTTGGCCAGGCGGTCAAGGTTGAGTCAGGCACGGTGAAGGAAGAGACCTGGTACCGCGTGATGGTCGGCCCGTTCAGCAACCGCGAACAGTTGACCGTGGCGCAGAAACAACTGGCCGGGGCAGGTTTCAGCAACCTGCTGCTGCAACAGCGGCGTCAGTAATGAAAAAGGCCTTGCCGCTCGTAGCGACAAGGCCTTTTTTCATACCCGGCGACGCTCGGCGTTGACCTGGGAAATCTGGCTGTTGAGCGTCCAGAAGTCATACAGCACGCCCAACAGGAACAACCCGCCGGTGAACAGGTAGATCAGCGCGCTGATCCACTTACCCTGATACAGCCGATGCACGCCGAAGATGCCGAGGAAGGTCAGGAGTATCCACGCCAGGTTGTAGTCCACGCCGCCCGACTCGAAACGCATGTCGGCCTCACGGTCCATCGACGGGATCAGGAACAGGTCGATCAGCCAGCCGATGCCCAGCAGGCCCAGGGTGAAGAACCAGAGGGTTCCGGTGATCGGCTTGCCGTAGTAGAAGCGGTGCGAGCCGGTGAAGCCGAAGATCCACAGCAGGTAGCCGAGAACTTTGCTATGGGTGTCGTGCGAGGGGGTACCCTGTTGATAACCATTCATTCGAAGCCCTCGTGGGATAGCCGAAAATTTTCTAAGGAAAAATGTGACTTTTTCGTTTTGACCCGACATATGGTACGTGCTTGAGCGACCAACGGATCAGAATCTGATCAAAAAGCTGTTATAAAGTTGCGCGCCAACACTTATAAGAGCTTCATCTATGCCACCTTTTATCAAGACATGGCTGACCCTCTGCCTTTTGTTACCCCTGGCCGCCCACGCCACCAACCGTGAGCAACGACTTCCCAGCGGATTCACCGGCTATACGACCAACGCCGATGCCACGGTGAAACGCACCCCGATCCAGTATCGCAGCAGTTCCGTGCGCGCTCGCCCGGCCAACGCCGCCAAGCAGCAACAAGCTGTGGGCATGCAGGCCGTGGCCATGTCACCCAAACAGAGCAGCGAAGTGCTCAGCCGCGCCGTGAACGTACTGGGTACGCCCTATCGCTGGGGCGGCAGCAGCCCGAAGAAGGGCTTCGATTGCAGCGGCCTGGTCAAGTACGCGTTCAACGATGTGGCCGATGTCGACCTGCCGCGCACCTCCAACGCGATGGCTCAGGGCCAGGGCGTCAAGGTGGCCAAGAGCGATCTCAAGCCGGGCGACCTGATCTTCTTCAACATCAAGAGTCGCCGGGTCAATCACGTAGCCATCTACCTGGGCAACGATCGCTTCATCCACGCGCCACGCACTGGCAAGCGGGTGAGTATCGACAGCCTGGAAAAACCCTATTGGCAAAAGCACTACGTGGTCGCCAAGCGCGTCCTGCCCAAAAACCAGCAGACGCTGGCCCTGGCCAAGCGCTAGACCGTCAATCGCGGACTTGCTCCGCGATTGCGCCCCAGCATGCAGCAGTGCTAATCAACCAGCCCTTTCTGCCTGAGCGCCTGCATCGCCCCTTCCATCGTCCGCATTCCCAGCGCCGCACCCGCCTGCATCACCGACTGCAGCTGTGCCATGCCCCCCTCGCGAATCAGGTTGCGCACCGCCGGCGTCGCTATCAGCACCTCCCGTGCCGCGACCCTGCCGCCGCCCACCCGTCTGACCAGCACCTGAGCCACCACCAGGCGCAGTGATTCGGCCAGCATCATGCGCACCAGCGGCTTCTCCTCGGCCGCGAACACCTCCACCAGCCGGTCGATGCTGCTCACCGCCGAGCGGGTGTGCACCGTTGCCAGCACCAGGTGCCCGGTTTCTGCCGCGCGCAACGCCAGACGGATACTCTCCAGATCACGCAACTCACCCACCATGATCACATCCGGGTCCTGGCGCAGGGCACTGCGCAGCCCTTGGGCGAAGTCACGGCTGTGCACGCCGATCTCCCGCTGATTGACCAGGCAAGCCTGGCCGCTGTGGATAAATTCGATAGGGTCTTCAAGGGTGATGACCTGTAACGCGCGTTCGCGATTGATCTGATCGAGCAGCGCCGCCAGGGTGCTGGACTTGCCGCTACCCGTCGGCCCGCCCACCAGCACCAGGCCATCCCGGCACTGCGCAACGGCTTGATACACATCGTTCAGATCAAGTTCATCGAGGCTCGGGACCCGCGCCGGGATCAGCCGCACGCTTGCGCCCAGCCCATTGCGCTGGCGGAACAGGTTCAAGCGCAGCCGCCCCACGCCGGGCAAGCTCAGCGCCAGGTCCAGTTCATCACCGCTTAGCCATTGCCGCCGCTGCCGGTCATCGAGCAGGCCGGCCATTCCCTGCTCCAGAGCTGCGCAGGTCAGCACCGGCACCGCCAGGCGCTGCAGCTCGCCATCCAGGCGCAGCAACGGCGGCTCGCCCACGGCCAGGTGCAGATCGCTGGCGCCCGCGGCCACGGCCCGGCCCAGCAGGTCGGTCACATCCATGAGACTCCCCAACGGCGATCAAGCAGGTAGAATGCCGCAGACCCCAAAGCCGTCGGCGACGAACCATGTCCACCCTAGCAGACAATATTTCCGTCATTGCCCGCCGCATCGACAGCGCGGCCCGGGCCGCCGGGCGTGACCCGGCCAGCGTGCAGCTGCTGGCGGTGAGCAAGACCAAGCCCGCCAGCGCCATCCGCGAGGCTCATGCCGCTGGCCTGTGCCACATGGGTGAGAACTACCTTCAGGAAGCCCTGACAAAACAACAGGCGCTTTCCGACCTGCCCTTGATCTGGCACTTCATCGGCCCCATTCAGTCGAACAAGACCAAGGCCATCGCCGAGCACTTCGACTGGGTACATTCCGTGGACCGCCTGAAGATTGCCCAACGCCTCTCGGAGCAGCGCCCCGCCGAGCTGCCACCGCTGAACATCTGCCTGCAGGTGAATGTCAGCGGCGAGGCCAGCAAGTCCGGTTGCTCGCCCGCCGAACTGCCAGCCCTGGCCCAGGCCGTGAACGTCCTGCCCGGCCTTCGCCTGCGCGGGTTGATGGCGATCCCGGAACCTACCGAGGACCGCGCCGAGCAAGAGGCCGCTTTCGCCACGCTGCGTGAACTGCAGGCCCAGCTCGGCCTCGGCCTGGACACCCTGTCCATGGGCATGAGCCATGACCTGGAAGCCGCCATCGCCCAAGGCGCGACCTGGGTCCGCATCGGTACCGCCTTGTTCGGCGCCCGCGACTACGGCCAGGCCTGATTCCATGCTTAACTCACTCTTCCCCTACAAGGACCCGACATGAGCAAGACTCGTATTGCCTTTATCGGCGCCGGCAACATGGCCGCCAGCCTGATCGGCGGCCTGCGCGCCCAGGGCCTGGACACCGCACTGATTCGCGCCAGCGACCCAGGTGCCGAAACCCGCGCACGCATCACTGCCGAGCACGGCATCGAAGCCTTCGAAGACAACGCCAAGGCTATCGATGGCGTGGACGTGATCGTCCTGGCAGTCAAACCGCAAGTCATGAAAGCGGTCTGCGAAACACTGAAGCCGAACCTGAAACCGGGCCAGCTGGTGGTTTCCATTGCCGCCGGCATCACCTGCGCCAGCCTGCAGGCCTGGCTGGGCGCGATCCCCCTGGTACGCTGCATGCCGAACACCCCGGCGCTGCTGCGTCAGGGTGTCAGCGGCTTGTACGCAACCCGGGAAGTTTCCATGGAACAACGCCGCCAGGCCGAACAGCTGCTGTCAGCCGTGGGCACCGCCCTGTGGCTGGAGCACGAACAGCAACTGGACGCCGTCACAGCCGTCTCCGGTAGTGGCCCGGCGTATTTCTTCCTGCTGATCGAAGCCATGACCACTGCCGGCGAAAAACTCGGCCTGCCGCGCGAGACCGCCTCGCAACTGACCCTGCAGACCGCACTGGGCGCCGCCCGCATGGCAGTTTCCAGCGACGTCGACGCCGCCGAGCTGCGTCGCCGCGTGACCTCGCCGGCCGGCACCACGGAAGCGGCGATCAAATCGTTCCAGGCCAACGGCTTCGAGGGCATCGTCGAACAGGCCCTGCAAGCCGCGGCGAAACGCTCGGCCGAGCTGGCCGAGAAACTGGGCAAATAAGGAGCTTTTGATGAATGCACTGTCCGGCGCCGCGATCTTCGTGGTGCAAACCCTGGTCAGCCTGTACCTGGTGATCGTCCTGCTGCGCTTCGTGCTGCAGCTGGTCAAGGCCGACTTCTACAACCCGCTGAGCCAGTTCGCCGTGCGCGCCACCCAGCCACTGCTCAAGCCGCTGCGCCGCGTGGTCCCCAGCATCGCTGGCCTGGATACCTCCTCGCTGCTGCTGTCGATCATCATCCAGGCGCTGCTGATGGCCTTCGTGCTGATGGTCACCTACGGCACCTTCGGCGACGTCCTGCACCTGCTGATGTGGTCGATCCTGGGCATCACCTCGCTGTTCCTGAAGATCTTCTGGGTGGCGATGATCGTCATGGTGATCGTCTCCTGGGTAGCCCCGAACAGCCATAACCCTGCTGCAGAACTGGCCTACCAGATCAGCGAACCGGTGCTGGCGCCGTTCCGCCGCCTGGTGCCGAACCTCGGCGGCATGGACATTTCGCCGATCTTCGCCTTCATCGCCATCCAGGTGATCCAGTCGTTCCTCATGCCCCAGCTGGCAGCCTACGCCGGCATGCCGCAAGAGCTGTGGCGGATGATCTGACCCACCCTGCATCCAGCGGCAAGCCTTTGCTTGCCGCTGGGGGTAGCGCTCTTTAGACTTACGCCTCCGTCAAGCGTGAGCAGGGTCGATGTCCACTGTCCTTCCCGAAGATTCCGTCGGTCTGGTAACACCGCAGATCGCCCGGTTCGATGAACCGCTGGCCCTGGCCTGTGGCCGCGCCCTGGCCTCGTACGAGCTGATCTACGAAACCTATGGCACCCTCAACAGCAGCGCCAGCAATGCCGTGCTGATCTGCCATGCGCTGTCCGGCCACCATCATGCCGCTGGCTACCATGCCGCCACCGACCGCAAGCCGGGCTGGTGGGACAGCTGCATCGGCCCCGGCAAGCCGATCGACACCAACCGCTTCTTCGTGGTCAGCCTGAACAACCTCGGCGGTTGCAATGGCAGCACCGGCCCCAGCAGCCTCAACCCGGCCACCGGCAAGCCCTACGGTGCCGATTTCCCGGTGCTGACCGTGGAAGACTGGGTGCACAGCCAGGCGCGCCTGGCCGATCGCCTGGGGATCCATACCTGGGCCGCCATCGTCGGCGGCAGCCTGGGTGGCATGCAGGCGCTGCAATGGACCATCACCTACCCGGATCGGGTGCGCCATTGCGTGGACATCGCCTCGGCGCCCAAGCTGTCGGCGCAGAACATCGCCTTCAACGAAGTGGCGCGCCAGGCCATCCTCACCGACCCCGAGTTCCACGGCGGCTCGTTCCAGGACCAGGGCGTGATCCCCAAGCGCGGCCTGATGCTGGCGCGCATGGTCGGCCACATCACCTACCTGTCCGACGACTCGATGGGCGAGAAGTTCGGCCGAGAGCTCAAGAGCGACAAGCTCAACTACGACTTCCACAGCGTCGAATTCCAGGTCGAAAGCTACCTGCGCTACCAGGGTGAGGAATTCTCCGGCCGCTTCGACGCCAACACCTACCTGTTGATGACCAAGGCCCTGGACTACTACGACCCGGCCGCCGCCCATGGCGGCGACCTGGCGGCAACCCTGGCCCACGTCACGGCGGACTACTGCATCATGTCGTTCACCACCGACTGGCGCTTCTCGCCGGCCCGTTCGCGGGAGATCGTCGACGCCCTGATGGCCGCGCGCAAGAACGTCTGCTACCTGGACATCGACTCGCCTTACGGCCACGACGCCTTCCTCATCCCGACCCCCCGCTACATGCAGGGTTTCGCCAACTACATGAACCGCATCGCCGTTTGAGGACCCCATGAGAGCCGACCTGGAAATCATCCAAGACTGGATCCCCGCCGGCAGCCGGGTACTCGACCTGGGCTGCGGCAACGGCGAACTGCTGGCCTCGCTGCGTGAACGCAAGAACGTCACCGGCTACGGCCTGGAGATCGACGCCGACAACATCGCCGCCTGCGTGGCCAAGGGCGTCAACGTGATCGAGCAGGACCTGGACAAGGGCCTGGGCAACTTCGCCAGCAACAGCTTCGACGTGGTGGTCATGACCCAGGCCCTGCAGGCCGTGGAGTACCCCGACCGGATCCTCGACGAAATGCTGCGGGTGGGCCGCCAGTGCATCATCACCTTCCCCAACTTTGGTCACTGGCGCTGCCGCTGGTACCTGGCGACCAAGGGTCGCATGCCAGTCTCGGACTTCATGCCGTATACCTGGTACAACACGCCGAACATCCACTTCTGCACCTTCGAGGACTTCGAGAACCTGTGCCATGAGCGCAAGGCCAAGGTCCTCGACCGCCTTGCCGTCGACCACCTGCACCGTAACGGGTTGGGCGGCCGGCTTTGGCCTAATCTTCTAGGTGAGATCGGTATCTATCGGGTCAGCAGCCCGGGCCTGCAGGAGCATCAGCTCGCGGTCTGACCCTCAACGGAGGAATGGCATCATGCGTCGACTAGCACTGTTTCTGATCAGCCTGTGCCTGGCCTTGCCGGTACTGGCTGCCGATGCCGCCAGGCCCGAGCGCAAGGAAGTGTTCGGTGATGTGACGGTCCACTACAGCGCCTTCACCTCAAGCATGCTGCAACCCGACATCGCTGCCGCCACGGGCCTGACCCGCAGCAAGAACCAGGGCGTGCTCAACATCGCCGTGCTCAAGGCCGGCAAGCCCGCGATGGCGGTAGTCAGCGGCACAGTGAAAGATCTCACCGGGCGCAGCAGTCCGTTGTCTTTCAAACAGATTACCGATCAGGGTGCGGTGTACTACATCGCACAGTTCAAGATCGACCAGGCCGAGACCGTCACCTTCGACCTCAACGTCGAGAGCGGCGGCGTCAGCAATAAACTCAGCTTCAACCAGGAAGTGTTCCCAGGCGAATGATGAATTTCCAGCAACTCGTATTGGCCAGCCATAACGCCGGCAAACTCAAGGAACTGCAGGCCATGCTCGGCGAGTCCGTGAACCTGCGCTCGATTGGTGAATTCAGCCAGGTTGAGCCGGAGGAGACCGGCCTGTCGTTCGTCGAGAACGCCATCCTCAAGGCGCGCAACGCCGCGCGCATTTCCGGCCTGCCGGCACTGGCCGACGACTCGGGCCTGGCGGTGGACTTCCTCGGCGGCGCGCCGGGTATCTACTCGGCACGCTATGCCGACGGCAAGGGCGACGCGGCGAACAACGCCAAGCTGCTCGATGCGCTCAAGGATGTGCCTGAAGACCAGCGCGGCGCTCAATTCGTCTGCGTTCTGGCCCTGGTGCGGCACGCCGACGACCCGCTGCCGATCCTCTGCGAAGGTCTGTGGCACGGCAGCATCCTGTTCGAAGCCAGCGGCGAACATGGCTTCGGCTACGACCCGCTGTTCTGGGTGCCGGAACGCAAATGCTCCAGCGCCGACCTGGCCCCTGTCGACAAGAACCAACTCAGCCACCGCGCCCGCGCCATGGCCCTGCTGCGTCAGCGTCTGGGCCTGGCATGAGCGAAAAGCTGTTGGTACAGCCGGCGGGCCTGATCCTTCCCGAACTCCCGCCGCTGTCGCTCTATATCCATATTCCCTGGTGCGTGCGCAAATGCCCGTACTGCGACTTCAACTCGCACCAGGCCGGCCCGACCCTGCCGGAAGCTGAGTACATCGACGCCCTGCTCGCCGACCTCGACCAGGAAATGCATGCCGTGCAGAGCCGTCCGATCAGCACGATCTTCTTCGGCGGCGGCACCCCGAGCCTGTTCAGCGCCGACGCGCTTGGGCGCCTGCTGCGCGGTATCGAGCAACGCATCCCGTTCGCCCCGGACATCGAGATCACCCTCGAGGCCAACCCGGGTACCTTCGAGCAGGAGAAGTTCAAGGCCTACCGCCAGACCGGCATCAATCGGCTGTCCATCGGCGTGCAGAGTTTCCAGCCCGCCAAGCTCGAACGACTCGGGCGCATCCACAATGGCGCCGAAGCGGTGCGAGCCGCCGATATGGCCCGCGCCGCGGGCTTCGACAACTTCAACATGGACCTGATGCACGGCTTGCCAGACCAGTCGCTCGACGACGCCTTGGGCGACCTGCGCCAGGCCATCGAGCTGGCGCCGACGCACCTGTCCTGGTACCAGCTGACGGTGGAACCCAACACGGTGTTCTGGAACCAGCCGCCTGAGCTGCCCGAGGACGACATCCTCTGGGATATCCAGGAAGCCGGCCAGGCGCTGATGGCGGACCACGGTTACCGCCAGTATGAAGTCTCGGCCTACGCCCAAGCCGGTAGTGCTGCGCGGCACAACCTGAACTACTGGCGCTTCGGCGACTTCATCGGCATCGGTGCCGGCGCCCACGGCAAGCTGTCGTTCCCGGACGGGCGCATCCTACGCACCTGGAAGACCCGCCTGCCCAAGGACTACCTGAACCCGTCCAAGCCGTTCAAGGCCGGCGAGAAGCTGTTGCCGGCCGATGAGCTACCCTTCGAGTTCCTGATGAACGCGCTGCGCCTCACCGACGGAGTTGAGGCCGAGCTGTTCAACCTGCGTACCGGCCTGCCTCTTGCACAACTGGCCGAAGCCCGCCGTGAAGCCGAACAAAAAGGCCTTTTGCGGGTCGAACCGGATCGTCTGGCCGCCACGCCGCGTGGCCAACTGTTCCTCAACGACCTGCTGCAGTACTTCTTGAATTAAGGATGACCCATGGACCTGGTACTTGACCTGCTCTCGACCGTTTCCCGCTGGAGCCGCAGCAACCTCTCAGAGATTTCGCTGGCCCTGGTGGGCTGCCTGCTGGTGCTGTTCGGCACCGATATCAAAGGCTGGGTCGAGGGGCGCCTGGGCGGCCTGGCCGGCGCCCTGCGCGTGCCATTCATGGCACTGCTGGTGATGATCGGCAGCGGTGCCGCGCTGATCTATGCGACGCCGTGGATCGTCAAGGGGCTGGGTCAGTTCAACAACTATGCGCTGGCGCCGGTGCTACTGGTGGTACTGGTTTTGATCGGCGTGGTCGCTGATCGGCGGGGGTGAGCGTCCGCTAAAAGCCGCCCTGGCAGGCCAGGGCGGCTTCTCACCCGACCAACCCCTTAACGGGCATCGTCGAAGTGATCACGCAGGAAGTCCCTGACGGTCCTGAAAATGATCAGGATCCGAATGAGCTTCCAGACGCGGCTCAGCGTATTCAGCAAACGCTTCATATGCCTTGGCCTCCGTGCTGGCTGGGCCAATCTTCCAGCGTCTGACCGGCACTTCGACGCCTTCGGTGATCATGTGGGTTATCGCCAGTGAAGTGGCCAGGTGGATGGCCCTTCGAAAATCACACCGGCGCGGTTCGTAGGCCGCGTCGAAGGGGCCGAGACAGCAAAGTCATTGGTTTCCCGGCCCGCCACTGGATATCCTCACATGAGAGCGCAGCGATCTTACGACAATCGAAAGTTCAAGACTGTTACCAGCTCAGTCACAGATAATGCCGAATATTTCCATGATTGACGCTGTTTTGAGGCTGCCCTAATATTTCACCCGTGGGTTGTCTCCAGTGAAACCAAAGTACGCAGGCCAAGGATTCGTAACCCAAAGCCCGCATAAAAAAACCGCCCTTGCCAAGGCGGTTTTTTTGTACCTGCAATTTCGCAGGTTTGAAGGGCAGCACCGAACGAACCCGGCTCAGCTCACCTTCTCGAACTTCAGATCCCACACCCCATGCCCAAGGCGCTCACCGCGACGCTCGAACTTGGTGATCGGCCGCTCTTCCGGACGCGGCACGTAGGCGCCATCAGCCGCCTGGTTGCGATAGCCTGGCGCCACTTTCATTACTTCAAGCATGTGCTCGGCATAGGGCTCCCAGTCGGTGGCCATATGGAACACACCGCCGACTTTCAGCTTGCTGCGCACCAGCTCGGCGAACTCCGGCTGAACGATCCGGCGCTTGTGGTGACGCGCCTTGTGCCAAGGATCGGGGAAGAACAGCATCAGACGGTCAAGGCTGTTGTCCGCCACGCAGCGGTTGAGCACTTCGATGGCATCGCAGTCGTACACCCGCAGGTTCTTCAGCCCCTGTGTCAGCACGCCATTGAGCAGCGCGCCGACACCCGGGCGGTGCACTTCGACACCAATGAAGTCCAGCTCAGGCGATGCGGCAGCCATTTCCAGCAGCGAGTGACCCATGCCGAAGCCGATCTCCAGGGTGCGCGGCGCCGAACGGCCGAACACCTGGTCATAGTCCACCGGGCTGTCGGCCAGCGGCAGGATGAACTGCGGGCCGCCCTGGTCCAGGCCGCGCTGCTGGCCTTCGGTCATGCGCCCAGCGCGCATCACGAAGCTCTTGATACGGCGGTGCGGGCGGGTTTCGCCGTCTTCGGAGATCGGCGTTTCTTGCGATTCAGTCATCAGGAGCTCTTACTTGATCAGACCATCCAGCGGCGAAGAGGCGCTGGCATAGAGTTTTTTCGGCATGCGACCGGCCAGATAGGCCATGCGACCGGCAACGATGGCGTGTTTCATGGCTTCGGCCATCAGTACCGGCTGCTGGGCATGGGCGATGGCCGAGTTCATCAGCACCGCTTCGCAACCCATTTCCATGGCGATGGTCGCATCGGAGGCTGTACCCACGCCGGCATCGACCAGCACCGGCACCTTGGATTCCTCCAGGATGATCTGCAGGTTGTACGGGTTGCAGATGCCAAGGCCGGTGCCGATCAGGCCGGCCAGCGGCATGACGGCGATACAGCCGGCTTCGGCCAGCTGACGGGCGATGATCGGGTCATCGCTGGTGTAGACCATCACATCGAAACCTTCCTTGACCAGCACTTCGGCGGCCTTGAGGGTTTCGATCACATTGGGGAACAGGGTTTTCTGGTCGGCCAGCACTTCCAGCTTCACCAGCGTCCTGGACTCATGGGACTTGCGGCCATCGAGCAGTTCACGGGCCAGGCGGCAGGTGCGCACCGCTTCCGTCGCATCGAAGCAACCGGCGGTGTTCGGCAGGATGGTGTACTTGTCTGGCGACAGCACGTCGAGCAGGTTCGGCTCACCCGCGTTCTGGCCCAGGTTGGTACGGCGCACGGCGACGGTGACGATCTCGGCACCCGAGGCCTCGGTGGCCAGGCGGGTTTCTTCCATGTCACGGTACTTGCCGGTGCCGACCAGCAGGCGCGACTGGAAAGTGCGCCCGGCCAGGATGAAGGGCTTGTCGCTGCGAACGTTGCTCATCGTTGTTCCTCAGGAAAGATTGCGGGACTTTGCTGGCGAGGTTTCAGGGGCGGTTAGCCGCCACCGATGGCGTGGACCACCTCGACCTGGTCGCCGTCCTTGAGCTGCGTGCTCTCATGCTGGCTACGCGGCACGATGTCCAGGTTCAGTTCCACCGCCACCCGGCGGCCGGCCAGCTCCAGCCGGCCCAGCAGCGCCGCGACGCTCTCGCCCGCGGGCAGTTCGTAAGGTTCACCGTTCAATTGAATGCGCATGCGCACGGCCACCATTGTTCTTTGGGGCCCGCATTCTAGCCCCGATCCGCCCTGCAACCCAAGGGCGACACACGCCATTAGTCGCGATTGTGGACCGACCGGTCAGCCCAGCCGCCAGGCGGCCAACCCCAGGCAAAGCCAGCCAGCAAGGAAGCACAGGCCGCCCAGCGGGGTGATCATGCCGAGCTTGCCCAGGCCGCTGAGCGTGAGGGCGTAGAGGCTACCGGAGAACAGCAGGATACCCACGGCGAACAAGCCACCTGCCCAGCCAACCAGGCGCCCGGGCAAGTGCGCCGACAGCACCGCCACGCCCAGTATCGCCAGGGCATGCACCAGTTGGTAGGTGACACCGGTATGGAAGATCGCCAGGTAGTCGGCGCTGAGACGGTTTTTCAAGCCATGGGCGGCGAAAGCGCCGAGGGCGACGCCGGTAAAGCCGAAGAACGCGGCGAGCATCAGGAAGCTGCGAAGCATGGGACGACTCCTCGGGAGGGGTCTGTATAATGGCCCGTTCCAACGGTCCGGCCAAGCCATCACCATGCTGTCATCCCTTCTTCGCCGCCTTTCCCGCGTCCTGCTCTGGTTCGCTGCTGGCAGCATCGCCGTGGTCCTGGTGTTGCGCTGGGTGCCGCCGCCCGGCACCGCGCTGATGGTCGAGCGCAAGGTGCAGTCATGGGCCAGCGGCGAGCCGATCGACCTGCAACGTGACTGGACGCCGTGGGAGGAAATCTCCGACGAGCTCAAGGTGGCGGTCATCGCCGGCGAAGACCAGAAGTTCGCCAGCCACTGGGGCTTCGATATCCCTGCGATCCAGGCGGCGCTGGCTTACAACGAGCGTGGCGGCAAAGTGCGTGGCGCCAGCACGCTGACCCAGCAGGTGGCCAAGAACCTGTTCCTGTGGTCCGGGCGCAGTTGGCTGCGCAAGGGGCTGGAAGCCTGGTTCACCGCCCTTATCGAGTTGTTCTGGTCGAAGGAACGGATACTCGAGGTGTATCTGAACAGTGCCGAATGGGGCAAGGGCGTGTTCGGTGCCCAGGCGGCGGCGCGTTATCACTTCGGCGTGGATGCCAGCCGCCTGACGCGACAACAGGCCGCACAGCTCGCGGCCGTGCTGCCAAGCCCGATCAAGTGGAGTGCCAGCCGCCCCAGCGCCTATGTGGCAAGCCGTGCGGGGTGGATCCGCCGGCAGATGAGCCAGTTGGGCGGGCCGAGCTACCTGATGCAGCTGGATGCTTCGCGCAGGCGTTAAAGCCCGCTCCCACGCCCCAGTCAGCTTCAACACACAAAAAAGCCGCTGCCTCTTCCGAGAGCAGCGGCTTTTCAATCCAGCCAGGGCGCCGATCAGATCGTGATCAATGCCTTGACCTTGTTCATCGCGTTCTTCTCCAGCTGGCGAATACGCTCGGCCGACACGCTGTACTTTTCTGCCAGCTCATGCAGCGTGGCCTTCTCTTCGGCCAGCCAACGCTGGTAGAGGATGTCGCGGCTGCGATCATCCAGGCCCTGCAGCGCTTCATGCAGGTTGCTGGTGGAGTTGTCGCTCCAGTCAGCGTCCTCTAGTTGCACGGCGGGGTTGTAGCGGTGGTCTTCCAGGTAATGCGCAGGCGACTGGAAGGCGCTGTCATCGTCGGCTTCCGCCGCCGGGTCGAAGGCCATGTCCTGGCCGCTCAAACGGCTTTCCATCTCACGCACTTCACGCGGCTCGACACCCAGGCTCTCGGCCACGCGATGGACTTCGTCATTGTTCAACCAGGCCAGGCGTTTCTTCTGGCTGCGCAGGTTGAAGAACAGCTTGCGCTGGGCCTTGGTGGTGGCCACCTTGACGATGCGCCAGTTGCGCAGGATGAACTCGTGGATCTCGGCCTTGATCCAGTGCACGGCGAAGGACACCAGACGCACGCCCATTTCCGGGTTGAAGCGCTTTACCGCCTTCATCAGGCCAACGTTGCCTTCTTGGATCAGGTCGGCCTGGGCCAGCCCGTAGCCCGCATAGCTACGCGCGATGTGTACGACGAAACGCAGGTGGGCCATCACCATTTGCCGAGCGGCCTCGAGATCCTGCTCGTAATAGAGACGCTCGGCCAGTTCACGCTCCTGCTCCGGCGTCAGCAAGGGGATGCTGTTGACCGTGTGCACATAGGCTTCCAGGTTTGCACCGGGAACCAGGGCATAGGCAGGTTGCAACGAATTGGTCATTCAAGTACCTCCGGCTTACAGACTCATGCCTTTTGGGCACTGCCAGCATAGACAAGGAACCGTTGTACAAGTTCCAGAATGAAAAATTTGTCAATACTGGCCATGAAACATTTATCGCGGTGCAAGCTCGTTCAGGTGACGAGCGACTGCGATCCATGCACCGATATACCCCAACAGTACCGCCCCGATCAAGAGTGAAAGTCCATCCGAGGCTGGTACGCCACCCAGGGCGAAATCACTGCCATACAGGCCGGAAAGCCCGACCACCGCGTCGTTCAGCCAGTTCAGGCCGAACGCCAGGATGCCCCAGGCCAGCACGCCCGCACCCAGTCCATACAGGGCACCCATGTACAGGAAAGGGCGCCGTACGTAGCTGTCGGTGCCACCGACGAGCTTGATCACTTCGATCTCGACCCGGCGGTTTTCGATATGTAGACGAATTGTGTTACCGATTACTAACAGCAGCGCGGAAATCAGCATCACCGCCAGGCCGAAGACGAACCGGTCACCCAGCTTGAGAATCGCCGCCAGGCGCTCGACCCATACCAGGTCCAGCTGCGCCGTTTCCACGCGAGGTAGCTCGGAGAGGCGCTGACGCAAGGCTTCCAGGGCTGGCTTGTCGACCTCGGTCGGGGTCACCACCACCACGCCGGGCAGTGGGTTGTCCGGCAGTTCACGCAGCGCCTCGCCCAGGCCCGACTGTTGCTGGAACTCTTCCAGCGCCTGCTCGCGGCTGACGTACTGCGCCTCGGCGACGCCGGGCATGCCCTTGATCTCGTCACGCAGGGCCTCGCCATCGCGGCTGCTGGCATCGAGCTTGAGGTACAGCGAGATCTGCGCCGCGCGCTGCCAGGAGCCGCCGAGTTTCTCGACATTCTTGAGCAACAACGACAGGCCCATGGGCATGCTCAGCGCCACGGCCATCACCAGGCAGGTGAAGAAACTGCCAATCGGCTGCTTGCCCAGGCGGCGCAAACTGTCGGCCAGGCTGGCACGGTGGCTTTCCAGCCAGGCGTGCAGGAGGCTGCGCAAATCCGGACCATCGTCATCATGATCGCCACGCTTTTTCTTCGATGGCTGCGGATCAGCGGCTTTCGGCGCGACCCGCTCGGAAACCTTTGGTGTACGTGTGGTGCTCATTGCCCGGCCTCCCCATCGCCGATCAAGCGGCCGCGTTGCAGCGTCAGCATGCGGTGGCGCATGCGCGCGATCAGCGCCAGGTCGTGACTGGCGATCAGTACCGTAGTGCCCAGGCGGTTGATGTCCTCGAACACGCCCATGATCTCGGCGGCCAGGCGCGGGTCGAGGTTACCGGTGGGTTCATCCGCCAGCAGCAGGGCCGGCTGATGCACGATGGCCCGGGCAATGCCGACCCGCTGTTGCTGGCCGGTGGACAGGTCGGCCGGGAACAGTTCGCCCTTGTCGCTCAGCGACACACGCTCCAGCGCCGAGTCGACGCGTTTGGCGATCTCGGCCTTGGACAGCCCGAGAATCTGCAACGGCAGGGCGATGTTGTTGAACACCGTGCGGTCAAACAGCAACTGGTGGTTCTGGAACACCACGCCGATCTGCCGGCGCAGGAACGGAATCTGCGCGTTGCTGATCTGGCCCAGGTCCTGCCCGGCCAGCAGCAGCTTGCCGCTGGTCGGACGCTCCATGGCCAGCAGCAGCCGCAACAGGGTGCTCTTGCCGGCGCCGGAGTGGCCGGTGACGAACAGGAACTCGCCACGACGCGCCCGGAAGCTCAGTTCGTGCAGGCCGACATGGCCGTTGGGATAGCGCTTGGCTACCTGTTCGAATCGGATCATGAAGGTTCACGCTCGGCGAACAGCGCCTTGACGAAAGGTTCGGCTTCGAAGGTGCGCAGGTCGTCGATACCCTCGCCCACACCGATGAAGCGGATCGGGATGTTGAACTGCTTGGCCAGGGCGAAGATCACGCCGCCCTTGGCGGTACCATCCAGCTTGGTCAGGGCCAGGCCCGTCAGCTCGACGCTCTGGTTGAAGTACTTGGCCTGGCTGATGGCGTTCTGCCCGGTACCGGCATCGAGCACCAGCAGCACCTCGTGCGGCGCCTCGACATCAAGCTTGCCCATGACCCGACGGACCTTCTTCAGCTCTTCCATCAGGTTGTCCTTGGTGTGCAGACGACCAGCGGTATCGGCGATCAGCACATCGACGTTACGGGCCTTGGCGGCCTGCACCGCATCGAAGATCACCGAAGCCGAGTCGGCACCGGTGTGCTGGGCAATCACCGGGATCTGGTTACGCTCGCCCCACACCTGCAACTGCTCTACCGCGGCGGCGCGGAAGGTGTCGCCGGCCGCGAGCATGACTTTCTTGCCCTCAAGCTGCAGCTTCTTCGCCAGCTTGCCGATGGTGGTGGTCTTGCCAGCCCCGTTCACGCCAACCACAAGGATCACGTAGGGCTTTTTCTGCGCCTCGATCTTCAGCGGCTGCTCGACCGGGCGCAGCAGCGCGGCCAGTTCTTCCTGCAGCGACTTGTAAAGCGCATCGGCGTCTGCCAACTGCTTGCGGGCAACTTTCTGGGTCAGGTTCTGGACGATGGTCGAGGTGGCCTCGACGCCGACGTCGGCGGTCAGCAACCGGGTCTCGATTTCATCGAGCAGGTCGTCGTCGATGACCTTCTTGCCGAGGAACAGGCTGGCCATGCCTTCGCCGATGCTGGCGCTGGTCTTCGACAGGCCCTGCTTGAGGCGGGCGAAGAAACCAGGTTTGGCCGGCTCGGCGGCCGCCACGACGACAGGCTCTGGGTCGACTGGAGCCGACGCAACGACCGGCGCGGTTTCGACAACCGGTGCTGGAGCGACAATGGCAGCGGCTACCGTTTCGACGGACGGCCGGGCGGGGATGACGGGCGGCGCCTTGGGTTCCAGGTCCTCGACCAATGCCACCGGCTCTTCAGCGACAGGCAAGACCAGGTTGCTGACCGGGGCCGCGGTCACTTCGACCTCGACCGGTTGCAGCATTGCAACCACCGGCTCTGGCGCGAGCTCCGGCTGCGGTGCAGCAACCACCGGCTCTGGCACGGGCTCCGGCTGCGGCGCTACAACCACCGGCTCTGGCACGGGCTCCGGCTGCGGCGCTACAACCACCGGCTCTGGCACAGGCTCCGGCTGCGGCGCTACAACCACCGGCTCTGGCACGGGCTCCGGCTGCGGCGTGGCAACCACTGGTTCAGGAACAGGTGCCTGCGACGGCTCGGCAGCCGGTGCGGTCTGCTCGACGGGCGCTTGCGGTGCAGGGGCTTGCGGCTGTTCGGCGGCAGTTTGTTCCGGCTTCTTGCGGAACCAGCTGAACAGGCCTTTCTTCTCGCCAGCCGCGGCCGGCGCTTTTTTGTCGTCGTTGGAACCAAACATGGAAGACGGCTATCTCAGGGTAGCGATGGGCCAGCAGCGGCGCATCGGGAATTCTTAACTCACGCAGAACAGACTACTGTGAAGCCAGCGGGTTCATGCGCAACGTTTTGTCGTAAGGGCCTGCAGGCCAGAACGGCGACAGGCATGGTCGCCAGGCAACCGGATCAGTATCCTAGCACCTCCTGGCCCGCCGACGCTAAACCCAAGCGGGCCGCCGAACAGGTTGAACACCGTATGAATGCTCTAGCCCGCCGCGCCGCTGGCCTGTTGCTCGGCACGCTGTGCCTGCCGCTGGCGGCTTTCGCCGCCGATGTGCAACCCACCCACGAATTCATCCTAGATAACGGCCTGAAAGTGGTCGTGCGCGAGGACCACCGGGCGCCGGTGGTGGTTTCGCAGATCTGGTACAAGGTCGGTTCCAGCTACGAGACACCGGGCCAGACCGGCCTGTCCCATGCCCTGGAACACATGATGTTCAAGGGCAGCGCCAAGATCGGCCCCGGCGAGGCCTCGCGCATCCTGCGCGATCTCGGCGCCGAGGAAAACGCCTTCACCAGCGACGACTACACCGCTTACTACCAGGTGCTGGCCCGCGATCGCCTGCCGGTGGCCCTGGAGCTCGAAGCCGACCGCCTGGCCAGCCTGCGCCTGCCAGCCGACGAATTCAGCCGCGAGATCGAGGTGATCAAGGAAGAGCGCCGCCTGCGCACCGACGACCAGCCCAATGCCAAGGCCTTCGAGCTGTTCCGCGCCATGGCCTACCCGGCCAGCGGCTACCACACGCCGACCATCGGCTGGATGGCCGACCTCGAGCGCATGAAGGTCGAGGAACTGCGTCACTGGTACGAGTCCTGGTACGCCCCGAACAACGCCACCCTGGTGGTGGTCGGCGACGTCAAGCCGGACGAGGTCAGGGCCTTGGCGCAGAAGTACTTCGGCCCCATCCCCAAACGCGCCGTGCCGCCGAGCAAACTGCCGCTGGAACTGGCCGAGCCGGGCCAGCGCCTGCTCACCCTGCACCTGCGCACGCAACTGCCCAGCCTGATCTACGGCTTCAATGTCCCGGCCCTGGCCACCGCCAAGGACCCGCGCAGCGTCAACGCCCTGCGGCTGATCTCGGCCCTGCTCGACGGCGGCTACAGCGCCCGCATGCCGGCACGCCTGGAGCGCGGCCAGGAATTGGTGGCCGGTGCCTCCTCCAGCTACAACGCCTTCACCCGCGGCGACAGCCTGTTCATGATCTCGGCCACGCCCAACGTGCAGAAACACAAGACCCTGGCCGAAGTAGAGAAAGGCATCTGGCAGTTGCTCGACGAGCTCAAGACCACGCCACCGACCGCCGAAGAGCTCGAGCGCGTACGCGCCCAGGTGATCGCCGGCCTGGTCTACGACCGCGACTCGATCAGCAGCCAGGCCACCACCATCGGGCAACTGGAAACGGTCGGCCTGTCCTGGAAGCTGATCGACAGCGAACTCGACGACCTCAAGCGCGTGACCCCGGAGGACATCCAGGCCGCCGCCCGCACCTATTTCACCCGCGAACGCCTGAGCGTTGCCCATGTACTGCCCGAGGAGTCCGCTCATGAGTGATCGCAGCGCACCCCGTTACACCCTGTTCGGCCTGGCGATCATCGTGCTGGTGGTGGCCATCGCCGCGCTGCTGGCGCGCCCTGCCCAGTCCGACAGCCAAAGCCAGGCCGACGCCGCGGCCCGCCCGGCCAACACCCTGCAATCGCTGGCCGAACTGGACGGCAAGGCCCCCAGCCGACGCCAGTTGAACATCCAGCACTGGACCACTGCCGAAGGCGCCCGGGTGCTGTTCGTCGAGGCCCGCGAGTTGCCGATGTTCGACCTGCGCGTGACCTTCGCCGCCGGCAGCAGCCAGGACGGCGGCACCCCAGGCCTGGCCACTCTGACCAACGCCATGCTCAACGAGGGCGTGGCCGGCAAGGACGTCACCGCCATTGCCGAAGGCTTCGAAGGCCTGGGCGCCGACTTCGGCAACGGTTCCTACCGCGACATGGCCGTGGCCTCGCTGCGCAGCCTCAGCGCCACGGAAAAACGCGAGCCGGCGTTGAAACTGTTCACCGAGGTGGTGGGCCAGCCGACCTTCCCCGAGGACGCCCTCAAGCGCATCAAGAACCAGTTGCTGGCGGGCTTCGAGTACGAGAAGCAGAACCCGGGCAAGATTGCCGGCAAGACGCTGTTCGCCAATCTCTATGGCCAGCACCCCTATGCCAGCCCCAGCGACGGTACCGCCGAGTCCATTCCAGGCATCACCCTGGCCCAGCTGCGCACTTTCCACGGCAAGGCTTACGCCGCCGGCAACGCGGTGATCGCCCTGGTCGGCGACCTCAGCCGCGGCGAAGCCGAGGCCATCGCCGCGCAGGTCTCCGCCGGCCTGCCCAAGGGCGCTGCACTGGCCAAGCCGGAGCAACCTGTCGAGCCCAAGCCAGGGGCCACGCATATCGACTTCCCGTCCAAGCAGACCCACCTGATGCTTGCCGAGCTGGGCATCGACCGTAACGATGCGGACTGGCCGGCGCTGTCGCTGGGTAACCAGATCCTCGGCGGCGGTGCCTTCGGCACCCGCCTGATGAGCGAAGTGCGTGAAAAGCGCGGCCTGACCTACGGCGTGTACTCGGTCTTCAGCCCGATGCAGGTGCGCGGCCCGTTCATGATCAACCTGCAAACCCGCGCCGAACTCAGCGAGGGCACGCTCAAGCTGGTCCAGGATATCCTGGCCGACTACCTGAAGAACGGTCCGACCCAGCAGGAACTGGACGATGCCAAGCGCGAGCTGGCCGGCAGCTTCCCGCTGTCCAATGCCAGCAACGCCAGCATTGTCGGGCAGCTGGGCGCGATCGGCTTCTACAACCTGCCGCTGAGCTGGCTGGAGGACTTCATGCAACAGTCCCAGGCGCTGAGCGTCGAGCAGGTCAAGGCCGCCATGAACAAGCATCTCGCGGCGGACAAGCTGGTGATCGTCACCGTCGGCCCGAAGGTGGCGCAGCAACCGCTGCCGGCCCCCACTGACAAACCCGCCGAGCAGCCGCTCGGCGTACCGGAGCACTAATGGCAAGACCCAACACTCCCGCGCGCCCGGCCCCGGGCGCCAGCAAGGGCCCCGGCCAGTTGCGCATCATCGCCGGCGAATGGCGCAGCCGTCGCCTGGCCGTGCCGGAAGGCGAAGGCCTGCGCCCGACCCCAGACCGCGTGCGCGAAACCCTGTTCAACTGGCTGGCGCCCTACATCGAGGGCGCCCTGGTGCTCGATGCCTTCACCGGCAGCGGCGCCCTGGTGCTCGAAGCGCTGTCCCGTGGCGCGAAGGATGCCGTGGCGCTGGACAGCAACCCTGCGGCCACCACCAACCTCAAGGACAACCTCGAAGTGTTGCGCTGCCCACGCGGGCAGATCCTGCAGACCGACGCCCTGCGCTACCTGCAAGGCTCGGCCAAGCAGCAGTTCGACGTGGTGTTTCTCGATCCGCCGTTCCACCAGGACCTGCTGGCCAATACCTGCCACCTGCTGGAGCAGGGCCAGTGGCTGCGCGAGCAGGCGTGGATCTATACCGAAAGCGAAGCCGTGCCCTCTTCGCTGCCAATGCCAGGCAACTGGCGCCTGCACCGCGAGAAGAAGACCGGCCAGGTGCATTACGCCCTGTGGCGGCGCGCGGCTGGCGACCAATAGCACAGGCGCGAGGGCGGTGTTTCATGGCACTCTAGGCAGGCACATCACGAGCCGCTCAGCATGCCCAGCCTCACCGCCACCTTCCGCCCGGCCGCCGGCCTGTCCAACCCCCACTTGCAGACATTGTGGGGGCCACTCTGGCGCAAGCTCCCGGACCTGCCGCGCAATCGCGAGCGTCTATGGCTGGCGGACGGCGATTTTCTCGACCTCGACTGGCACGGCCCGCACCAGGCCGATGCGCCCTTGGTGCTGGTACTCCACGGCCTGACCGGGTCGTCCAATTCGCCGTATGTCAAAGGCCTGCAACTGGCCCTGCAGGCACGCAGCTGGGCCAGTGTCGCGGTGAACTGGCGCGGCTGCTCGGGCGAACCCAACCTATTGGCGCGCAGCTACCATTCCGGGGCCAGCGAAGACCTGGCCGAAACCATCCGTCACCTGCGGGCGCAGCGGCCGCTGGCGCCGCTGTATGCCGTGGGCTATTCGCTGGGCGGCAATGTGCTGCTCAAGTACCTGGGTGAAAGCGGCGCGGCCAGCCAGCTGGAGGCAGCGGTAGCGGTGTCGGTGCCGTTTCGCCTGGACCAGTGCGCCGACCGTATCGGCCTGGGTTTCTCGAAGGTCTACCAGGCGCATTTCATGCGCCAGATGCTGGCCTACGTGCAGGACAAGCAACAGCACTTCCGCGACAAGGGCCACCATGAAGGGCTGGCCACCCTCGAACGCCTGGGCCCGCTGCGCAACCTGCGCACGTTCTGGGACTTCGATGGCAAGGTGACCGCGCCCCTCAATGGCTTCAGCGATGCCCATGACTACTACCGGCGCGCCTCCAGCCGCTACTACCTGGGCGAGAACCGCACACCGACGCTGATCATCCACGCCAACGATGATCCGTTCGTGTTTGGCCACAGCTTGCCCGATGCCAGTGAGCTGGCGGCGCAGACGCAGTTCGAACTGCACAGCCGGGGTGGGCATGTGGGGTTCGTCGAGGGCAGCCTGCGCAATCCGGAGTACTACCTGGAACGGCGGATTCCGCAGTGGCTGATGGAAGGGCGATAGGCCCCATCCAGGATCATCAGGTGAAGGAAGGCTTTGTGGGCGCGGCGGTGCGCCGATCCCACATCAGGACTCACTCGCCAGTGGCTACGCCGCGCCTCGGATCATTGATCCACTCACTCCACGACCCGGCATACAACCGCCCCAGCGGATAACCCGCCAGCGACAGGGCAAACAGGTTGTGGCAAGCCGTCACGCCAGAGCCGCAATAAGCCACCAGGTCCTCCGGCGACCGATCGCCCAGTTTTTCGGCAAACCGCTGTTTCAGCTGGGCGGCCGGCAGGAACCGCCCGTCCGCGCCAAGGTTGTCGGTGAATGCCGCGCATCGGGCGCCAGGGATATGCCCGGCCACCGGGTCGATCGGCTCGACCTCGCCACGGAAGCGCGGCAGGCCGCGCGCGTCGATCAAGGTCATCGCGGGGTCGTCCAGGCGCTTGGCCAGGTGGGCGGCATCGATCAGCAGCGCCATGTCCGGCTCACCGCTGAAATTGCCTTCGCGCCGTACCGGCGGGTCGAGGCTCAGCGGCAGGTGGGCGGCGTGCCAGGCCTTCAGGCCGCCATCGAGGATGAACACCGCGTCGCGCTTGCCCAGCCAGGCCAGCAGCCACCAGGCACGGGCGGCAAAGGCGCCGGGGCCGTCGTCGTAGAGCACCACCTGGCTGTCGTTGTCCACGCCCCACTCGCGAAGGCGCTCCACCAGCCGCTGCGGGTCGGGCAGCGGGTGGCGGCCTGTGCTGCCCTTGAGCACCGGCCCGCTCAGGTCGCGTTCGAGGTCGGCGCAGTGCGCCCCGGCAATATGCCCTTCGGCGTAGCTGCGTTGGCCATAGTCGACATCTTCCAAGGCAAAGCGGCAGTCGAGGATCACCAGGCCGGGCGCGTCCAGGCGTTCGGCCAGCTGTTGCGGGGTGATCAATTGCGCGAGGGGCATGACAATCTCCTGATGAATGGCTCGAAACCCCGGATCAATGCTCCAGGGCCTGGTTGAACGGGACATGGAACTCAGCACACAGCGCCTGTACCGCGGCACGCGCGGTCGGGGTGACATACCCCAGCTCCAGCACCACCACCTGATAGACGCCGCGCTTGAACGCTTCTTCACCCAGGTGCGCGGAATGCTCGCGGGTGGTGCTGAGAAAACGCACCCAGGAAGTCAGCACGATCCAGGCGTTGATGGTCAGCGACTCCACCTGCGCGGCGTCCATGTTCAGGATGCCGGCCTCGACAAAGCCGCGGTAAATGGCCTGCCCCTGCTGCAGACAGCGCTGCGAGAAGCGCCGATAGCGGGCCGCCAGTTCCGGGTCGCTGTCGAGCAGGTGCTCGAGGTCGCGGTGCAGGAAGCGGTAGTTCCACATCGCCGCCAGCAGCGCCTTGAGGTAGAAGCGCTTGTCTTCGACGGTGGCGGTGCGGCCCTGGGGCGGGCGCAGGAAGCTGTCGACCAGCGCTTCGTACTGATTGAACAGCACGGCGATGATCGCCTGCTTGTTGGGGAAGTGGTAGTACAGGTTGCCGGGCGAGATTTCCATGTGCGCGGCAATGTGGTTGGTGCTGACGCAACGCTCGCCCTGCTGGTTGAACAGCTCCAGGCTGCTCTGCACGATGCGCTCTCGGGTCTTCATGCGCGGGGCCATGCTCAGCTCCAGTCTCCAGCGTGTAAGGATCGGGCCCATCTTACGGCTTCCAGCCCGTCGGGTGCACCGCCGATCAAGTGAAAAAGGTGCACGATGGTACCAATTAGAGTATATGCTCTATTCACTCGTCAGCCCCGGAGCCGCCATGACCTCGCCTGCCGTACTTCCCCCCGTACAATCCGACCTCGACCTGCAAGCGACGTTCGACGCTCAACGACAGGCGTTCTCCGGCAACTCGATGCCCCCGGCCACGCAACGCCGGCAGTGGTTGAAAAGCCTGCGCGAGGCGCTGCTGGCGGACCAGGAGCGCCTGATTACAGCTATCGATGCCGACTTCAGTGGCCGCAGCCGTGACGAAACCCTGCTCGCCGAACTGATGCCGTCGGTCATGGGCCTGCGCGACGCGGAGAAACAGCTGGGCCGCTGGATGCGTCCATCACGGCGCAAGGTCGGCCTGGCCTTCCATCCCGCCAGCGCCCGGGTGCAATACCAGCCACTGGGCGTGGTGGGGATCATCGTGCCGTGGAACTACCCGCTGTTTCTCGCCATCGGCCCACTGACCGGCGCCCTGGCCGCCGGCAACCGGGTGATGCTCAAGCTCAGCGAGTCGACCCCGTCCAGTGGTCAGGCCCTCAAGAACCTGCTCGAGCGCGTGTTCCCCAATGATCTGGTGAGCGTGGTGCTGGGCGAGGTGGAAGTCGGCCAGGTTTTTGCCCGCCTGCCCTTCGACCACCTGCTGTTCACCGGCGCCACCAGCGTCGGCCGCCATGTGATGCTGGCCGCCGCGCAAAACCTCACGCCAGTGACCCTTGAGCTGGGCGGCAAGTCGCCGGCTATCGTCTCGGCCGACGTGCCGTTGGACACCGCCGCCGAACGCATCGCCTTCGGCAAGACCCTCAACGCCGGCCAGACCTGCGTCGCCCCCGATTACGTGCTGGTGCCCCGCGAGCGCCTGGGCGCCTTCGCCGACGCCTACCAGCGCGCTGTGCGCCGCCTCTATCCGCGCCTGACCGGCAACCCCGACTACAGCGCGATCATCAACGAGCGCCAGCTTGGCCGCCTGAACCGGTTGCTGGACGATGCCCGCGAGCAGGGTGCCCAGGTGATCGACCTCTATCCCGACGAGCCGCGCCAGGGTCGCCGGCTGCCCCCTCACCTGCTGCTGGACGTAAACGACAGCATGCAGGTGATGCAGGACGAGATTTTCGGCCCCCTGCTACCCGTGGTGCCCTACGAGCGCCTGGGCGACGCCCTGGCCTACATCAACCAGCGACCTCGGCCCCTGGCGCTCTACTACTTCGGCTATGACCGTGGCGAGCAGGCCCGGGTACTGCGCGACACCCACTCCGGCGGTGTCTGCCTCAACGACACCCTGCTGCATGTGGCCCAGGATGACCTGCCATTTGGCGGCATCGGCCCGTCCGGTATGGGCCACTACCACGGTCACGAAGGTTTCCTGACCTTCAGCAAGGCCAAGGCCGTGCTGGCCAAGCAACGCATCAATGCCGCCAAGGTGATCTACCCGCCCTATGGCAAGGCCTTGCAACGGCTGGTCTACAAGCTGTTCATCCGCTGATGCAGCGCCGCGACCTGCTGCGCTTCGGCCTGGGCGCCAGCCTGTTTCTGGGGGCGACCAGCCTGATCGGCTGCAGCCAGCAGAGGCCGTCGGCGGGTTACCAGGCGCTGCGCGACGACGACCTGCCGCTGTTGCAGGCACTGATTCCCGTCGTGCTGGCCGGTACCCAGGCGCCCACGGCGTCTGTGCTGCAAAGCCTCGACCACAAGCTGGCGGCGCTGTCGCCCGCCATGCTCAAGCTGACCCGACAATTGTTCGACGTGCTCACCCTGTCCCTCACTCGCGGACCACTGACCGGGGTCTGGGGCGGCTGGGCCGATGCCACCGGTGCCGAGGTTGAACGCTTCCTCGAACGCTGGCGCGACAGCTCGTTGAACCTGCTGCGCCAGGGTCACGCCTCGTTGCTGCAACTGCTGCTGATGGCCTGGTACGAACGCCCCGAAGCCTGGGCGGCGTGCGGCTACCCCGGCCCACCCAAGATCTGAACACCAGACAAGAGCACCGCCAAATGCCCGCCCCCGACCCATTCCGCCTAGGCCTCGAAAGAGGCTGGATCACCCACGATGGCTCACGCCTGGAACAGGACCTGAGCCTCACTGCCGACGTCGCCGTCATCGGCAGCGGCGCAGGCGGCGCCACCACCGCCGAAGGGCTCAGCGCCGCTGGCTTGAAGGTGCTGCTGATCGAGGAAGGGCCGCTGAAGACCAGCAGCGACTTCCACCTGCTCGAGCACGAAGCCTACGCCGACCTCTACCAGGAGGGCCTGGGCCGTCTGAGCAAAGACGGCGCCATTACCATTCTGCAGGGCCGGGCGGTGGGCGGCACTACCCTGGTCAATTGGACATCGAGCTTTCGCACACCGCCACAGACCCTGGAACACTGGGCTCGCGAGCATGGGGTCAAGGGCCTGGACAACGACACCCTGAAGCCGTGGTTCGAGCGCATGGAGCAGCATCTGGGCATCAGCCCCTGGGCGATGCCGCCCAATGCCAACAACGACGTGTTGCGTCGCGGCTGCGAGGCGCTTGGTCACCGCTGGGCGGTGATTCCGCGCAACGTGCGCGGCTGCTGGAACCTGGGTTACTGCGGCATGGGCTGCCCGGTCAACGCCAAGCAGTCGATGCTGGTCACCAGCATCCCGGCTACCCTGGAGCACGGCGGCGAGCTGCTCTACCTGGCCCGTGCCGAGCGGTTCAATCATGACGGCCAGCGCATCGACCACTTGCAATGCCAGGCCCTGGACGCCCGGGGTATCCAGCCCACAGGCCGCCAGGTTCGCGTACGCGCCCGCCACTATGTACTTGCCGGCGGCGGTATCAACAGCCCGGCACTGCTGCTGCGCTCAGACGCGCCTGACCCGCACCAGCGCCTGGGCAAGCGCACCTTCCTGCACCTGGTCAACTTCAGCGCCGCACAGTTCGAAGCGAAGATCGACCCGTACTACGGGGCGCCGCAATCGATCTACAGCGACCAGTTCCAGTGGCAGGACGCTGTCACCGGCCCGGTGGGCTACAAACTCGAAGTACCACCGTTGCACCCGGCCCTGGCCAGCACCCTGCTCGGCGGCCATGGCCAGGACAATGCCCAGCGCATGGCCGAACTGCCCCACACCCATGTGATGCTGGCGCTGTTGCGCGACGGCTTCCACCCCGACAGCCCCGGCGGCCAGGTAGAGCTGCGCGGCGATGGCTCGCCTGTGCTGGACTACCCCGTCACCGACTATCTGCGCGACGGCCTGCGCCGGGCCTGGCACAGCATGGCGCAGATCCAGTTCGCCGCCGGTGCCCGCCAGGTGATGCCGGTGCATGGCGATGCTCGCTATGTCAGCGACCCGGCACAAGCCCAGGCGCTGATCGACGGCCTGCCCCTGGAACTGCTGCGCATGCGCCTGGGCAGCGCCCACGTCATGGGCGGCTGCGCCCTGGGCGAGGATCCGCGCCAGGCCGTGTGCGACAGCCTGGGCCGGCATCACCAGCTGGAAAACCTGTCGATCCACGACGGTTCGCTGTTCCCCACCAGCATTGGCGCCAACCCGCAGCTGTCGGTGTACGCCCTGACGGCCCTGCTCAGCGATGCGCTGATCGGCCGCCTGGCACGTGGCGCATGACAGCCAATAGCCACGCTGTCTATAGTGCCATCAGCCGGCCTCACGACTTGGCCGGGCGCAATCGCTGCGCTACCATCCGACTCCCCAACGCACTCCAGCCAGGATGACGCGATGAACCGAGTGTTGTACCCGGGTACTTTCGACCCCATTACCAAAGGCCATGGAGACCTGGTCGAGCGCGCCTCGCGCCTGTTCGACCATGTGATCATCGCCGTGGCGGCCAGCCCGAAGAAAAACCCGCTGTTCCCCCTGGAACAGCGGGTCGAACTGGCCCGCGAGGTCACCAAGCACCTGCCCAATGTCGAAGTCATCGGCTTCTCCTCCCTGCTGGCGCATTTCGCCAAGGAAAAAGGCGCCAACGTATTCCTGCGCGGCCTGCGTGCCGTGTCCGACTTCGAATACGAGTTCCAACTGGCCAACATGAACCGCCAGCTCGCGCCAGACGTCGAGAGCCTGTTCCTCACGCCATCGGAGCGCTATTCGTTCATTTCCTCGACGCTGGTCCGGGAAATCGCCGCGTTGGGCGGTGATATCAGCAAGTTCGTGCACCCGGCCGTGGCCGACGCACTGACCGAGCGCTTCCGCAAGTAACCCTCGCGGTCACGATGTCGCGCCCGCGTGCACTGCGGGCGCGAATCCGGCACAATTGCGCCCATCGCTTTGAAACATGCCCGGGCCCGATGCCCAGGCCGGAGTCCCCATGTCCCTGATCATCACCGACGATTGCATCAACTGCGACGTCTGCGAACCCGAGTGCCCGAACGCCGCCATCTCGCAAGGCGAAGAGATCTACGTGATCGACCCGAACCTGTGCACCCAGTGCGTGGGCCACTACGACGAGCCACAGTGCCAGCAGGTCTGCCCGGTAGACTGCATCCCCCTGGATGAGGCCCACCCGGAAACCGAAGACGAGCTGATGGCCAAGTACCGCCGGATCACCGGCAAGGCCTGATGCCGTTCGTCGCCGCGTTACAGCGCGCAGCCCTAGGCGCCTGCCTGGCCCTGCTGGCGTGCGCCGCCCAGGCGCAAGGCCCCGGGCGTGCGGCCATCGCCAGCCCGCACAGCGAGGCGACCTCGGCGGCGCAACAGATCCTGCAACAAGGCGGCAACGCCTTCGACGCCGCCGTGGCCATCAGCGCCACGCTGGCCGTGGTCGAGCCCTATGGCTCGGGCCTGGGTGGCGGCGGCTTCTTCCTGCTGCGCGAGAGCGGCGCCACGCCACGGTATACCTTCCTCGATGCGCGCGAACGCGCCCCGGCCGCGGCCCGTGCGGACATGTACCTCAAGGACGGCAAGGTGCAGCCCGGCCTGTCGATCAACGGGCCGCTGGCCGCCGCGATCCCCGGCCTGCCCCAGGCCTTGGCCGACCTCGCCAGCACCCACGGCAAGCTACCGCTCAAGGACAGCCTGGCCCCGGCCATCCGCCTGGCCAACCAGGGCTTCGCCGTCGACCGCATCTATCGCGATCGCGCCACCATGCGCCTGAGTGCCCTGCGCGACGATGCCGAAAGCGCACGGCTGTTCCTCAGTGACCACGACGTGCCGGCCCTGGGCACGCTGATCCGCCAACCCGAACTGGCCGCCACCCTGCAAGCCATGGCCGAGCAGGGCCGCGACGGTTTCTACCGTGGCCCGATGGCCCGCCGCCTGGTCGAAGGCGTGCGCCAGGCCGGCGGTATCTGGACCCTCGACGACCTCGCCGGCTACCGTACGGCGTGGCGTGAACCGCTGCGTTATCCACTGGCCGACCAGCGTGAACTGATCAGCAGCCCGCCGCCTTCGGCCGGCGGCGTGGCCCTGGCACAAAGCCTGGCCATGCTCCAGCGCCTGCCCTGGCAGAGCGCCGAGCCCGTGCAACGCAGCCACTATGTGATCGAAGTGCTGCGCCGCGCCTACCGCGACCGCGGCCTGCTCGGCGACCCGGACTATGTGAGCAACCCGATCAACCGGCTACTGGCGCGCCAGTACCTGACTGGGCTGGCCGACAGTATCGATGTGCACCAGGCCACCCCCAGCACCGCGCTGCCGCCCTCACCGGCCTGGCGAGAAGGCGACCACACCACTCATTTCGCGGTGATCGATGGTGACGGCAACGCCGTGTCCGCCACGCTGTCGGTCAACCTGCCATTTGGCGCGGCGTTCAGCGTGCCTGGGACTGGTGTGGTGCTGAACAACGAGATGGACGATTTCGCCGCCGACCCAGCCGGCAGCAACAGCTATGGCCTGGCCGGCAGCCAGGCCAATGCGGTGGCGGCGGGCAAGCGTCCCCTGTCGAGCATGAGCCCGACCTTCATCGAAAGCCCCAGCCAGTTCGCCACCTTTGGCACTCCGGGCGGCAGCCGCATACCCAGCATGGTGCTGCTGTCGGTGCTGGGGTTCCTGGAGGGCCGGCCGGTGGCCGAGTGGCCGGCGACACCGCGCTATCACCATCAGTACCTGCCGGATGTGGTGGAACATGAGCCGGGCACGTTCAGTGCGCGGCAGAAGGCCGAGCTTGAAGGGCGCGGGTATCGGTTGAAGGATGTCGGGCGTCAGTACGGCAATCAGCAGGTGCTTTATTGGGACAAGGCTGGCGGGACTGTGGAGGCGGCCAGTGATCCGCGGGGCGTGGGGCGGGCGGCGATCGTCGACTGATCCGCTCTCGCCTGTACCGGCCCTATCGCCGGCAAGCCGGCTCCCACAGGGGCCAAGCATGCTTTCAACTTGTGGGAGCCGGCTTGCCGGCGATAGGCCGCAACGCGGCCTCGGAACTCAACGCTGGCATTTCGGGCAGAACACACTCGCCCGCTGGCCCAGCTTCACTTCGCGCAGCTCGGTGCCGCACAGTTTGCACGGCTGCCCACGACGCCCATACACGAACAGCTCCTGCTGGAAGTAGCCCGGCTGGCCATCGCCACCGATGAAGTCCCGCAAGGTGGTCCCGCCCTGTTCGATGGCCGCCGCCAATACTCGCTTGATCTCGATCGCCAGCTTCAGATAGCGCGCCCGTGAAATCCCGCCTGCTTCGCGGCGCGGGTCGATCCCGGCGGCGAACAAGGCCTCGGTGGCGTAGATGTTGCCCACGCCGACCACCACCGCGTTGTCCATGATGAACGGCTTGACCGCCATCGAGCGCCCCCGGGACAGCTGGAACAGGCGCTCACCGTCGAACAGGTCGGTCAGCGGCTCAGGTCCCAGGCGGATCAGCAGCTCATGATTGAGTGGATCGAGGCTCCACAGCATCGCCCCGAAGCGGCGCGGGTCGGTGTAGCGCAGCATCAGCCCCGACTCGAGCTCGATGTCCACATGTTCGTGCCTTGCCGCCGGCAAACCCAGCTCGACCAGGCGCAGGTTGCCCGACATGCCCAGGTGGCTGATCAGGGTACCGACCTCGGCGTTGATCAGCAGGTACTTGGCACGGCGCTCGACACTGACGATGCGCTGCCCCGACAGGCGCACGTCCAGGTCTTCCGGGATCGGCCAGCGCAGGCGTCGGTCACGCACCACCACGCGGCTGACCCGCTGGCCTTGCAAATGAGGCGCGATGCCGCGCCGCGTGGTCTCGACCTCTGGCAGTTCCGGCATGGCTCAGTGCCCGCCCAGTTCGCGGATATTCTGCTTGAGCTGCTCGAAGTCGTATTCGGTCAGGCCGATGTAGTCCAGCACCAGCGGGCCAACCACGTCCCACTCGTGGTCCACGGCCTGGTTGCCCAGCACGCGGTAGGAGGCACAGATGTGCTCGGACATCTTCAGCACCGCCAGCAGGTTCTTCAGTTGGGTCTGGGTATTGCGCGAGGACTCGTCGCGGAACACCGCCAGGGCGTTGTGGTGGTTGGCGATGGCCGCGCTGATGTGTTCCGGCAGGCGCCAGGACTTGGCAGTGAAGTAGCCGACTACCGAATGGTTGGTGTTGAACACGCGGTTCTCGGTGTCCACCACGCGGATCTCGTCATTGGCCTTGGCGTAGGACTCTTCCAGCACCTCCATGTAGTTGGGGAAGCGCTTGTGCATCAACGGCACGCCGCAATCGTGGAACAGGCCCAGGGTGTAGGCCTCGTCCACGGCCTGGATGCCGGTGCGCTTGGCCAGGGTGAGGCAGGTCATGGCCACGTCCTGGGCGGTGTCCCAGAAACGGTTGAGGGTGACGATGGTCTCGTCGCTCATCTCGCCTTTGATCGACTGGGCATTGATCAGGTTGATGATCGAGCGGCTGCCCAGCAGGTTTACCGCGCGCTGGATCGAGCCGATCTTGTTCGCCAGGCCGAACTGCGCCGAATTGACCAGCTTGAGCAAGGCGCCGGACAGGCCCGGATCCTGCGCGATCAGCTTGGCGATGGTCTCCAGGTCCGGGTCGGGCATGTACTGCTCGAACTGCAGGTCGACCATGATCTGCGGCTGTGGCGGGATGGTGATGCCCTGCAGGGCTTGCTGGATCTGTTCGGCGGTGAGTTCCTGGGACATACGTGCATTCTCGCTGGGGACGGGGGATTCTAACCCTGTACGCCGGCAGGGTAACTAGCAGTGGATCGTTGGATCCCAGAATTTCTTTAGCCGTGGGCGCAGACCACTTGGTCGCACCCACCAGCGAATCTGGGGCCAACACGGTATAATCCCGCTCTTTTTTCCCGGAGCGACGTCATGTCCCTGCCCAGCCTTCGCCTCAAAGCCAATGCCGACCGCCGCCTGCGCGCCGGCCACCTGTGGGTCTACAGCAATGAAGTCGATGTTGCCGCGACCCCGCTGCAAGGCCTGAAGGCCGGCCAGCAGGCCATTCTCGAAGCTGCCAACGGCAAGCCGCTGGGGGTTGTGGCCATGAGCCCGAACAACCTGATCTGCGCCCGCCTGCTGTCGCGCGATGCCAAGCTGCCGCTGGACAAGTCGCTGCTGGTACACCGCCTGAACGTGGCCCTGTCGCTGCGTGAGCGCCTGTTCGACAAGCCGTGCTACCGCCTGGTGTATGGCGACTCCGACCTGCTCCCAGGCCTGGTGGTCGACCGCTTCTTCGACATCCTCGTGGTCCAGCTGGCCTCGGCCACCATGGAAGCGCACAAGGATGAGGTGATCGCCGCGCTGGTGCAGGTGCTCAAGCCCAGCGGCATCCTGTTCAAGAACGACTCCGCCGCCCGCGACGCCGAAGGCCTGGAGCGTTATGTCGAGACCGTCTACGGCGAAGTGCCGGACTGGGTCGCGCTGGAAGAGAACGGCGTCAAGTTCGAAGCCCCGGTGCGTGAAGGCCAGAAGACCGGCTGGTTCTACGACCACCGCATGAACCGCGCCCGCCTGGCCCCCTACGTCAAGGGCAAGCGCGTGCTCGATCTGTTCAGCTACATCGGTGGCTGGGGCGTGCAGGCCGGCGCGTTCGGCGCCAGCGAAGTGTTCTGCGTGGACGCCTCGGGCTTCGCCCTCGACGGCGTAGAGCGCAATGCCGCGCTCAATGGCATCGGCGAAAAACTGACCTGCATCGAAGGCGACGTGTTTGAAGCCCTGCGCGAGCTGAAAGCCGCTGAAGAGCGCTTCGACGTGATCATCGCCGACCCACCCGCCTTCATCAAACGCAAGAAAGACCTGAAGAACGGCGAGGCCGCCTACCGTCGTCTCAACGAACAGGCCATGCGCATGCTGACCAAGGACGGCATCCTGGTCAGCGCCTCGTGCTCGATGCACCTGCCCGAGGACGACCTGCACAACATCCTGCTGACCAGCGCCCGTCACCTGGACCGCAACCTGCAACTGCTCGAGCGCGGCGGCCAGGGCCCGGACCACCCGGTGCACCCGGCCATCGCCGAGACCCGCTACATCAAGAGCATCACCTGCCGCTTGCTGCCCAACAGCTAAGCCGCACCGGCTTCCACAGGTTTAGCGCTACGCGGCACCTGTGGAAGCCGGCTTGCCGAGGCTCGACCCGGTCCAGGCGTCATGACGGCACCGCCAGCCGCCGATCCTCCCTGGGACAACGCTCGAACCGTGCCCGATAACAGCGGGTGAAGTACGATGCCGATTCGAACCCACATGCGACACCCACCTCCAGTACGCTCATGTCGGTCTGGCGCAGCAGTTGCCGTGCCTTGTCCAGCCTCAGCCGCAGATAGAAGCCACTGGGCGTGTCGTCCAGGTGCAGGCGAAACAGCCTCTCCAGCTGCCGCCGGGTCACCTGCACGCCATCAGCCAGCACCTGGGTGTTGAGTGGCAGCTCGGTATTGCGCTCCATCTCGCCGATCACCTTCACCAGCTTCTTGTTGCGCAGCCCATAGCGCGTGGCAATCTCCATGCGCTGGTGATCCTGACGCGGGCGGATGCGCCCGAGCACGAACTGCTCGGACACCTGCACCGCCAGTTCGCTGCCGTGGGCCTGGGCGATCAGGTCGAGCATCAGGTCGATGGAGGCCGTGCCTCCGGCGCAGGTGATGCGTCGGCGGTCGATCTCGAACAGCTCCTGGGTCGCCTGCAGGCGTGGATAACGTTCCTTGAACGCCTCCAGTGCTTCCCAATGCAGGGTGGCCCGGTGACCATCGAGCAGGCCGGCCTCGGCCAGTACCATGGCGCCCGTGTCGATCCCGCCCAGCACCACGCCCTCGTGGTCGAGACGACGCAGCATGTGCTGCAACTTCAACCCATAGCACGCCAGTGGCTCGAAACCGGCCACCAGCAACAGCAGGCGCCCGTGTTCACCCTCCCCCAGCGCACCGTCGGCATTCACCGACATGCCATTGCTGGCCTGCACCGCCCCCCCGTCCAGGCTCAGCACACGCCAACGGTACAGCGGGCCGCGGAAGCGATTGGCCACGCGCAGCGGCTCGATGGCACTGATGAAGCCCATGGCGGAGAAGCCTGGCAGCAACAGGAAGTCTATGGTTTGCAGCATCGCGTGCTCCGCGGTAAAGGTGGTCGCCTCCGTGCAAGTGTTGGTCGCCAGGGTGCGATTTTCCACCCTGCTGCCAGCGTAGCGTGTTCTCACGGCCCGCAGAGGCCGGATCCGATAACAATACGCACTGCCGATGGAGAGCCACCATGCATCGCTTTATCCGCCGCAGCCTGTTGTCCCTCGCGCTCAGCACTACCGTAGCCACGCCGCTTTTCGCCGCCGAACCCGCCGCCTGCAAGGATGTGCGCCTGGGCGTGGTCAACTGGACCGATGTGATCGCCACCAGCGCCATGGCCCAGGTGCTGCTCGACGGCCTGGGTTACCAGACCAAGCAGACCAGCGCCTCGCAGCAGATCATCTTCGCCGGCATCCGCGACAAGCGCCTGGACATGTTCCTCGGGTACTGGAACCCGATCATGACCCAGACCATCACCCCGTTCGTCCAGGCCGGCCAGGTGAAGGTGCTCGACAAGCCCAGTCTGGAAGACGCCCGCGCCACCCTCGCCGTGCCGAAATACCTGGCCGACAAGGGCCTGAAGACGTTCGCCGACATCCACAAGTTCCACAAGGAGCTGGGCGGCAAGCTCTACGGCATCGAGCCCGGTTCCGGCGCCAATACCCAGATCAAGGCGATGATCAGCAAGAACCAGTTCGACCTCGGCAAGTTCCAGCTGGTCGAGTCCAGCGAGGCCGGCATGCTCGCCGCCGTCGACCGCGCCGTGCGGCGCAAGGAGGCGGTGGTGTTCTTCGGCTGGGCGCCGCACCCGATGAACGTGAACATCGACATGGTCTACCTCGGCGACAGCCAGGACGCCCTCGGCCCGGACGAGGGCCGTGCCACGGTGTGGACGGTGACCGCGCCGGACTATGCCCAGCGCTGCCCCAACGCCCATCGCCTGCTGGCCAACCTCAGCTTCAGCGCCGAGGACGAAAGCCGGATGATGCAGCCGTTGCTCGACCACAAGGACGCGCTGGAGTCGGCGCGACAGTGGCTCAAGGACCACCCCGAGGACAAGGCCCGCTGGCTTGACGGGGTGACCACCTTCGACGGCAAACCGGCCGCGGACAACCTCAAGCTCACCGCCAACTGACACGGCCTCATCGCAGGCAAGCCTGCTCCCACGGACGTCCACACCACCAGGGTTCATCGGCAACCCTGTGGGAGCCGGCTTGCCGGCGATAGGGCCAGCAAAGACACCCCAAGGAACTGATCAATGAACCACGACGTCATCATCACCTGCGCCCTCACCGGTGCCGGCGACACGGTCGCCAAGAGCCATCTGGTCCCGGTCACGCCGAAACAGATCGCCGAGTCCGCCGTCGAGGCCGCCAAGGCCGGCGCCACGGTGGTCCACTGCCACGTTCGCGATCCACAAACTGGCCGCTTCAGCCGCGATGTCAACCTCTACCGCGAGGTGATGGAACGCATTCGCGAGGCCGACGTGGACATCATCGTCAACCTCACCGCAGGCATGGGCGGCGACCTGGAGATCGGCCCAGGCGAATCACCCATGGAATTCGGCCCGGGCACCGACCTGATCGGCCCGCTGGAGCGCCTGGCCCATGTCGAAGCGCTGCTGCCGGAGATCTGCACCCTGGACTGCGGCACCCTCAACTTCGGCGATGGCAACGCCATCTATGTCTCCACTCCGGCGCAGCTGCGTGCCGGCGCCAAGCGCATCACCGAGCTGGGCGTGAAGGCCGAGCTGGAGATCTTCGACACCGGTCACCTGTGGTTCGCCAAACAGATGATCAAGGAAGGCCTGCTGCAAGACCCGCTGTTCCAGCTGTGCCTGGGCATCCCGTGGGGCGCCCCGGCCGACACCACCACCATGAAGGCCATGGTCGACAACCTGCCTGCCAACGTCACCTGGGCCGGTTTCGGCATCGGCCGCATGCAGATGCCGATGGCTGCCCAGGCAGTCCTGCTTGGCGGCAACGTGCGGGTCGGGCTGGAAGACAACCTGTACCTGGACCGTGGCGTGCTGGCCAGCAACGGCCAGCTGGTCGAGCGGGCCGCCGAGATCATCACCCGCATGGGTGGCCGTGTGCTTACCCCGGCCGAAGGCCGGGAAAAGATGAACCTCAAGCGTCGCTAATATCCCCGCAGGAGCCAGATATGCCTTTCATCACCGACATCAAGACTTTCGCCGCACTGGGTAGCGGCGTGATCGGCAGCGGCTGGGTCGCCCGTGCCCTGGCCCATGGCCTCGACGTGGTCGCCTGGGACCCAGCGTCCGGTGCCGAGGCCGCGCTGCGCAAGCGCATCGCCAACGCCTGGCCGGCGCTGCAAAAACAAGGCTTGGCACCCGGCGCATCGCAGGATCGCCTGAGGTTCGTGGCCACTATCGAGGAATGCGTGCGCGACGCCGATTTCATTCAGGAGAGCGCCCCCGAACGCCTGGACCTCAAGCTCGACCTGCATGCGAAGATCAGCGCCGCCGCCAAGCCCGACGCAATCATCGGCTCCAGCACCTCGGGGCTGCTGCCCAGCGAGTTCTACGAGTCAGCGACTCACCCCGAACGCTGCGTGGTGGGGCACCCGTTCAACCCGGTCTACCTGCTGCCACTGGTGGAAATCGTCGGCGGTCGCAAGACCAGCCCTGAAGCCGTCGAAGCTGCGAAAAGCATCTACACCAGCCTGGGCATGCGCCCGCTGCATGTGCGCAAGGAGGTCCCCGGTTTTATCGCTGATCGACTGCTCGAAGCGCTATGGCGCGAAGCCCTGCACCTGGTCAACGACGGTGTCGCCAGCACCGGCGAGATCGACGATGCGATCCGCTTTGGCGCTGGGCTGCGCTGGTCGTTCATGGGTACGTTCCTCACCTACACCCTGGCTGGAGGCGATGCCGGCATGCGCCACTTCATGGCCCAGTTCGGCCCGGCATTGAAGCTACCCTGGACCTACCTGCCAGCGCCGGAACTGACGGACAAGCTGATTGACGACGTGGTTGAAGGCACCTCGGAGCAATTGGGCGAACGCAGCATCGCTGCGCTGGAGCGTTATCGTGACGACACCCTGCTGGCGGTGCTGGAAGCGGTGAAAACCAGCAAGGCCAAGCACGGCATGGCCTTCAGCGACTGAGGAGAAAACGATGCCCGCCCTGATCACCTACCGCACCCGAGTGTTGCCCGAGTGGGTCGACTACAACGGCCACCTGCGCGATGCCTATTACCTGCTGATTTTCAGCTATGCCACCGATGCACTGATGGAGCGTATCGGCCTGGACGCCGATGCTCGCGGCCAGAGCGGACATTCGCTATTCACCCTGGAGGCACACATCAACTACCTGCATGAGGTGAAACTGGATACCGAGGTATGGGTGCAGACGCGGATCATCGGCTTCGACAGGAAGCGCCTGCACCTGTACCACAGCCTGCACCGGCAGGGGTCTGACGAGGCGTTGGCGGCCAGTGAGCAGATGTTGCTGCATGTGGACCTGTCGGGGCCGAAGTCGGCGCCGTTTGATGATGACTGCAAGGACAAACTGAAAAAATGGGTGGCAACTCAGAATTCCGAACTTCCCCCTGACTTTGTCGGCCGGTCCATCTCACTTGCCCGACGTTGAACACCCGCTCGCAAAAAGGCCCTCCCTTACTGGCGAGGGCCATGTCACATATGTAGATCACTGCAAATAGTCGACTGAGTACAGTGCCCCAACGACTTTGATATTTTATAAGCAATCGGACTCACCTGCGGTTTTACCGGCTCGCCAGCATAAAGCCCTGCCGAATAAATAATGGTCATGCAGACACGCCCAATCTTCGTAAGTAATTTCATCACAGCATTCTCCTGCAGCGCTGAAAATTTTATTACGCCCTACCTATTGAATCTTAGAAATAAGCCATCAAGGATAAAAATTTTCAACATCCGCCCGCCGCTCATTCAGTCGACGCACCACGTCATGGCGCTCTGCCGTGCCTAATGGCCTACCCTGCCACTGTTTTAGCGGACTCGAGTAGTAGTTGAGCCTCGTGCAGCCCCGGCAGTCTTCATAGTCCGTCATTATGGTTCTGGCATTGCCGCCAGGGAGTAGATAGCCGTGCTGATAGGGCGGGTCAAAACTATCCGGATCGCCTGGTTCCCAGTAATGCTCACCGCCGATGTTGTGACCCAGAACATGCCCCATGTCCAGGTAATCACCCAATACGTTCCAGGTGCTGAATCCAGTCTCTATACGATCCGCTAGGTAATACCTGCCGAACACCGTTGGGTCGATAATGGCGGTGAGCACCAGATCGGCGCGTAAGCTATCACGAGCAGCCTGCATCTGAGTGTACACATCGCTGTCTTCCTTACGGATCAGGTCCAAGACCGCATTGGGTGTCAGGCCTTTTTCGCTGGCGATACTTTCAACATACCCGGCAAATTCATACTTTATTTCAACACCACTGTCCTGCAACTGGTGATTTGCAAAAATCAGATAATTTTCCATGATATCTGACAGGCTGGGATAGTCTGCGGGCCTGCGGGAAAAACCCGCACGGGCTTCGACAGTACTCATCATCATTACCCGGATAGTACTAACTGCCGTCGATCGCGCGCTCTGCTGCCGTACAAAAGGATGGGCGGAGGGGCTCGGATCAGGGTCTTCTACTCGAATACAAGTCTGGGCCTGCACGGATTTCGAAGCGTCCACTCTTATCAATACCTGCTGCCCTGCCCCCACATAATCGAGCCGGTAAAGTTGTCCGTCTACACGTATCTCTCCAAATATTTTATCGCCATAGCGAACCAGCGACACCCAGCTTGATGGATCGACGTCCACTTCCGCAGATGACGAGAAGCGTTGTTTACGATCAGACGGCCTGTCGCCATACCAATAGGACTTACCCGGTTTGTCACCACCGAACCAGCGAAGCTGATAGTGCACCTGCTTTTCACCCGGCAGTAGCACCGAAATCATTCGAGTTCCATGCCCGACAATTTCCGGGAAAACGGTCACCAAACGAATCTCCTGATTCGCAGGGTCATCAAGCAAGTCGTTTAGATAAGCTGCAAGGTTTCTTTTGCGCTGCATGTCAAGCCAGCCTTGACGGTCCATTGTGGGCCCAAGCTCGAAAAGCGCTGGCGCCGCACGCGCCGTCGGCGCCGATGTCTGCTGGGTCAAGGAACAAGCTGAAAGAAGGGAAATAGCTAACGCCGTTGTTAACATCATTCTTAATAGCGAGGCCATGCCGCTGCTCCTGTTCGAATGACCTCATTAGAGATGCAGGCACGGCGGCCAACAACTAGCAGAACTAATAGGTCGTCCAAAAAACAACCCCGGAAAGCCGTGAGCATCCGGGGCCAAGAGTGAGCAACATCCACTGTGCATGCAGTGAGGGTGACCAAACCCTCGGTGCCGTGAATGACTTCAGTGTGCGGCCTTCCTTCCTCGGCGATTTAGCCGTAAACGACCTGTTCTTAGCCAAAGCGGCCATCGCGACAATCCGCCCTTGCCGTGCTGGTGCGTCGGACACAGAATCGATGGCAAACAACAGCAGCGAAGGACATTAGTCATGATGCATGCGGACTTGATCGACCAGGACGACCTACTGGGCCAACTGCGCTCGCGGGGTTTCGACATTCCGGCCGGCGCCAGCGCCGAGCAGGCCTGCGAGGTGGTGATACGCGGGCTGACCGAGCCCAATGCGCGGGCACTGAAGGGCATGGTCGAGCAGTTGTACACCGGCAGCGCGACCATCCTCCCGGCCGTGCGTCAGGCTATCGACAAGCAGTTGCTGCCGGCGTTGGCGCAGTTCAACAAGCGCGCCTGAAGCTTTGACTGGCCATCGTAATTGAATGGGCTCACCCCACCGCGGCATCACAGTACCACGGTGGCGTTCCAAGACCGCCAGCGGCAGCGAGGTCGAGACCCTGTGCAAGCCGAGCAATGCTCAATCGGCCGGTTCCCGACAAATAAGCGTTATTGCAACAGGTCAACACTGTACAACTTGGTTGCTAATACATCACCTTTACTTGTTACTTCTGCCCTAGGCACGGTCTTGCTATTCAGGTCCGGAATAGAAAGTGTATAGACGCCATGGTCGTGTCGAACGCCCTCATAGCACCGGTTGGCCTCGTCCTTCACTGCTCGAAAACAGGCCTTTCCATTTTTCGGAAGGCCGATTATTTTTGCAGAGTGGGCACGCTCACCGCTTTCTCCACAGGCCCGAACGGAGGCGCCGCGCCTGACTTCAAGCGTACACAGTTTATTTCCTTGCAAATTCGGGAGAGAATACAAATCAACGAACATTGCCCCAGATTCATAGGTCAATTCGACTTCCGGGTAGGGAGAAGGCTGATACTGATAAAAAGCCACGCTAGATCTTTCATCCTGTTCAATGAGATAGAGAAGACCCGTAGCACCATAACCGTCCCCAGTCAGGTCAAATATCACGCAAAACAGGCTTTCTCCTGTAGGTTTTTTTCCACACACGCGACCGAAACTAGAGGCCCGATCATCAGTGCCAGCAAAGAGCTCCAGCCACTGAGCAGGGTTACCAGACCATGTGCAAGGTTTCGCTTCACCGAGTTCCCAGTATTTGACTTTGCAAAGCTCCTTCTGATCACCGTCAAACAGTCTAAATTGCATAATGAAGTCATACTCGCCTTTGACACCGGGCTGTGCGCCCCATAAAGCGGATGACGCCATGCACAAGATAGCCCCGACCATCGCCATGATTTTATTGGACTTCATAGTCACCTCTCTTCACTCTGCGCTCGACAAAGCAAAGCGCAATCTGACTTACCCAGACAAATTGATCGGTCCAAAGAGCCTCAGCGCATTCTCGAGCACATGCTTGGCTAGCTGAAAGGGAGCCCCCTGAACGTGAAATGCCTCGACAAAATCGCGAAAAGCTACGCCAACATGGTCTCACTGGCACGTACCATGCAGTGTTTGCAACATCTCTCTCATACAGAGCCTAGAACTTCACCTTCTGCAGTTTACCTCTGACATCCCCTTTCGTCTCAAGCTTCACCCCCTCGCCACGGGCGGGCCCGCCCAGCTCCGGCACCTCAAATTCCGATCTAGTAGTACTGTAGCAAGCACTATCAGAACTAGCCGCCCCTTCAAAACATAACTTTCTAGCTCCAGGTCTTTCGGAGATCCACACGCGAAGATCCGTCTTTGAAAAATCTGTCCCAGGGCACATTGCCCTGACATCAACCTCGCCTCCTTCGTTAACAGCGAAGTTGCAAAGAGGCGAACTACCTACCCGCGGATATATACTTACCGTGGCGGCCCTTACAGCCGAGTAAGTCACATAAGCGACCTTGTCATACAAACCCGCATTATACGACGAGACCCTATAAGGCTGGAGATTAACTTGGTTTAGTGGATACAGCGTAAGAAGCTCCCTACTCTGGAATTCCTTACCATTGCGCGAACCTGTTATGCACAGTGCGTTTTCATTTGATTCAGTCGTCAAGCAGAGTGTCATAGTGCTATTAGGAAGCTGTGTAAGCATCAATGATCGGATCTCTTTATTTTTTGCGGCATCACACATCTCTACTTTATAAGCCTGTTGCGCAGTAACAGTACATCTTTCACCTTGCATATAGTTAGACCTATATGCTGTCACCGCTACTGTGTTGTACGCTTCTTTATCGGCTAACGGCTCCGACGCAGCCGCCGCCTCTATCATGAAGTTACCCAGCGCAAGAATTGAGGCAATGCAATAATATCTTCCTTTCATATTTCTTCACCTCGCTCAAATACAATACAAAAAATTCAGACTACCGGACTAGGAGTGTTACTCGGACACTCGCCACAGACATTATTCGCCCGCAAATAGATATCAACAACTAGTAGAAATATCAGGTGTAGCTCATAAAAAAGCCTGGTCGCAATGAGCGACCAGGCTGAAGAGTAATCAACTACGCTATTGAAAGCGCTTGGTTGCAGCTATCCCGCATCGAAAACGCGGGGTTCAGAGCCTCACACTGGCAAAGGTCGACTCATTGCGCGCCTGGCTCAGCGCCGCCATCGGCCCGCTATGCGGCGACAGCGCCATGGCCTGCGGGATCGGCATCATCGCCACTTGCTGGGTTGTGTTCGAACCCACCCGCTCGTCACGCGGTGGAATGCCGAAATACTCGCGGTAGCACTTGGAGAAGTGCGGCGTGGAGACGAAGCCGCACACCGAAGCCACCTCAATGATCGACATCGGCGTCTGCTTGAGCAGTTGCCGGGCGCGGATCAGCCGCAGCTTGAGGTAGTAGCGCGACGGCGAGCAGTGCAGGTACTTCTGGAACAGGCGCTCGAGCTGGCGCCGCGACACCGCCACATAGACCGCCAGCTCGTCGAGGTCGATCGGCTCCTCGAGGTTGGCTTCCATCAGCGCGACGATTTCCTGCAACTTCGGCTGGTTGGTGCCGAGCATGTGCTTGAGCGGCACGCGCTGGTGGTCCTGCTCGTTACGGATGCGCTCGTAGACGAACATCTCGGAGATCGCCGCCGACAGCTCGCGGCCGTGATCGCGGCTGATCAGGTGCAGCATCATGTCCAGCGGCGCGGTGCCGCCGGAGCTGGTGAAGCGGTTGCGGTCGAGGGTGAACAGGCGGGTGCTCATGTTCACCCGCGGGTAGGCCTCCTGCATCGCCGCCAGGCATTCCCAGTGCACGCTGCAATCGAAGCCGTCGAGCAACCCGGCGCAGGCCAACGCCCAGCTGCCGGTACACACCGCGCCAAGGCGACGCGACTGGCGGGCCTGGGCTTGCAGCCAGGTGACGTGCTCACGGGTGACGGTGCGCTGGATGCCGACGCCACCGCAAACGATCACGGTGTCTATCGGCGGGGCACTGTGCATGGCCGCGTCGGGGGTAATCTGCAGGCCGTCGCTGGCCCACACCTGGCCACCGTCGACGGTCAGGGTGTGCCAGCGATACAGCTCGCGCCCGGACAGCTGGTTGGCCATGCGCAGCGGTTCGACCGCCGACGCCAGGGAAATGAGGGTGAAGTTGTCCAGCAGGAGAAAGCCGATGGACTGGGGTGCTGTGCGGTTCTGGGTTGGGGTCCCGGAGGTGTACGACGTCATCGCGATTTCTCCTCACACAATGCAGGGTGTGCCTCAGGCGAGCACTGTTCTTGTAATGGCCCCGTTTCGTATGCAGGGGCTTTGCCAATCTCAACGCAAATGGCATGCCTGAATTTGAACGCCCATCCAATAAAACCCAAAAGCGACGTCGGCATGCGCCTTCCAGCGGCCTGGGCAATCAGCCTTGCGTCAAACGCAAACAGGCGAGCCAGCGCCTCTGCGCGTCACCCCTGAGCAAATCGGTAGCACTTGTGGGAAGCTTGCCCAGATGCGACAGACTTAAGTGTCACCGACAACGGTCCTGCTGGTAACGACAGGCGACGGCCGGTAGATGACAACCAATGCGCCAGAATGTGGCGCATCGGTCACGCGCGGGCCAGAACGGCGCATCAGCATTCGATGACGCTGACCGCCAGGCCTCCGCGGGAGGTTTCCTTGTACTTGTCGTGCATGTCGGCGCCGGTGTCGCGCATGGTGCGGATCACCTGGTCCAACGAGATGAAATGTTCGCCATCACCGCGCAGGGCCATCTGCACGGCATTGATCGCCTTTACCGCAGCGATTGCGTTGCGCTCGATGCACGGGACCTGCACCAGGCCACCAACCGGGTCGCAGGTCAGGCCGAGGTTATGTTCCAGGGCGATCTCGGCGGCGTTTTCCAACTGCGCCGGGGTGGCGCCGAGGACATCGGCCAAGCCTGCGGCGGCCATGGCGCAAGCCGAGCCGACCTCGCCCTGGCAACCAACCTCGGCGCCGGAGATCGAGGCGTTCTTCTTGCACAGGATGCCCACCGCCGCCGCGCCGAGGAAGAAGTCCACCACATTGGACTCGTCCACCGCGTCGGAGAAACGCATGTAGTAGTGCAACACCGCCGGGATGATCCCCGCCGCGCCGTTGGTAGGCGCGGTGACCATGCGCCCGCCGGCGGCGTTCTCTTCGTTGACCGCCAGGGCGAACAGGTTGACCCACTCCATGGCGCTCATGGTCGAGCCGATCACGTTGGGCTTGCCCAGCTCCTGCAGGCTGCGGTGCAGCCGGGCGGCGCGGCGACGCACATTGAGCCCGCCGGGCAGGATGCCTTCATGCTTGAGGCCGTTGTTCACACACTCCTGCATGGCTTGCCAGAGCTTGAGCAGGCCGGCGCGGATCTCGGCTTCGCTGCGCCAAACCTTTTCATTCTCCAGCATCAATTGCGACACGCGCAGGTCGTTTTGCTTGCACAGGCGCAGCAGTTCGGCGGCGCTGTCGAAGTCGTAGGGCAGCACGGTCTGGTCGGCGTCCAGCACGCCGCTGGCGGCCTGGGCGGCATCGACCACGAAGCCTCCACCCACCGAGTAATAGGTGTCGCGGTGCAACTCGCCCGCCTCGCCTTCGGCAATCAGCGTCATGGCATTGGGGTGGTACGGCAGGTTCTCGTCCAGCAGCAGCATGTCGCGGGCCCAGACGAACTCGATGGGCAGGCGACTGTCGAGCTTGAGCACGTTGGTTTCGCGCAGGTCGGCGATGCGTGGGGTGATCTGGCTGGGATCGATGGCGTCCGGCCATTCGCCCATCAGGCCCATGATCGTGGCATTGTCGGTGCCGTGGCCGACGCCGGTGGCCGACAGCGATCCATACAGCCTCACTTCGATACGCCGCACCTGCTCCAGCTCGCCGCGCTCGCGCAGCCCCTGGACGAACAGCGCGCCGGCGCGCATGGGGCCGACGGTGTGGGAGCTGGAAGGCCCGACACCGATCTTGAACAGGTCGAACACGCTGATGGCCATTGTCGAATCACCTCTTGCTGGGCTTGTCTCTGCGCGCCAGGCGCAGGGCGGAGCAACTGCTAGGCTGAAACAGTCGAGCCGCCTTGAATGCTCGCATCATCGGGCTTTTGCCCAGCCCTTCGCCGTCTGCAACCGACGTACTTTTGTCCAGCAGCGCCGCCGCTGCACGGGCCTTTCGTGCGCCGTTTTCCAGCGGCGGGACGACGCAAAAACCGAGGTATGGGGGTGGAAAAATCCAGTTGCGACATCGTCCGTACTGGATACGACCCGTCCTGTACTGGATACGACGCCACCAGTAGGCGATTGCCGAACGCTGGAGGATTATCGAAAGCGACTCGTATTGCACGGCCTCGCATCCTGCCCTCTGCAGGCCTGGTCGACCGGAGCCCTGAGAACGCCCGGCGGCCCACGCGAACCCGAAGATAAAATCACAGGAGTCCATCCATGAAAGGTTCACCCTCGCTGTTGCTGGTCGCGTTGCTGTCCGCTCCGCTGTTGGCCCAGGCCGCCGAACCCGAGCAGTGCCAGACGGTACGGTTCTCCGATGTCGGCTGGACCGACATCACGGTCACCACCGCGACCACCAGCGTCGTGCTCGAAGCCCTGGGCTACAAGACCCACACCACCATGATCTCGGTACCGGTGACCTACAAGTCGCTGGCCACCGGCAAGGACCTGGACGTGTTTCTCGGCAACTGGATGCCGACCATGGAGAACGACATCAAGCAGTACCGCGATGCCGGCACCGTCGAGACCGTGCGCGCCAACCTGGAAAATGCCAAGTACACGCTGGCCGTGCCCCAGGCCTTGTATGACAAGGGCCTGAAGGACTTCGCCGACATTCCCAAGTTCAAGCAGGAGCTCAAGGGCAAGATCTACGGCATCGAACCGGGCAACGATGGCAACCGCACCATCCAGAAGATGATCGACGACAACGCCTTCGGCCTGAAGGACGCCGGTTTCCAGATCGTGCAGTCCAGTGAGGCGGGCATGCTGGCGCAGGTCGACCGGGCGCAGAAGCGTGAAGACGCGATCGTCTTCCTCGGCTGGGAACCGCACCCGATGAACACCCGCTTCAAGATGCAGTACCTGACCGGTGGGGATGCCTACTTCGGTCCCGACTTCGGCAAGGCCACCGTGCTGACCAACACCCGCAAGGGCTATGCACAGGAGTGCAGCAACGTTGGCCAGCTGTTGAAGAACCTGTCGTTCGAGCTCAAGGATGAAAGCACCATGATGGGCTATGTCCTGGACGACAAGATGAAGCCCGAGGCGGCCGCGAAAAAATGGCTGAAGGACAACCCCGGCAAGCTCGACGCCTGGCTCGCCGGCGTGACCACCGTGGACGGCAAACCCGGCCTTGAGGCGGCCAAGGCCAAACTGACGCAATAACGCAAGACGCCATGGCAACACCGCGGGGTGGGACCGTGCCCACCCCGGACTGATTTCAATCTTTGCAGGTGGAAGCTCGCTATCATGCTTATCGATCAGAAAATACCCCTGGGGCAGTACATCGCCTCATTCGTCGAATGGTTGACCCAGAATGGCGCCAGCTACTTCGACGCCATCGCCGCAGGCCTGGAATTCATGATCCATGGGGTCACCAGCGCCCTGACCTGGTTCAACCCATTCGTGCTCATCGCCCTGTTCGCCGGCCTCGCGCACCTGATACAGCGCAAGTGGGCGCTCACCGTCTTCGTCGCCCTTTCGTTCCTGCTGATCCTCAACCTGGGCTACTGGCAGGAAACCATGGAAACCCTGGCGCAGGTTACCTTCGCCACGGTGGTCTGCGTGGTCATCGGCGTGCCGCTGGGCATCGCCGCCGCGCACAAGCCGATGTTCTACACCGCCATGCGCCCGGTGCTGGACCTGATGCAGACCGTGCCCACCTTCGTCTACCTGATCCCGACCCTGACCCTGTTTGGCCTGGGCGTGGTGCCGGGGCTGATCTCCACCGTGGTGTTCGCCATCGCAGCGCCCATCCGCCTCACTTATCTGGGCATCTGCGACGTGCCGCAGGAGCTGATGGACGCCGGCAAGGCCTTCGGTTGCTCGCGTCGCCAATTGTTGACCCGCATCGAACTGCCACACGCCATGCCGAGCATCGCTGCCGGGGTGACGCAATGCATCATGCTGTCGCTGTCGATGGTGGTGATTGCCGCCCTGGTCGGCGCCGACGGCCTGGGCAAACCCGTGGTCAACGCACTGAACACCGCCGATATCTCCCTGGGCTTCGAAGCGGGCCTGGCCATCGTGCTGCTGGCGATCATGCTCGACCGTATCTGCAAGCAACCGGAGCTGCCGGTAAGGGGTGAGGCATGAGCATCATTCGTTTCGAAGACGTCGACGTCATTTTCTCCAGCAAGCCGCGCGAGGCGCTGGCCCTGCTCGACCAAGGCCAGACCCGCGAGCAGATTCTCAAGCAGACGGGCCTGGTGGTCGGCGTCGAAAAGGCCAACCTGGACATCAACAAGGGCGAGATATGCGTGCTCATGGGCCTGTCCGGCTCGGGCAAATCCAGCCTGCTGCGCTGCATCAACGGCCTCAACACCGTGAGCCGCGGCAAGCTGTTCGTCGAGCACGAAGGCAAGCACATCGATATCGCCCACTGCACCCCGGCAGAGCTGAAGATGATGCGCACCAAGCGCATCGCCATGGTGTTCCAGAAGTTTGCCCTGATGCCCTGGCTGACGGTGCGCGAGAACATCAGCTTCGGCCTGGAGATGCAGGGCCGGCCGGAGAAGGAACGGCGCAAGCTGGTGGATGAAAAGCTCGAACTGGTGGGCCTGACCCAGTGGCGCAACAAGAAACCGGACGAACTCTCCGGTGGCATGCAGCAGCGCGTGGGGCTGGCCCGGGCGCTGGCGATGGACGCCGATATCCTGCTGATGGACGAGCCGTTCTCGGCCCTCGATCCGCTGATCCGCCAGGGCCTGCAGGACGAACTGCTGGCCCTGCAGAGCAAACTCAGCAAGACCATCGTGTTCGTCAGTCATGACCTGGACGAGGCGCTGAAACTGGGCAGCCGCATCGCCATCATGAAGGACGGGCGCATCATCCAGTACAGCAAGCCGGAAGAGATCGTGCTCAACCCGGCCGACGAGTACGTGCGCACCTTCGTCGCCCACACCAACCCGCTCAACGTGCTGTGTGGCCGCAGCCTGATGCGCAGCCTGGACAATTGCCGGCGAGTCAACGGTTCGGTGTGCCTGGACCCGGGCATCGACTCATGGCTGGACCTTGGCGAAGGCGGTTCGCTCAAGCGCGCACGCCAGGGCCAGAATGGCCTGGACATGCAGAACTGGGCGCCGGGGCAGGACGTCGGCTTGCTGGAGCGCAGGCCAACCGTGGTACACGCCGATATCGGCATGCGCGAAGCGCTGCAGATTCGTTACCAGACCGGCAACAAGCTGGTGCTGCAGGATAACGACAAGGTGGTGGGGATACTCGGGGATACCGAGTTGTATCACGCGTTGCTCGGCAAGAATCACGGGTGATTTAACTGGGGCCGCCTTGCGGCCATCGCGGCTGAAGCCGCTCCTACAGGAAACGTGTAATCCTTGTAGGAGCGGCTTCAGCCGCGATGGGCTGCAACGCAGCCCCAATCAGTGGTTCAGCGTACGACGATCCCCCGCGAAGCCATGTAGGCCTTGGCTTCCGGCACCGTGTACTCGCCGAAGTGGAAGATGCTCGCCGCCAGCACCGCGCTGGCATGCCCTTCCAGGATGCCGTCGGCCAGGTGCTGCAGGTTACCCACGCCACCGGAAGCAATCACCGGAATCCCCAGCGCATCGCTGATGGCGCGGGTCACGCCCAGGTCGAAGCCATTCTTCATGCCGTCCTGGTCCATGCTGGTCAGCAGGATCTCGCCAGCCCCCAGGCCTTCCATCTTCTTCGCCCACTCCACCGCATCCAGCCCGGTGGGCTTGCGCCCGCCATGGGTGAAGATCTCCCAGCGCGGCGTTTCACCGGGGCCAGAGACTTTCTTGGCGTCGATGGCAACCACGATGCACTGCGAACCGAAACGGTCAGCCGCCTCGCCGACGAACTCCGGGTTGAACACCGCGGCGGTGTTGATCGACACCTTGTCGGCACCGGCGTTGAGCAGGTTGCGGATGTCCTGCACGGTGCGCACGCCACCGCCCACGGTCAGCGGGATGAACACCTGGCTGGCCATGCGCTCGACGGTATGCAGGGTGGTGTCACGGCCATCGACGCTGGCGGTGATGTCGAGGAAGGTGATCTCGTCGGCGCCCTGTTCGTCGTAGCGCCGGGCGATCTCCACCGGGTCGCCGGCATCGCGGATGTTCTCGAACTTGACGCCCTTGACCACCCGGCCGTTGTCCACGTCCAGGCAAGGGATGATGCGCTTGGCCAGTGCCATGGTCGCTCCTCAGCCTTGGTAGTTGTCGCAGAAGGCCTGGGCCTCGGCGACGTCGAGGGTGCCTTCGTAGATGGCACGGCCGGTGATGGCGCCGATAATGCCCGGAGCCTTGGCGTCCAGCAGGGCCTTGATGTCGCCCAGGTTGTGGATGCCGCCCGAGGCGATCACCGGAATGCGCGTGGCTTCGGCCAGGGCCTTGGTGAAGGGCACGTTGCAGCCCTGCATCATGCCGTCCTTGGCAATGTCGGTGTAGACGATCGACGAGACGCCATCGGCCTCGAAACGCTTGGCCAGGTCGATGACCTGCACGCTGCTCACTTCGGCCCAGCCGTCGGTGGCGACGAAGCCGTCCTTGGCGTCCAGGCCAACGATGATCTTGCCCGGGAAGGCCTTGCACGCCTCGGCAACGAACTCCGGCTGCTTGACTGCCTTGGTGCCGATGATCACGTGGCTGACGCCAGCCTTGACATAGTGCTCGATGGTTTCCAGCGAACGGATGCCACCGCCGATCTGGATCGGCAGGTTCGGGTAGCGCCTGGCGATGGCGGTGACCACTTCACCGTTGACCGGTTGGCCTTCGAAGGCGCCGTTGAGGTCGACCAGGTGCAGGCGGCGGCAACCACCCTCGACCCACTTGGCGGCCATGCTCACCGGGTCGTCGGAGAATACCGTGGAGTCTTCCATGCGGCCCTGGCGCAGGCGCACGCAAGCGCCGTCCTTCAGATCGATAGCGGGGATAATCAGCATCTTGGCAACCTGTCTAATCGTTGGAATTCAGGGCTTCTCGAGCGCCCACAGGTCGCTTTCGATGCTCTCGAACCGCTCCTTGAGGTGCAGCTGAACATCGGCAATCGCCCTGTTGTAGTAGTGCGGTGCAATCTCTTTGCTGAACAACTCGAGGACCTCGGCCACCTCGAACGACCCCAGCTCCAGCTCGAAGCGGTCTTCGAGAAAGCGCTTGAGCGTATCAAGCGCCTCGCGCTCTTGCTCCGGGGCCAGGGTGATGACTGGCGCCTTGGTCCGCGACCTGCTCATTTACCAGCGCCCGTCCCAGGCGACGAAGTTCTGCAACAGTTGCAGGCCATGGGTATGGCTCTTCTCCGGGTGGAACTGCACGGCGAAACGCGAGCCTTCGGCCAGCGCCGCGGCGAAATCGACGCCGTAGTGGCCGCGCCCGACCACCTGGCCCGGCTTGCCGGCTTCGATGAAGTAGCTGTGCACGAAGTAGAAACGCGCACGGTCGGGAATGTCATGCCACAGCGGGTGGTCGATGGTCTGGCCGACTTCGTTCCAGCCCATGTGCGGCACCTTCAGATGCTCGCCGTCTTCCTTCAGGTCTTTACCGAAGAAGCGCACCTGGCCTGGGAACAGGCCGATGCAGTCGACACCGTCGTTCTCCTCGCTGCGCTCGAGGAGCGCCTGCATGCCTACGCAGATGCCGAGAAACGGGCGGTCCTGGCTGACTTCGCGCACCAGGCTGTCGAAGCCCAGGCGGCGAATCTCGGCCATGCAGTCGCGGATCGCGCCGACGCCTGGGAACACCACGCGGTCGGCTTCACGAATCACCGCGGCATCGCTGGTCACCAATACCTTGCCGGCGCCCACATGCTCCAGGGCCTTGGCCACCGAGTGCAGGTTGCCCATGCCATAGTCGATCACGGCTACCGTCTGCATTTACAGGCACCCTTTGGTGGAAGGCATCTGCCCGGCCATGCGCTCGTCGAGAGTAACGGCCATGCGCAGCGCGCGGCCGAACGCCTTGAACACGGTCTCGATCTGGTGGTGGGTGTTGTGGCCACGCAGGTTGTCGATATGCAGCGTCACCAGGGCATGGTTGACGAAGCCCTGGAAGAACTCCTGGAACAGGTCGACATCGAAGCCGCCCACGGTGGCACGGGTATACGGCACATGCATCTGCAGGCCCGGACGGCCGGAGAAGTCGATGACCACCCGCGACAGGGCCTCGTCCAGCGGCACATAGGCATGGCCGTAGCGGAAGATGCCTTTCTTGTCGCCGATGGCCTGGGCGAACGCCATGCCCAGGGTGATGCCGACGTCCTCGACGGTATGGTGGTCGTCGATATGCAGGTCGCCCTTGCACTCGATATCCAGGTCGATCAGCCCATGCCGGGCGATCTGGTCGAGCATGTGTTCAAGGAAAGGCACACCGATTTCGAATCGGGCCTTGCCGCTGCCATCGAGGTTGATCGAGCACTTGACCTGGGTTTCCAGGGTATTGCGCTCGACGGAAGCCTTACGTTCGACCATCACCAGCTCCGCAAAATCATTGGGCGAAAAGGGCTCCATTATAGGCCCAGAACGCGCCGGCTTGAAACGCGGATGACATATGGCAGGACTAGTAATTACGGGGGTGGGAGAGACCTACAGGTCTATACAAGCAGATTTTTCTGTTGAACCCATCGCGGGGCAAGTCGCATCGGCGTGGGAGCGGCGGTGCGCCGATGCGACTTGCCCCGCGACAGGGCCTTTGAAGCCAGCCAGTCAGCCAGCCGTGTCATCCATCAATGAAACAGCACCGCAGTCTTCTGCAGGGTGATCCACACCCCCCAGGCCAGCGGAATCACCACCACCGCCCAGGCCACCAGCACCAGCGGCAGGCTGCCCGGCGCCGCGTGCCACTCCAGCGAACGCGCGGAATCGGCGCCCTTGTCATGGCTCAGCGCGCGCTCGGCCGCCAGTTCGGTGTCGGTCATGAAGTACTTGTCCGCCACCGGGCGCACCAGCATGTTGCAGATAAAGCCCAGCACCAGCAGGCCGGCCAGGATGTACAGGGTCATGTCGTAGGCCGCGGCCCGCTCCACGCCCGCCGCCAGCTGCGCCTCGCGCAGGTAGGTGATCAGCACCGGGCCGAGCACGCCGGCCGCCGCCCAGGCAGTCAGCAGGCGACCATGGATGGCACCGACCATCTGCGTGCCGAACAGGTCGGCCAGGTACGCCGGCACGGTGGCGAAACCGCCGCCGTACATCGACAGGATGATGCAGAACGCCGCCACGAACAGCGCCACGTTGCCGATGTGGCCCATGTTCGGCACCAGGCTGTAGAGGCCCACGCCCAGGGCGAAGAAGGCGAAGTAGGTGTTCTTGCGGCCGATGTAGTCGGAGAACGACGCCCAGAAGAAGCGCCCACCGATGTTGAACAGGCTCAGCAGACCGGTGAAACCGGCGGCGATCGCGGCAATCTGCGCCAGCTGCGCGGCATTCAGCTCACTGAAGGTCAGCTCGTTGCCCAGCAACTTGCCGGCGAACACTTCCTGCAGCAGTGGCGAAGCCATGCCGAGAATGCCGATACCGGCCGAGACGTTCAGGCACAGCACCAGCCACACCAGGGCGAACTGCGGGGTTTTCCAGGCCACGCTCACATGCACGTGACGGTCGGTAACCATGGCGTTGGCTTTCTTCGCCGGCGGTGTCCAGCCTTCGGGCTTCCAGCCGGTCGGCGGCACGCGGTAGGCCAGGGCGCCCGCAGTCATGAACACGAAGTAGATCGCGGCCATGGCGACAAAACTCTGCCATACACCCACCTCGGTCGCGCTGCCGAAGTGGCCCATGAGCGCGGTGGCCAGAGGAGCGCCCACCATGGCACCTCCACCAAAGCCCATGATCGCCATGCCGGTTGCCATGCCGCGCTTGTCCGGGAACCACTTGATCAGGGTCGAGACCGGCGAAATGTAGCCCAGGCCCAGGCCGATCCCGCCGATCACCCCCGAACCCAGCCACATCAGCCACAGTTGGTGGGTCTTCACGCCAATCGCCGAGATCAGCAACCCGCCGCACCAACACAGTGCCGAGACCAGGCCGGCCTTGCGCGGGCCGGCGTGCTCCAGCCAGCCGCCGAGCACCGCGGCAGAGCAGCCGAGGAACACGAAGAACAGGGTGTAGATCCAGCTGAGCATGGAGATCGGCCAGTCGCACTCGGCGCTGAACAGGCGGGCGACGAAGCCCATGTCGGCGGCGCAGGCCACCGGAGCGCTGACACCCAGGGCCTGGGACAGCGGCAGCCAGAAAACCGAGAAGCCATAGGCCATGCCGATGCACAGGTGAATGGCCAGGGCCGCCGGCGGTACCAGCCAGCGGTTGAAGCCCGGGCGGGCGATGATGCGCTCCTTCGACAGGAAGCCCGGCGTGCTCGCCGCCGCTCCCGCCGTGATACTGCTGTTCATGGATTGATCCTTTTGTAGGTGGGCTGTGCGCGTGGACGGCTCTGTATGGCTGCACGCAAGGCAGCCCGGCCGGTTCAGGCATCACCCGCGACAATGGGTCGCGGGGCGCCACGGGCGGGCGCAAGATTACCAGCAGCGGGTGACATGGAAGCAATCTGATATCGTGTTTTTTTCGTCAGCTGAATCGGTATTTCGCGTATTCAGGTGAGGTTGTGCCGCCTGTTCTGGCCTCATCGCAGGGCAAGTCGCATCGGCGCACCGCGATGAGGCCAGAGCAGGCAACAAATGAACTGCCGTCAATCCAATTGTCGAAATGTCGGATAAGCAGTGCCTATACCCACGGCGCTATACTCGCCGCTGAAATTCATAATCGGACTACAAGGACTCGCCCATGAAAGCGTTCGGCAAAATCCTGGGGCTGGGGCTTCTCGGGTTGTTGCTGATCATCGTGGCGCTGGGCTTCGCCCTGACCCACCTCTTCGATCCCAACGACTACAAAGAAGAAATCCGCCAGTTGGCCCGCGACAAGGCCCACGTGGAGCTCACCCTCAATGGCGATATCGGCTGGAGCCTGTTCCCATGGCTGGGCCTGGAGCTGCACGAGGCCAGCATCGCCACGCTGAACAACCCCAAGGTGCCTTTCGCCGACCTGCAGATGCTCGGCCTGTCGGTACGCGTACTGCCGCTGCTGCGCCGTGAAGTGCAGATGAGCGACGTGCGGGTCGAAGGCCTCAACCTGACGCTGACCCGCGATGCCAACGGCCATGGCAACTGGGAAGACATCGGCAAGCCATTGCCCGACCCGGCCGTGGCCAATGCCCCGACCGCCACGCCGGGCGAAGCAGCAGCCGCCGAAGCGGAAAAACCGCAAGGCAACGAGCGCTCGGTCAAGCTCGACATCGACAGCCTGACCGTCAACAACGCCCGGGTGCTGTACACCGACGAGAAAGCCGGCCAAACCTACGGCGCCGAAAGCATTCAGTTGAGCACCGGCCCCGTGCACGAAGGCGTGAACATCCCGCTCAAGGCCAGCGCCTTCCTCAGCGCCAGCCAACCGAACCTGAAGGCGCGTACCGAGTTGACCGGCGAACTGCGCTTCGATCGCCGTCTCAAGCGCTACAACCTAGAGGACATGCGCCTGTCTGGCGAGACCTCGGGCGAGCCACTGGCCGGCAAGACCATGACCTTCGCCGCCCAAGGCCAGGTGCTGGTCGACCTGGCGGCCAATGTCGCCTCCTGGAGCGGCCTGAAGGTCTCGGCCAACCAGTTGCGCGCCCTGGGCGAGCTGAACGTGCGCGACCTCGACAAGGCTCCGCAGGTCAGCGGCGGCCTGTCCATCGCCCAGTTCGACCTGCGCACCTTCCTCGACGGTATAGGCCACCCGCTGCCCGCCACTGCGGACGCGGCAGCGTTCAAGAAGTTGGAACTGGTCACCCGCCTGCAAGGCACGCCGAACAGCCTCGCCCTCGAAGACCTGGCGGTGAAGCTGGACGACAGCACCTTCACCGGCCGTGTCGCCGTGGAAGATTTCGCCAAGCAGGCCCTGCGCGTGCGCCTCAAGGGCGACAAGTTCGACGCCGACCGCTACCTGCCGGCCAAGAGCGAGGAAGCCAAGGGTGCCACCGCAGCGCGCCAGGCCGAGGTCAAGCAGCAGGAAGCCACTGCCGTCGCCGGCGCCGGCTCCACGCCGCTACCCGACGCACCGACGCAAGTTGCCTGGAGCAGTGACAAGCTGCTGCCGGTCGACCGCCTGCGCGCCCTCGATCTACAGGCCGACCTGTCGTTCGGCGCCCTGACGCTGGACAAGCTGCCGATCAGCGATGCACAGCTGACCGCCAGCGGCCAAGGCGGCCTGGTCACCCTGCAGACCCTGCGCGGCGGCCTGTACAACGGCACCTTCGAGGCCAAGGGCACCGTGGATGTGCGCCCTGCCGTACCGCAGATCGGCGTGAACACCAAGATCAACCGCGTGCCAGTGGAACACTTCCTCAAGCGCGAATCCCCGGAGCAGGCGCCGCCGGTCAAGGGCCTGCTGACCCTGAACAGCGACCTTACCGCCACTGGCAACAGCCAGAAGGCGCTGGTCGATACGCTCAATGGCAATGCCAGCTTCACCATCAACGACGGCGTGCTGGTCAACGCCAACCTGGAACAGCAACTGTGCCAGGCCATCGCCACCCTCAACCGCAAGCAGCTCAGCGGTGAGCCCCGTGGCAAGGACACGCCGTTCCAGGAGTTGCGCGGCAGCCTGGTAATGCGTAACGGCGTGGCCAGCAACCCGGACCTCAAGGTGCGCATCCCAGGCCTGACCGTCAACGGCCACGGCGACCTCGACCTGCGCGTGCTGGGCATGGACTACAACGTCGGCGTGGTCGTCGAAGGCGACCAGCGCGCCATGCCCGACCCGGCCTGCCAGGTCAACGAGCGCTATGTCGGCGTCGAAGTGCCGCTGCGCTGCCGCGGCCCGCTGGAGCTGGGCGCCAAAGCGTGCCGCCTGGACCAGGACGGCCTGGGCAAGGTGGCCGCGAAGCTGGCCGGCAATCGCCTGAAAGACAAGATCGATGAAAAGCTCGAAGAGAAACTCGGAGACAAGGTGAGCCCTGAACTCAAAGATGCATTGAAGGGGCTGTTCAAGCGATGACACCCCAGCAGTTCTCCAGCGCCGTGCTGGACTGGTACGACCAGCACGGTCGGCATGACCTGCCCTGGCAACAGGGCATCACCCCGTATCGGGTGTGGGTGTCGGAAATCATGTTGCAGCAGACCCAGGTCAGCACCGTGCTCAACTACTTCGACCGCTTCATGCAGGCGCTGCCCACCGTGCAGGCGCTGGCCGAGGCGCCGGAGGACGAGGTGCTGCACCTGTGGACGGGCCTGGGCTACTACACCCGTGCCCGTAACCTGCAGAAAGCCGCGAAGATCGTCGTCGAACGGCATGGCGGCGAGTTCCCGCGCAGCGTCGAGCAGCTCACCGAGCTGCCCGGTATCGGCCGCTCCACTGCCGGGGCCATCGCCAGTATCAGCATGGGCATCCGCGCGCCGATCCTCGACGGCAACGTCAAGCGCGTACTGGCCCGCTTCACCGCCCAGGCCGGCTACCCGGGCGAGCCGAAGGTGGCTAACCAGCTGTGGGCCAGTGCCGAGCGCTTCACGCCGATGACCCGGGCCAATCACTATACCCAGGCGATGATGGACATGGGCGCGACGCTGTGCACGCGCAGCAAGCCCAGTTGCCTGATCTGCCCGTTGCAGCGCGGCTGCGAAGCCCATCTGCACGGCGAAGAGACCCGCTACCCCGAGCCCAAGCCGCGCAAGGCCCTGCCCCAGCGCAAGACCCTGATGCCATTGCTGACCAACCACGAAGGCGCGATCCTGCTCTATCGTCGGCCCTCCACCGGCCTGTGGGGCGGCCTGTGGAGCCTGCCGGAGCTGGACAGCCTCGAGCAGCTCGAAGACCTCGCCTACCAGCACGGCCTGCGTCTGGCCGGCAGCCAGGCCCTGGCAGGCCTGACCCACACCTTCAGCCATTTCCAGCTGGCCATCGAGCCTTGGCTGGTGCGTGTCGACCCCGTCGGCGCGCACGTGGCCGAGCCCGACTGGCTCTGGTATAACCTCGCCACCCCGCCGCGCCTGGGCCTCGCCGCCCCGGTCAAGAAGCTGCTGCAACGCGCGGCCGACGAACTGATTGCAGGAGAGAAGCGATGACCCGCACCGTGAAGTGCCGCAAGTACAACGAAGAGCTCCCAGGCCTCGACCGCCCACCCTACCCGGGCGCCAAGGGCCAGGACATCTTCGAGCACATCTCGCAGAAAGCCTGGAAGGAGTGGCAGGACCACCAGACCATGCTGATCAACGAGAAGCGCCTGAACATGATGAATGCCGAGGACCGCAAATTCATCCAGGCCGAGATGGACAAGTTCTTCACAGGCCAAGACTACGCCCAGGCCGAAGGCTACGTGCCACCCTCGAATTGACCCCGAAAACCGTAAGCGACGGAATTAATTTAAATTTTTTCAAAAAAGTCGTTGACGATCGGTTCGGAAATCTATTTAATGCACCTCGTCGCCCAGATAGCTCAGTCGGTAGAGCAGAGGATTGAAAATCCTCGTGTCGGCGGTTCGACTCCGTCTCTGGGCACCACCTTCAGCTTCTGGTGGTTGCAAAGTTACCCGAAGCGACACAAGAAACCCGCCTAGTGCGGGTTTTTTGTTGCCTGCGATTTTTCTTCTAGCTCCTTCATGCCCGGTTGATCGATATCAAAAAGCCACTCGCCATGCGCTCATAGGATGGAAGGTGGACATTCGAACGACCCCGCAAGGACCTCCATGAGCGAAGAATCCGCCACCCTTCTCCTGCCGTCGCCTGCCGAAACCGGCAGCAGCGCCAAGCCCACCCCTCGCACCCGCCGTCCGCGCCAACGCAAGCCGGCCGCCAGCGCCGCCGCGCCAGAGATCATCACCCAGGTCAGCCAGCAGCCCGCCGCCCTGGAAGTGGCCAACGCGCGCAAGGGCAGCAGCGAGGACAGCACCTCGGCACGCCTGCCGGCCAGCTACCCCTACCGCACGCGCATGCGCCGCCAGGACTACGAGAAGGCCAAGCACGACCTGCAGATCGAGCTGCTGAAAGTGCAGAACTGGGTGAAGGAAACCGGCCAGCGCATCGTCGTGCTGTTCGAGGGTCGTGATGCTGCGGGCAAGGGCGGCACCATCAAGCGCTTCATGGAGCACTTGAACCCGCGCGGCGCGCGGATCGTGGCGCTGGAGAAACCGTCGGAGCAGGAAAAGGGCCAGTGGTACTTCCAGCGTTATGTGCAACACCTGCCCACCGCCGGTGAAATGGTGTTCTTCGATCGCTCCTGGTACAACCGCGCCGGGGTCGAGAAGGTCATGGACTTCTGCTCGCCACTGCAATACCTGGAGTTCATGCGCCAGGCACCTGACCTCGAACGCATGCTGTGTAACAGCGGCATCCTGTTGTTCAAGTTCTGGTTCTCGGTGAACCGCGAAGAGCAACTGCGCCGTTTCATCTCCCGCCGCGACGACCCGCTCAAGCACTGGAAACTCTCGCCCATCGACATCAAGTCGCTGGACAAGTGGGAGGACTACACCGCTGCCAAGGAAGCGATGTTCTTCCATACCGACACGGCCGATGCGCCATGGACAGTGATCAAGTCAGATGACAAGAAGCGCGCGCGGATCAATTGCATTCGTCACTTCCTGCACTCGCTGGATTATCCAGGCAAGGACCACAGCGTGGCGCATGCGCCGGATCCGTTGCTGGTCGGGCGGGCTTCGCGGGGGTTCGAGGAAGATGAGCCGGAGGCGCTGGTGAGCTGAACACTTTGGGGCCGTTGGACGGCCTCTTGGGTTTCTCGCGCAACTACGCTTCAATACGCGCCTTTACCAGTCAGCCCAAGGATCCACCCATGGCCACCAACACCAAGCAACAGAAACGCGCCAAGCGCGCCGCCACCAAGGCCAAGCAGAATCGCATGGTGCGCAGCGGCCAGGCGGTCAAGGCCAGCGCTGGCGACAGTGCCAGTGTCGAGCAGGTGTTCAACAAGGCCATGGAGTCAGGCAGCTACGACAGCCTGTTCGAAAAAATGAAGGAAGCCCAGGAAAACGGCCTGGTGCCGATGATCTCGGTGTTCCTGGTCGACCCGCTGCTGGCGTTGGTGCTCAAGGGCCACAAGGAAGAGCACGCCACCGACTACATCGTCATGGTGTTCACCGCCTACCGCGCATGGCTCGACGGCATTGACGAGGACGCGACCATGGCGTGGCTGGAGAGCGACGAGTTCCAGGACGCCTATGTCACCGCCTCGGAGATCGTGGCCAAGCAGCAGCAACAGCAGAAGCAGTTCGGCTGAGTCGAACCGCACCCGCGTCCACAACCCGTGCAGACAAAAAAGGCCGCGTCCTTCACAGGACGCGGCCTTTTCATTTCATCTGTGGATCAGCTATCCAGCGCCACACGCGCAGCAGCGCCACGCTTGCGGTGCACCAGCAGACCAGCTGCCACCACACCAATGCTCAGGATTGCCGTGGCGATGATCTCGGCACGGTGATCTTCGCGCAGCGCCATCACCGCCAGCACGGCGATAATGAAGGCGATGGTCGCCCAGGTCAGACCCGGGAACATCCACATCTTGAACGAGATCTTCTCACCGCTGGCTTCACGCTGGGCACGCATGCGCAGTTGCGACACGGCGATCACCAGGTACACCAGCAGGGCGATGGCGCCGGAGCTGGCCAGCAGGAACTCGAACACCGCAGCCGGGGCCAGGAAGTTGGCGAACACACACAGGAAGGCTGCGGCAGTGGACAGCAGCACGGCCCAGTGCGGGGTGCCGGCCTTGGTGGTGCGCTGGGCAACCGCCGGGGCGTCGCCACGCTTGCTCAGGGAGAAGAGCATGCGCGAAGAGGTGTAAAGCGCCGAGTTCAGGCAGCTGGTCACGGCGATCAGCACGACGATGTCGACGATCAGCTTGGCGTTCGGCACACCGATCAGGCTGAGGACAGTCTGGTAGGAGCCTTTCTCGGCCAGGGTCGGATCGTTCCACGGCACCATGGCCACGACCAGGAAGATCGACACCAGGTAGAACAGGCAGATTCGCCAGATCACCGAGTTGGTGGCGCGGCTGATCTGCTTGCCCGGATCCTTCGATTCGGCGGCGGCGATGGTGACGATCTCGGTCCCCATGAACGAGAACATGGTGGTCAGCATGGCGGCCAGCACGGCGCCCAGGCCATTGGGCATGAAGCCCTGGGTGTCGAACAGGTGGCTGACGCCGCTGATCTGGCTGCTCGGCACCATGCCGAACATGGCCGCGCAACCGACGACGATGAAGCCGATGATCGCCAGCACCTTGAGCAGGGCGAACCAGAACTCGAACTCACCGTAGTTCTTCACGCTGAACAGGTTGGTGATGGTCAGCGCCAGGGTAATGATCAACGAGAACGCCCACAGGTCCACCGAGGGGAACCAGGCATGCAGGATGGCGGCGGCGGCGTTGGCCTCCAGCGGAATCACCAGCACCCAGAACCACCAGTACAGCCAGCCGATGGTGAAACCGGCCCAGCGCCCGATGGCGCGGTCGGCGTAGGTGGAGAAGGAACCGGTGTCAGGCGAGGCGACAGCCATTTCGCCGAGCATGCGCATCACCAAAACGACCAGGGTACCGGCCGCGGCGTAGGCCAGCAGCACGGCGGGGCCGGCGGCGGCGATGGCGTGGCCGGAGCCGACGAACAGCCCGGCACCGATCACGCCGGCGATGGACAGCATGGTCACATGCCGTTGCTTGAGCCCCTGAGCGAGGTCATTGGAATTGTTACCGCTCATAAAACTACCTTTGTAAGGAGGTGGACTACACGAATGACTGGCCAGCGCGCCGAGGTGTGGATAGGCGTCGCCGCATTCAGTGGTTTCCAGAGGGCAATAAGCGGGCCAGGTGAGAATGACTTTCGTCTGAAATATTTCTGCCTCCAATAACGGCGCGGCTTGCAGCGCATTGTGCCAAGCTTTGACCGAAAGGTCGCCAAATCCCCATGCCAAGTCTGGATTACGGAAATACTCACTTACAAATGCACCAAAGGTGCTCCTCGGTAACACCTGTGCACGAATTTTGCGCAACAGAAAGCGCAACCAACAGGCGCAACCTTGCCCCCGTCAAGTCCGCGACACAGTGCCACCCGGCTAAAAACGGCTTCCCAGACCGGGCCAAAGCTGGCACCATCGCGCCTTTTTTCATCAAGGCTCCGGTGCTGGGCAAAACGCTATTGCGGACATCCTGGCGACAGTCCACTGCAGCGATGCGACAAACTGTCCCACCAGCGACCCGAGCACCCCGCGACCCGGTTGGCCGCCGTTGCGCCGCTATGCTAGCGTGGCGCTCGCCAGGAAGGCCGCCAACAGCTGGGAACGCACCCGAACACATGAGGACCGCAAATGGCTCAGGCCACGCCCGCGCTGGAAATCCGCAACCTGCACAAACGCTATGGCGAGCAGGAAATTCTCAAGGGCATTTCGCTGACCGCGCGCGACGGTGACGTGATCTCCATCCTCGGCTCGTCCGGCTCTGGCAAGTCCACCCTGCTGCGCTGCATCAACCTGCTGGAGAACCCGCACCAGGGCGAGATCCTGGTCGCCGGTGAAGCCCTCAAGCTCAAGGCGCAGAAAAACGGCGACCTGATCGCCGCCGACAACCGCCAGATCAACCGCCTGCGCAGCGAGATCGGCTTTGTCTTCCAGAATTTCAACCTGTGGCCGCACATGTCGATCCTCGACAACATCATCGAGGCGCCGCGCCGCGTACTTGGCCAGAGCAAGGCCGAGGCCATCGAGCATGCCGAGGCGCTGCTGAACAAGGTCGGCATCTTCGACAAGCGCCACAGCTATCCCGCCCAGCTTTCCGGTGGCCAGCAGCAACGTGCCGCCATCGCCCGTACCCTGGCCATGAAACCCAAGGTCATCCTGTTCGACGAGCCAACCTCGGCGCTCGATCCGGAAATGGTCCAGGAAGTGCTTAACGTCATCCGCGCCCTGGCCGAAGAAGGCCGTACCATGCTGCTGGTGACGCACGAGATGAACTTTGCCCGCCAGGTGTCCAGTGAAGTGGTCTTCCTGCACCAGGGCCTGGTCGAAGAGCAAGGATCGCCGCAGCAGGTCTTCGAGAACCCGACCTCGGCGCGTTGCAAGCAATTCATGTCCAGCCACCGCTAACGGAGCAACACGAATGCAGACCTATAAAAAAGTCCTCCTGGCCGCTGCCGCCACCCTGGTGTTCTCGGCCAATGCCATGGCAGCCGAGAAACTGAAAATGGGCATCGAGGCGGCCTACCCGCCGTTCAACAACAAAGATGCCAGCGGCCAGGTCGTGGGCTTCGACAAAGACATCGGCGACGCCCTGTGCGCCAAGATGAAAGTCGAGTGCGAAGTGGCCGTTTCCGACTGGGACGGCATCATCCCAGCGCTGAACGCCAAGAAGTCCGATTTCATCATCTCCTCGCTGTCGATCACCGACGAACGCAAGCAGGCCGTTGACTTCACCGACCCCTACTACTCGAACAAGCAGCAGTTCATCGCACCGAAAAACGTCGACTTCAAGACCGACCGTGCTTCGCTCAAGGGCAAGACCATCGGCACCCAGCGCGCCACTCAGGCGGCTACCTGGCTGGACGACAACGGCGGCATGGACGGCGAGTTCAAGGTCAACCTGTATGACGGCCAGGAAAATGCCTACCTCGACCTGACCTCCGGCCGCGTCGATGCCATCCTCGCCGACAAGTACGCCAACTACGACTGGCTGAAATCCGAAGCCGGCAAGAACTACGAGTTCAAAGGCGACCCGGTGAACGAAAGCGACAAGGTCGGCATCGCAGTACGCAAAGGCGACAACGAGCTGCGCAACAAGCTCAACGCTGCACTGAAGGAAATCGTCGCCGACGGCACCTACAAGAAGATCAACGACAAGTACTTCCCGTTCAGCATCTATTGATTCGCCCCGACAGGCATCGCCGCCTTGGCGGTGCCTGTCCCTTGAACAAACTTACCCATGAATATCGACCTGCACGGATTCGGCCCGGCCATGATGGCCGGTACCCTGATGACCGTAAAACTGGCGCTCTGCGCCTTGCTGCTGGGGCTGGTCCTGGGCCTGCTCGGCGCCCTGGCCAAGACCTCGCCGGTCAAGCCCTTGCAATGGCTTGGCGGCACTTATTCCACACTGGTGCGCGGCGTTCCCGAACTGCTCTGGGTGCTGCTCATCTACTTCGGCACCGTCGGGCTGATGAACAGCCTTGGCGAACTGCTGAACATGCCTGGCCTGGAGCTCAGTGCCTTCACTGCCGGCGTGATCGCCCTCGGCCTGTGCTTCGGCGCCTACGCCACGGAAGTATTCCGCGGCGCGATCCTGGCCATCCCCAAGGGGCATCGTGAAGCGGGCCTGGCCCTGGGCCTCTCCAAGGGTCGCATCCTGTCGCGGATCATCCTCCCGCAGATGTGGCGCATCGCCCTGCCGGGCCTGGGCAACCTGTTCATGATCCTGATGAAGGACACTGCGCTGGTGTCGGTGATCGGCCTGGAAGAGATCATGCGCCACGCGCAGATCGGCGTGACCGTCACCAAGGAGCCGTTCACCTTCTACGCCGTGGCCGCCTGCATCTACCTGGGCCTGACCGTGATTGCCATGACCGGCATGCACTTCCTGGAAAAGCGCGCCGCTCGCGGCTTCATGAGGGCCGAATAAATGAACTGGGAAGTCATCATCAAGTGGCTGCCACGCCTGGCCCAGGGTGCCACCCTGACCCTGGAGCTGGTGGCCATCGCCGTCATCGCCGGCCTGATCCTGGCCATACCGTTGGGCGTGGCGCGCTCGTCGCGTCACTGGTATGTGCGCGCCCTGCCCTTCGGTTACATCTTCTTCTTCCGCGGCACGCCGCTGCTGGTGCAGCTGTTCCTGGTGTACTACGGCCTGGCCCAGTTCGACGTGGTGCGCAACAGCTCGCTGTGGCCGTACCTGCGCGATCCGTTCTGGTGCACGGTGCTGACCATGACCCTGCACACCGCCGCCTACATCGCCGAGATCCTGCGCGGTGCTTTGCAGGCGATCCCCAAGGGCGAGATCGAAGCGGCCCGGGCGCTGGGCATGTCACGGGGCAAGACGCTGCTCTACATCATGCTGCCGCGCGCCGCGCGCATCGGCCTGCCGGCCTACAGCAACGAAGTGATCCTGATGCTCAAGGCCAGTGCGCTGGCCAGTACCGTCACCTTGCTGGAATTGACCGGCATGGCACGGACCATCATTGCCCGCACCTATCTGCCGGTGGAGATCTTCTTTGCCGCCGGGGTGTTCTACCTGCTGATCTCGTTTGTGCTGGTTCAGGGTTTCAAAGTGCTGGAGCGCTGGCTGCGCGTGGATGCCTGCCAAGGGCGTTGAGGATGTAAACAACATCGGGGCCGCATGGCGGCCCCCATCGATAGTGCTGCGGTGCCTGCATGCCGACCACGCCTTACCTCCACGACCAGCACCTGCTCGAGCGCTTCCAGGCCCTCGACCATTTCCTGCTGCAGCACCAGCAGCTGTGGCGCCCGCGCCCGTTCAACCACTTGCGCCTGGATTGGGAAGACGAGCACATCGAGCTATCCCGCTGGCTGCGCCAACGCACCCTTGAGCAAGCCGAAGCCCCCGAGCAACCTGCGGCCCCGGCCCCATTTCCACAACTGGCCGCACAGGCGCAGGCACTGTCCGTCGTCGGCGAGCTGCCCGATGCCGGCTTGCACCCCGCCGGGCACCGTCTCGACGTCAACGTCCCTGGCCGCAAGTGGCAGCAGATCGAAGCCTTCAGCCGCCGCCTGGCATTCAGCCAGCCTGCGCGGCACTGGCTCGACTGGTGCTCCGGCAAAGGCCACCTGGGCAGGCGCCTGCTGCAACCCGGCCAGCATCTGACCTGCCTGGAGTACGATGCCGAGCTGGTCAGTGCCGGCAAGGCCCTGAGCGAGCATCACCACCTGGCTGCCACCCATGTCCACCAGAACGTCATGGCCATGGACAGCGCCCGGCATCTGGATGGCGACAAGAGCGCGGTCGCTCTGCACGCCTGCGGCGACCTGCATGTGCGGCTGCTGCAACTGGCAAGCCAGAAGGGATGCCGACAGATCGCCGTCGCGCCCTGCTGCTACAACCGCATCCAGGGCAAGCGCTATCAACCGCTCTCCGGTGCCGCCCAGGCCTCGACCCTGGCATTGACCCAGGAAGACCTGGGCCTGCCACTGAGCGAAGCGGTCACCTCGAGCCAGCGCACTCGGCGCCAGCGCGACCAGTCCATGGCCCGCCGCCTCGGGTTCGACCTGCTGCAGCGCCAGCAACGGGACGTGGACGAATACCTGCCCACCCCTTCGCTGCCGGTCAGCTGGCTGGCAAAGCCTTTCGAGCACTACTGTCGCGACCTGGCCGAGCTCAAGCAGCTGACGATCAACGGCCAACCCGACTGGGTTGCCCTGGAGGCAGCCGGCCAGCAACGCCTGGCCCAGGTACGCAACCTCGAACAGGTACGCAACCTGTTCCGCCGCCCACTGGAGATGTGGCTGGTGCTCGATCGCGCACTGTTCCTGCAGGAGCAAGGCTATTCGGTACGGCTAGGCGTGTTCTGCGATTACCCGCTGACCCCGCGCAACCTGTTGCTGCTGGGTGAGCGCGACGCAACGCCGCAGCGCGGTTGACAGCCTGTGGATAACTCTGTGTACAAGCTTGTGATGAAAATCACGAAATCTTGGATCCTTGGGCTATTTGCGCTGCTTTGCTTATTCCGTCGTGGGCCTCAAAGCCAGTAAAAACAGGCCTTTGCGCAAAGACCGGTGGTAGCGGCTGTCGGCATGCCTTTCGCGCAAGCGGTCAATGCCACTTGTGCATAAGCAATTTTGCCAAGCGCTTTGGCGGGGTAGTTGTCAAGCCAGTTTGAGCAAGCCCATGCCTACCAGCAGCAACGCAAGCCCCAACCAACCACGCCCGGCCAGACGCTGACCGAACAAGGCCCAGCCCATGGCCACGGTGGCAAGGATGCCAAAGCCACCCCAGATGGCGTAGGCCAGCGACAGGTCGATGTCCTTCACCGCCTGCGCCAGCGCGGTGAACGCCGCCAGCACGCAGAGGATCGAGGCCAGGCCCAAGCCCTTGCAGCGGAATCCGTCGGAGTACTTGAGCAGCAGGTTGGCCAATACCTCCAGCACGATGGCCAGGCCCAGCCAGGCAAATGGAATCAACATGGCACGGCCTCCCCTTCACGTTCGACGGGCTTGGCGCGGGTACCGGCCTTGACCAGCAGGATGCCGGCGATCATCACCGCCAGGCCCAGGGCCTTGGTCCAGCCCAGGCTTTCACCAAGCCAGAGCACGCTGATCAAGGTGATCAGCACGATACCGAACCCTTCCCACAGCGCGTAGGCCACACCCACCGGCACGCGCTTGACCGCCAGGGCCAGGAAGAAATACGACAGACAGATCATGACGTACATGACGGCATGCCCCATCACAGGGAAATGAGTGGCGGCGAGTTTCATCGACGCCGTGCCGATCACCTCGAAGGTGATGGCAACGATCAGGTAGATCCAGGAACGCATGGTGCCCTCCCATGGGCGACAGCGGCCGAGCGCACAGGCATCGGCGCCAGACAGAGACGTTTACGGCTGTAGAGGGAGGGTGGCGCTAGAGGTCGCCGGTCCAGTGACGTTCACGGGAGACCAGGCGGGAAGAGGAGAGGAGCTTGAAAGCTTTACTGTTCAACATAATGAACACAAGATTAGCTGAGCTGATCGATTAAGTCAAAACGATAGGTTAGGACTAATTATTTCTCACGGAAAATAGATGACTTCAGGAAGATCCCCTTAAAGCCTGCTGAAAGCTTCGTAAATTATATTCCCCATGTTCGTTCTCTGGGGATGGCCCTGCAGTTACGCAACCGTCTTCTGCGTGGGAGCGGGCTGGCCCCGCGATCACCGGCAAGGCCGGTGCCACGTGCAGGCCCTCCTCCTGCGACAAACCGTCGCCATGAGGCAAAATACAAAATTAATTATTGTTTTACGATAATTATTCAAGAATAATCCGCTCCGTTCATCACTGTACGGAGGCACCCCATGAACAGTAGATCCGTGGCCTATGCGCGTTCGCGCCTACGCACCATCGGCGCATTCGCCGCCTACCTGGCCTGGACAACCGCGGTCGTCGAGCTGACCATCACGCCCTTGCTCTTCATCTTCGACTTCCCCGAGATTTTCAACGGCTACCTGCAAGCCTACGGCGACCAGATGCCGCTGCTGCTCGAACCCGGCTACCAGGCATCCCCCCTGGCCGTCGGCCTGGTACTGGCGGTGGACATGATTCCCACGCTGATTTCCGTTGTGGCCCTCGGCCTGACCGGCCTGTTCTTCCACCGCCTCTCGCGGGGGCAGACCTGGACCTCGGCCAATATCAAATTGCTGTGGTGGGTCGGCCTGCTGTGCATCTTCACCCCGTTGCTGTGGCCGGTGACCTACACCTTGCAGGGCCTGGCCCTGGCCATCGATCTGCCGGCCGGGGAAAGGAGCTTCAGCTTCTCGATCGGTGTATCATCGCAGGCTGTCTACGAGATCATGAAAGGCATCCTGCTGTGTGCCTTCTCGCTGCTCATGCGTGACGCCAAGACCATCAGCGATGAACACAACTGTTATGTCTGACTGCTTCCTATGCCGATAATCATCCGCCTCGACGTCGTCATGGCCCGGAACAAGATGCGTTCCAAGGACCTGGCGGAAATCATCGGTATCACGGAAGCGAACCTGTCGCTGCTGAAGAACGGCAAGATCAAGGGTTTCAAGATCGAGACCCTGGAGAAGCTGTGTCGCGCCCTGAACTGCCAGCCCGGCGATTTGCTGGAGTTCAGCGACGAATGATCAAGGACTGCAACACCCATGGCACTTTTCCACAATGGCCTGGCCGCCCTCGTGCTGGCCTGCCTGGCCCTGGCCCTGACCGGCTGCGGCCCGAGCTACACCTATAGATACTCGCCACCGCCCAGCGCGCATGGCATGAACTGCATCAACAGCTGTTCGACGGAGCGCAACCACTGCCAGCAGATGGCCCGCCTGCAGGACAACAGCGAACGTGCGCTGTACCAGGCCGAGATGAGGGCCTACCAGTACTGCCAGAACGGCAAGAGCAAGAAGGAAGCGCGTCACAGTTGCCACTACCCGAGCTACCCCTTCAACACAGGGAGCAGCTACAGTTGCGGCAATGACTACGACTCCTGCTACATGGCCTGCGGCGGCACCATCCAGCGCATCCTGAACAAAGACTGATCCCGGAACGGACTCGAACATCGTGAAACACACCAAGCCTTTCGCCCTGCTGACCCTCGCCCTGGCCATGACCGGCTGCGCCAACAGCCTGCCAAGCAGCAAGCCGGCCCCGCTGAACTGGAACATGCCCGGCATGCAGCTGGGCGGTGACCGCGGCCTGCCCCTGCACAACGCCGACGGCAGCTGCCGCAAGCGCGGCTGCGACAACGGCAAGCTGTTCTTCAACCCCGGCCAGCCCGAGCCAAGCGTCAACTCCATCCACCGCGGCTGGTAGGAAAATTCTCCTTTCAGTTCGGTGACTTAGGGTTTTGTGCGGTGGATGCAACGAAGTGGTTTACAGCGCCGAATCCATCGCTATAATGACGCCCCTGTGCCGGTATAGCTCAGATGGTAGAGCAACTGACTTGTAATCAGTAGGTCCCGGGTTCGATTCCTGGTGCCGGCACCATTCAAGGTTCCATAGAAAGCTTTCAAAATCTCTGGAACCCCCGAAAAACCCGCCTTCTGGCGGGTTTTTTCGTTTTGGCGTTCCGTCGGATTCCGAGGGTAGCCAGCGCTAATAAGGGTAGTTTTAAGGATAGAGGTCCGTTTCGATATCGGAGACTACCCTTATGGCACGCACCACTGCCCCGCTTACAGACACCGCCTGTCGCACGGCAAAGCCCAGAGAGCGGGAGTACAAGCTCTTCGACGGCGACGGTCTTTACCTGCTTGTGCAACCCAACGGCCGCAAAGGCTGGCGGCTCAGGTACGTGAAACCCGATGGCCGCGAAGGCCTGACCGCCCTCGGCAGCTACCCAGTGGTCGGGCTGGGCGACGCACGCCGTAAGCGCTTCGAGATCAAGCAGCAGCTCGCCAACGGCATAGATCCCATCCAGTACAAGCAACAAACCAAGACCCAAGCCGTGATCAACGGCCGCACCTTCGAAAGCGTTGCGCTCGACTGGCACGCCAGCATGGTGCCCAAGTGGGCGCCCGGCCACGCCAAGACTGTACTTAGCCGATTGAAGACTCACGTATTCCCTTTGATCGGTGCCAGAGCAATCGTTGAGTTGGACACCCACGACCTCATGCAGCCACTGGAAGCCGTGACGAAGCGCGGCACCATCGACGTGGCGCTCAGGATCAAGAATTACCTGCAAAGCATCATGCGTGAAGCCAAACGGCTGCGACTGATCACGGCGAACCCGGCTCACGACCTCGATGGATCGATCAAGACACCGCGGGTAACTCACCGGCCCGCACTACCCCTATCGCGGCTTCCAGAGCTATTGGCATGCATTGAGGACTACAGAGGTCGCCCGCTCACACGCCTCACGGTGATGCTGTCGTTGCATGTATTCGTACGCTCCAGCGAACTGCGCTTCGCCCGTTGGAATGAGTTCGACCTCAAGCGCGGAATTTGGGAGATCCCTGACACCCGCCCGGCGCTGGACGGAGTGCCCTTCTCCACAAGGGGTACGAAGATGGCCGGAGACATCCACGTTGTACCCTTATCGCCACAGGCTGTGGCCTTGCTTGAGCAGATCCACACGATCACCGGCAAGTTCGAGCTGGTGTTCGCGGGGGATGCCAAGCCGTGGAAACCGATGTCCGAGAACACGGTGAATGCCGCGCTAAGGACGATGGGCTATGACACCAAGGTGGATATCTGCGGCCACGGGTTCCGAGCCATGGCGTGCAGTGCGCTGGTCGAGTCCGGGCTGTGGTCGGAGACGGCTATCGAGCGACAGATGAGTCACAAGGAACGCAACAACGTACGGGCCGCTTATACCCACAAGGCCGAGTTCCTCGAAGAGCGCCGGATGATCATGACCTGGTGGAGCCGGTTTCTGGAGGCTAACCGCGAGGACCATGTAACGCCGCATGAGTTTGCCAAGCAGACGGGCGAGAACGTCACGCGCCTGCGCAGTGCCAAGAGGACCGAGTAACCCGCCGCACCACCACCTCAACTCGCTGTGAAGTTACCCACAGCACCGCATGAAGCTCCTCCGCGCGGGTCCATTCAAACGGGGCTGCAAAGCCGCCCCGTTTGAATGGACCATACCTAAGAAAAAAACTGCTGGCACAGAGTACGTCTGTGGAAAACCACTGATGTCCACCGGGGGATAGTTTTATCCACAGGCGCTAAATACCTGAAATCGCTTTGCTTGACGAATATTGTCCACAGGCGTAGACCGGGAGTTGCAAGAGCTGTCGATGACAGCACCCTAGGTGGCCCGAACCTTCAAGGCCACGCCGCTCTCGCGGTGGTTCTCCCAAGGGCGATTCGCATCCGGCAGCTCGCCCGGTCACTTCCCTGTGATGGATGCTCTCTAAACCTATGGCCCTCGTGCGCCAGATACATCGTACTGTGCTGCCCTGCAGCAACCTATCCGATTGGCCAAACCTTGCGCCAACCTGCGCCCGTCTCTTTCTTCTGGAAAGAGACGGGCACTTCTACCACCGCTGCAGCCCTGATCGCACAAGGCTTTGCGGCATTCCCCGTCGTGACAATCGGCGTGACAAACGCCGATGTCACCAGCAACAGCGCTGTAGATGATGGTGCCGCAGACCAAGGTATGGACTGCACCTGACTGACAGTCAGGTATGCCCCGGTCATCACATTGCTGCTTGCACATGGCTCAGGATCTCGCGGCACTGGTCTCGTCAGCCAATGCAGCCTCCACCCGCCCACCGGTAACGGTGCTCAGGAGGCCAGATCATGAGATGCCCTTGCTCCCGGACGTAAGGAGCCGCCAGTCCCGCGCTAGAGGACATCCCCACAGGTCGCAGGGGCCTTGATCCCTGATAACACTCAACATTCTTGGCGGGATGACGTGGGGCGAGGATTGGAGACCAGGCGATGAGGTGATTCGACATGGCATTGGTGGGTAGACGCGATGGCCGTAATTTCGGCTACGGCAGGCAACTGAGCTATGCAGGGCCGCAGGCGTTGAAAGACATGTTCGGCGGCGGCCACTACGGCACGGTCAAGGCACACTGTGATCGGTGGCAGGCATTCGTCAGATGGTGCCGTTCCGAACAGGGGCCTGGTATTAATGATGCGCGGCAGATTGATCGGAAGGTGTTGGCGGACTATGCGGCGTATCTGCGCGACGTGGTTAGACGCTGCGACCTCGCCGTCAGCACCGCACAAAACCGGCTGTCCAGCGTGAACAGGACCATGGCAGCGCTTCGCGGTGATCAGTGCGTGAAATTGCCGAGTCCGAGCAAGGCGTTGGGTATGCAGCGCAGCAGAGTTCGACACTCAGTGCCGCAGGGCCAAGACCGCAGACAGGTTAAGCAGATCGTCGATGCGCTTTGCCGCCATGATCTGCTAAGGGCTGCAGCGATCGTTCTGTTGGCACGAGCCACAGGCATGCGCTTGCGTGAGGCCATCCTAGCCGACTTGCCACGGCTGAGCCGTGAGGCTAACGACCTAGGCAGGATCAACATCCAGGATGGCGCCAAAGGCGGTCGAGTTGGCGTCTCAGCGCCACGATGGATTGCGGTGGACCACCATGTTAAAGAAGCACTTGAGTTTGCACGGCAAGTGTCGCTTGCGAGTAGCCGCAACTTGATTGCGCCACACGAAAGCTATCTGAATGTTCTGCAGGAAATCATCCGTCCAGCGCGTGACGTCCTGCATGCACACAAGCTCAAAGGCTTCCATGAGCTACGAGCGGCCTACGCATGTGAACGCTATGAGCAAATCACCCAACACCCCGCGCCTATCAACGGCGGCCAATGTTGCCAGGTAGATATTAACCTTGATCGTGAGGCCCGAAGGCAAATCAGCTACGAGCTGGGCCACGGTCGGATTGATGTGGTCACTGCCTACATTGGAGGGCAGTCATGAGTAATCCATTCGACATGGAGCTGTTCATGGCTGGAGTGTTGACCGGCTCGCACGCAACCCGGAAACGCCATGTGCGGCAAGCGAAAATTATCCATGCTGAAATAGCAGAGCGCTGGCAACGAGTAACGCCGTGGGATTGGCAGATGAAGCATTTAGCTTGGTTTATTGAACACCGGTTAAAGTGGCATAGTCAGGCAACGCGATATTACTACGTACTGACGTTGCGCCTTCTTGTACGGCGTTTAGGAAAGTCATGGGTTATCAAGCTTTGAACGAAGCTGTTTGCGATAGAAATCTTCGTCCACAACCCAACGTGCCATTTGTGAAATCCTGTTACTGCGAGAATCTATATGAAACAACAGCAATATCTTTCTTCAACTACGAAAGATGATGCACCTCAGAATTTTCACAACTAATTTACGCAAGGCCATCAAGCACACGCACTGTTGGAACTGCGAAGGAATTACATATGCATTCACAAGAAAGACACAATTTCTTTTCCGGCAAATTGATTGATTGAATCAGTCTTAAATTTTTTATGTCGCTCACGATAAGCTGGCTTTTCAACTTTCACCAACCCTTTTAATAGCATATCCTTTACTTTAGGATCGTTATATCCAACAATCATTTCGACTGCACCGAAAGCATCGGCCACCCAACTTTTTATTTCATCACTAATCCCATAATTATGAGCAATTTCGAAACCAGATAAATTTGCATCCAACTTACCGCCTTGTTCTAGAACAGTCACAGAAAAATTATTTTCAGTGATAGCTTCGCCAACTGGCGTCACCAGATGAAACAGGCGAGGCTGACCGACGCCTCTTACAAACGGATGCTCACTGCCGATCATATCTTTATTTCTTTTGTACGACTGGTTACATGTTTTCCCGGCCGGAATTAGATTCGACAGGGTCACAGCCAAAAATGGAAACTTAGTGCGCGGATAAAAATGGTCCAGATCCGTCCTGAATTTAACCTGATCCCCTTTTGTTTGAATAGGCTCATCATTACAATACAAGCAAACAAATATTTTCCACTCATCCGTTATATCATGGCCAATATCAGAAGACAGGGCCGAATAATTAAACACTCCTTCAAACCTATTAATCCACTCAGGAAAATCCTCTTTAAACTTTTCTGTCGCCAGATTTTCCCCCGCAGCGGCTTTCATAATATTTGCTAATGCATCCCTTTTTCTTGCATAGCCACCTGCAGCCCTTAGCAAATCCAACAAGCTATTAATATATGTCAGACCCGGAGTCGTAACAGCTTCTAGGAATGCAATTGCATCTACATAAAGGGCATCGAGCACATTTTTTTCGTCTCGCGTACGAGCCCCATACTCATCGACATTGTGAGGAATAGGGGCATCCTTGAGGAAGTACGTAGGCCAATATCTATCGGCAAGCTCTGGGAACCTGCCATATATTTCATATATTTGATCAACAATACCCTCCGGCTGACAACTCAAAATCTCATTGATTTTGGCATCATCAAAATAAGCATATTTATCCTGCTGCTCCGGAGGAAGAGACTGAATGAACTCTCTCATTTTTTGTTGCGTACTTTGGACAACGTGCAGATCGTATTTAGCACGTAGATCGGCACCAGGCAAATATTCGAACTTAATCATCTTTCAACAAGTACTCCCTAACAAATTTATTGCCCATACCCCTAATTAACTCCTTATCCAGAAGATCCAATTCATTGGACTCCGATTTATTCACTAACGAAACTATAGCCTTTCTAGAGTGCTCGCCAACCGTCGAAGCTAGATGCATGCCATCAATAAATAGATTTGTAATATTTGTTCCGAACCCTAGAGACTCTTTAACCTCGACTCTACCACTATCACTCTTGACCAATGAAACAATATCTTGAGGCAAAAAATCACTTACAATAATTGGCGAGTGCGTAGTTATTAGTAGCTGCGGCTTTACACGACCCCAGTTCAATTTTTCCAGCAACTCAAGGTACGAGTCTAGGAAGCTCCTCTGCCACTCTGGATGAAGGTAAAGGTCTGCCTCATCGATAACAATTATATGGCTTGCGTTTTTCGATTTTTTTGCACAACTGTATGTCTCTGAGAAAAGATGGGCGTAAGCCATCTCACCCGTACTAATTCCTCGCCAGCCCCAATTAATATTAGACAATACGTTTCGAGGAAGTCTAGATGCCAGATGAATCACTTTACTAGCAGGAGAAAAATCATCTACCAGAACCACTAAACTTCCATTTTCTTCGCTAGATATAATTCCAGGAGCCAAATAATTAGAAATATCTTTAAGAATATCAAGATACTCCATGTACAACACCTGAAGTCTATCTATATCAACACCAACGGCACCAGCACCATGCGAAGTAAGGATTTTATTATTCTCTGAGTTATTGAAAACAGCCCAATTTTCTTCATACCTTAACGCTTCGATTGCATGGGAGATACTGAGTGAGAAATCCATGCCGTTGCGATAAAGCGCCTTCAGAAAATAAACCTGCATGACAGCGAATACTATTGATCTCTTCGCCTTAGAGGACGCAGATAGCTCGAAAATAATTGACGTGGATAGTGACTTGACCAGATAATCAAAAACGGTATCGGTATTGAAAGGAATAGCAAGTTTCGCTTTTTCAGGATAGGACTTATATGCGGATTCAAGCTCGCTCCTAATGGTATCTTCATATACATCAGACCGAATCATTGAACTCAGCTTGTGAGATGAATCATGAATTTTAAATTCGAAACCGACATCCTGAACAACGCCCTGCCCGGTTTGACTCCAGCGAAGATAATCAAGCAAATTCTCAAAGTACTTCTTGCGTCGAACATTATTTTCAGCATACGTTTCCAGGGATCTTTCCTGGATCAGTGAATGCTTAAATTTTTTCTCGTAACCGAACTTAGACTGAGCAGTAGAAACATTATTTATCTTGACCAAAGATATTTGGTGGGCTTTGGCAAATTCCAAATAATTCTCGTGCACTTCAAATAATTCAGAGCGAAGCCTTACATAATAATTTATCGGGCACACATGAATTTTCGAAGATTTGTCTTGAAACACCAGAACACCGCTTGAATCCGTCGTAAAATATACCGACTCAAGAAAATCAAGAATTGAACTTTTACCAACTCCATTAGCCCCAATTATCGCAGAGCAGTGATATCCCTTGTAGTAACCTGAAGTACTCACTCTACACTCAATAGCAATACTGTGATCCTCAACCCAGTAGTCGGCGTTACCACCCATTGAGACATTAAGGTCTGCAACCGCCTTATGCCTCTGAATATAAACATGCATTAATTTCATACATTAAACCTAAATAATCAACGCACTGCCCCCTCAAGGCAGTGCGAGCTCGCTTGAATTGTTACGAGACTGACCTGGCTCTACTCTTTCGCCTAAAATCTTCTTAATCACTTCTCTAGCCTGTGCCGTAAGTGGAATATTTATACTTGTTAAATTCTCATCCACTGTTATGTTTTTTTTGTTTTCCGCATCAACGTAGCTAATAGCTTCGAGATTGACGCTACACTTAAAACCAGCGCTAGCATCTGATATCTCAACGTTTCTCATAGTCTGCGCACTGAGGCGAGTCGGCTGGAACCTTTCGCTGATTGTATATCCACCTTCGTTAACAAAACCGCTAAAACCATCAATTTTCTTCGATCCAAAAGGAAGCGAATCATTAATTACCTTTTGAATATCTCTTATTGATACAGGAGTATTGTTCTTTGCAGCAGCAGCAAGATGATTACTTACACCATCTACAATTTTCATACGCCGTTGTTCTGGTATCGACGGGTCATCAAGAAAATCTAATACAGCAACCCGCACCTGTTCGACACTATTCTTGTTTGGTATATGATCAGCGCAACCAAATGCGTCCTTAAAGAATGCACTTTTTGACTTCCCAGTAATGAACTTTAAATAAGCATCTCCGTCATTCTTCGGGAAAGTCTCTTTAAAAAGTGTCAAATCAAACATTGCGGCATGTCGAAGTTCACTGGTATTGATACTAGTTAGATCAACAGGCTGAAGATCAGAGTCGAAGTCAAACCCATCCTGTTTACCCACTAGGACAGCCAGAAACCTACCAATGTCATCTAGATCATTATGAGTTTTATAGTGCACCATCACCAGGTGCCCCAAGGTCAATGTACCACGTATTGGTGAATTTGCCTGGTCGCAGGCACTGCTGACAAACTCCTCAACTAGTTGGTCAAAGCATATTTTCCCATCAACAAACTTCAACAAGACTTCCGGGGCCATATGCTGGCTAGTTGGAGAAAAATAACCATGGAATTTATTATTGTTTGCAAATTTTCGCTCAATCACATTGACAAAATGAATGGCCGTATCTTTACTGAGATCCCAGCTCTTACCCACCTTGGCATCATAATAAGCCAAACCTTTATTCTGAGTTTTGAAGAGATCGACCGTAATTGCATTCAACGCTATTATCTGATGCTGTGATTGAGGTGCGATTTCTGATCTATTTTTTTGTTCCGGCATATTCAAGGCAAAAATCCTTTTCCAAGTTTTAACGTTTTGATGGGGCGCTAGGTAGCTGGTAGAAGAGGCTGCTACAGATCCAAATGACCAGGGACCGGAGTGAGAATAGCCCATTGCCACCATTAAGCCAATGCCATTCCTGAGGCCTTTGAGGTCGCTTTCCCGAACCAAGGATTGTACTTTTGCCCCACCATCGCCCATTCATAGGGCGAAAAGCGACTTTTACGAAAAAACTGGCAATCTCGAAGTCAGCCACATGCACACTTCTGGCCCGCTAATTTCCGTCCGGAAAGAGCTACTAGCCTTAACCAATAAAATTAACTACCAGCCTCCTATACCCAACAATGATACTTTACAGACTACCTCATTGTTATTGATCGCTATATCCAAGCCAAAATGAACCAATGGATAGTTTTAGAGATAGCGTATTGCTAGCCACAAAAAATTACCTCTATTTATCATACTGTTGCGGAAATTTTCGACTCCTGGTGCCGCACCATACGCAGTATCAAAAAAGGCTCACCGAAAGGTGGGCCTTTTTTGCTTTCATGCCCCTCAGCCGAAACAAATCCCTCAAAGCCAACCCGATCAATGAGCGGGCTGCCTGTGATGGGCCGCACAGCGGCCCCGGCAATCTCTGACAACCCAGCAAGACACGCCTCCAAACACAAACGCTTTGACTTGCCAAACAAGCCCAGCTACGATTTTATCTTAAATTTTAGATATTTCTGCTGAGGCAACCCCATGGCGCTTCAATTCCACGAAAGCCCTTTCCACGCCACCCACGATGCAGAGACGGCCAGCAAAATGGCCTTGAAGATGGACCTGTCTATCTTCATCACGCATTGCATCAAAAAAATGGGCCTCAAACAGCACGAAGCCGCAGCCAGGCTGAACGTGACACAGTCCCGGGTATCCGAGCTGGCCAATGGCAAGATCGAGAAATTCACGCTGGACGCCATGATGGACATGCTCGACAAACTCGGCTTTAGAACGAGCCTGACCCTCCCTTCGAACGATGCCGATTCGCCTGCGCAGATCGTGATCACTCAAACGCCCGGCAGCTAAACCCTGTACCCCATCTTCCGCAGTTCGTGCTTGAACTCCTTCATGCGGTCTTCAGCGACCTGCATCGCATGCCGGTCGGACCTGTTGGTCGTTTTCACGAACGAATGCAACACAACGACCATGTCCGCAAATTTGGCCACGTACACGCAGCGGAATGCAGGGCTGCCGTTGATGATGAGCTCTATCGCGCCCGCCCCCACCGACTCCGTCAGCGCCTTGATTGGCCGCTCAAGAGGACACTCCCCACAGATCGCAGGGGCCTCGACGAATGTCGGGGCTTTTTCGTTTCCGCTCCTGCGACACATTGTCCACCCTCTCCACTTCTTGTTTTCGCTCAATAAACCCTACTTTCAAAGCGGCTATTCCTGTGCCCGACGACTTTCGTCGACTTAAGGAGAAGTCCCATGAACGAGCAAGAAGGCGTGTCCCTGACCCGGCGTGGCATGCTGGCCGGCACTGTGTTGCTGGGCGTCGGTGCCTCGGCGCTTGGCAGTGGCCTGGCCCAGGCCGCGACCGCTTCGCCCGCCGCCGGCCCGATGCCTGACCTGGCGAAACTGGAGCGGGTAAGCGTCGAACTGGTGGCACCGCCGCAGGTGCACCCCCACAGCCAGCGCGCTCCCGGCAAGCCGCGCATTGTCGAGTTCCGCATGGTCATCGAGGAGAAGGAACTGGCCGTCGACAGCGCCGGTGCCTATATCCACGCCATGACCTTCAACGGCTCGGTGCCCGGCCCGCTGATGGTGGTGCACGAAGGCGACTACGTGGAGCTCACGCTGGTCAACCCGACCAGCAACAGCATGATGCACAACATCGACTTCCACGCCTCCACCGGCGCCCTCGGCGGCGGTGAGCTGACCCATGTGAAGCCTGGCGAGCAGGTGGTGCTGCGCTTCAAGGCCGACCGTGCCGGGGTGTTCGTGTATCACTGCGCGCCGGGCGGGGTGATGATTCCCTGGCATGTGGTGTGCGGCATGAACGGCGCGATCATGGTGCTGCCCCGCGACGGCCTGAAAGACCCCGAAGGCCGCCCGTTGCAGTACGACAAGGTCTGGTACATCGGCGAGCAGGACTACTACATCCCGCGCGACAAGGACGGCAAGTACAAGCGCTACGCCAACCCCATGGCCAGCTTCGGCGACATGAGCCAGCTGATGAAGGGGCTGGTGCCCAGCCATGTGGTGTTCAACGGCAGCGTCGGTGCCCTGACCGGCAAGCAGGCGCTTACCGCCAAAGTGGGCGAGACCGTGCTGATCGTTCATTCCCAGGCCAACCGTGATACTCGCCCGCACCTGATCGGCGGCCACGGCGACTACGTCTGGGCCTCGGGCAAGTTCGCCAACCCGCCGCAGCGCAACCTGGAGACCTGGTTCATCCCCGGCGGCGCGGCGGGGGCGGCGTTGTACACCTTCCGCCAGCCCGGCCTGTACACCTACCTCAACCACAACCTGATCGAGGCGGTGATGCTCGGCGCCGCCGCGCATGTGCAGGTGGAGGGGCAGTGGAATGACGACCTGATGAAACAGGTGCAGGCGCCCGGGCCGATCCGCTAGCGGTATTGATCCGGATCAAACCCCTTGGCCATGCGCGGCATAGCCTGAGCGCAGGCATCCACTTCATGGAGGGAGACCATGGCCAAGCGATTTCCCACGAACCCCAGCCATCCCGAACGGATCTGCTGGGGCTGCGACCTGTACTGCCCAGCCAAGGCGCTGGCCTGCGGCAATGGCGCGGACCGGACCATGCACCCGGTGGAGTTGTTCGGCGAGGATTGGGAACAGCTCGATGATCATCTGGATGTGACCATGGCCACTTCGCATGCCGCGCCCGGACAGGAAATGCCGCTCAACCAAAAGTCTGAATGAACGGCGCCGCGCTCGCCTTGATGGCGGCAACCACCTTGGGTGCCTGATCGCAAAGCGCGGACTCCCTGGCCAGTGTTCGCTCCAATGCTTCAAGCTGATTGCGAATGACTTCAGCCGGGTTGCTCACGTCGCAAAGCGGTGCGAAGTCCAGCAAGCCTTGCCGCGACGCAAACAAGGATTTGTTGCCGGATAGCGAAAGCGCCAGCACGTCTTCCGGTATGTAAGCCGTGGTATTGACGATGTCGTACGCCGGAGCCAGGCGCGCATCGCCTCGAAGAGGATCGGTGTACAACAACCCGAAATTTTTCAGATGGGCATCACCATTTCCGACGATACAGCTGAGCGCAACCATCTCGAACAGTTGCCGCAGCGATAGCCGAAGATGCTCAGGCGCGCAGAACAGGCGGATCGCCTTGGCAATGGCAGCGTAGCTCTTGCTGTACTTCTGTTCGGCGCCAAGCCCCATCAAGGCAGCCATGTCTTCGAAACCAAGTGGATTGTTCTGCTCGTCACGATCAAAGCGGCGCATGACGAACAGCTTGCCGTTGTCGGACAAGAAGAATTGAGGCACTGGCAGGCCAGAGGTTTGCGCAACCGACATGCACAGGAATTCGTTGATCGCCAAGCCCGGGAACTCGTGGCGCCCGCTCTTGATGATCAGCTCGGCTGTTTTCGAGGTAAAGCGCTGTGACAACGGGTCCAGTTGCTCCGGAACCAGGACCTTCGGCTGCACACCAGAAATGCCTGCGCGCAGAATGTAGCGATCCACCAGATCGGCGAAGATATCCTCTCCCCCATCCCATGAAAGAATGTTCGCCAGCTTCTCTCCCGGAAACGTCTGCCGCCGCAGCAATGTGTCCACTACCTGCGAACTGACATGCACACGCCCGATCGGCGAACTGCTGCCGGACAACGCCAGGAGAAGCATGGGGTCGACCTGAACGATCTTCGCCAGGCGGTTGCGCAATTGCTCGAGCACATACCCTTCGGGCAAGTTCATCTGGAACACCGGATGCAGCTCGCGATGCCTGTATTCCTCGGTGCGGACCGGCATCAACAGGCTGATCGCCGCATCAGCAACGGTGTGCGGGCCATAGCGGAAGAGGTAGTCGCCTGAACTGGTCAGCAATGCTCCACTGTCACCCTCGGGTGTCGCGACTATCAGCGGCGTCATTCGAACATCCCCTCGATTTCGTCAAGCGTCGGCATCACCGCCGCTATGACCTGCAGTTCGCAGCCGAGCGCCGCCAATGCACGTGCATATGCCCCGATGGCCACTGACAGGCTACCTTTCTCCATGGCAATGATCTTTTGCCGGGTGATACCGGCCAAGGTTGCGAGCGCCTGCTGGGTCAATCCCCGGTTAAGCCTTCGCGAGCGAACCTGCGCGCCCAGGCGCTCAACGATCAATGAGTGATCCATGTTCTCTATACGTGACAAGTTTAGATGAGTGTAACGTATAAGGAACATGATCAAAAATCAACCAGCATCAACGGTATCAAAAGCTGTTCTAGAACGCCGTGCTCACCGTCACCGCCAGGTTGCGCGGGTCGCCATAGATTGCCCCGGCATAGAACCCGTAACGGGTGTAGTAATGCTTGTCGAACAGGTTGTTGGCGTTGAGGCTGACGCTGGTGTCGTCGGTCAGTTGGTACTTGGCCATGGCATTCCAGATCGCATAGCCCGACCAGTTGACGTCGGTGGCGCTGCGGCTGACGCCGTTGCTCGGCTGCCCGGCAGGGGTGGACACCGCGCGGATGTTGCTTTGCGCACTCACGCCAGCGCCCAGGGTCAGGCGGTCCAGCGGGCCAGACAGGCGATAGGTGGTCGAGGCCTTGAACAGGTGCGAAGGATCGCTGCGCCCGTCGCTGTCCAGGCGGCGGAAGTGCAGGTAGGTGTAGCCGGCATAGACGTTCCAGTTCGGGGTCAGGGCGCCGGCGACTTCCAGGTCGATACCGTCGGTTTCCTGGCCGGAACCGGCCTTGTAGGCAGTGGCGCCGGTCGGCGTCAGCAGGTCGCCGTCCATCACTGCCTTGTTCTCCTGCCTGGTGCGGAAGTAGGCCGCGGACGCGTTCAGGCGGCCATCGAACCATTCACCCTTGATCCCGGTTTCGTAGCTCTGGCCACGGATCGGCTCGACCTTGGTGCCGCTGGCGCTCTCTTCGCTCTGCGGGTTGAAGATGTCGGTGTAGCTGGCGTACAGCGAGTAGTTGTCGTCCAGGTCGTACACCGCGCCCAGGTAAGGGGTGACGATGCCATTGTTCTGCTGGTTGCTGCGCGCACCGTTGACGCTGACGGTAGTGGCCGAATAGTCGGTGCTGCGCACACCGAGGATGAGCGACAGGGGGTCGGTGACGCTCAGGCGGGTGGCGGCATACATGCCCTGCAGACGGGTGGTGGTCTTGCTGTGCAGGCCGGTTTTCGAGGCCAGCATGGCGTAGTCGTCGTCCACGCCGTCGAGCCAGTTGCCCAGCCCCAGGCCATTGTTCGCCCGGAACTGGCAACCCACGCCACTGTTCACTGCCTTGCCGCCGCCAACCATGCTGCAGGTGTACTGCGGTGACCAGGCCACGGTGCGGCTGTCGTTGTAGCCGACCATCGCCTGATGGGTGCGCCCGAACAGTTGGAATGGGCCGGACAGGTCGATCTGCGCCGATTGCTGGGTGGTGTCGGTGGAGCTGTGCAGGCCGTTGAGCACCGCGCCGCTGCCGTCCTGGTTCCAGTAGCCGCCGTAGACACCGCGGCCGGACGAGTTGACCTTGGCCAGGCCACGGTGGTTGAGCGCCTCGCCGCTGCTCTGCGCAACCTTCAGGTCCAGGCTCCAGTCGTTATCGAAACGGTGCGCCAGCGAGCCGAAGGCGGTACGGGTGATGTACTCGCCAAAGCTCCAGCTGGGCACCACGTTGGTGCTGCGCGGCAGGTCGGTCTTGCTGCCGTCGCCGTACCAGATCGGGATGTTGGCGCCCCAGCCGCCGCCGACCACTTTGCTGTACTCGTACTGGTAGCCGGCACCCAGGGTGGTGGCATCGTCCAGGTCGAATTCGAAGTTGGCCAGGGCCGCGCGGGAGCGTTCGGACTGGTTGTCGCGGAACGAGCCGGCGTCCTGCTGGGTCATGACCAGACGCGAACGCAGGCGCCCGTCCTCGGACAGCGGCAGGTTCAGGTCGGCACCCAGGCGGCGCTTGTCCCAGCTGCCGTAGGTGGCGTAGGCGCTGCCGCCGAAGGTCCGGGTCGGCGCCTTGCGGATCAGGTTGACGGTGGCCGAGGGGTCGCCGGTGCCACCGAGCAGGCCGTTGGCGCCACGGACGATGTCGATGCGCTCGTACAGGTCCATGTTCAGCGCGTTGCCGCCGCCACTGAAGTCCGAACCTCCGGGGAACTGCAAGCCGTCGATCTTCCAGTTGCTGATCGAGTAGCCACGGGCGCGGAAGTCGGTGCGCCCGCCCACTTCCATCTTGCTCATGCTCACGCCCGGCGTGGTGTCCAGGGCCTGCTCGAGGGTGTGGATAGCACGGTCTTCCATTTGCTGGCGGGTGATGCTGGTGACCGACTGTGGCGTCTGCCGGGGTGTCAGCTGCAAGCCTGTGGAGCTGCGTGTGTTCTGCACGGTGTAGCCGATCTGGCCGCTGTCGTCGGCCAGCGGCAGCGCACTGCTGTCGATGTTGGTGGCGCCCAGTTCCAGCACCGGACTGTCAGCGAAGGCTGTGCCGCTAAGCCCGAGGGCCACGAAGAAGGCAAGCGGGGAGAGGCGACTGCCGCCTCGGACCCAGGGGGTTGTGTCAGTCATGATGCTCTTGCATACCATTTGGGAAGGCTTCGTATTCGCAGATGATTTTTTGTTACGATTCTAGGCATCTGCCCCTTCGGCTCCATGGACGGGATGTACGGGGATGTAATCGAACGTAATGAGCCTCACGGTTCCCCTTTGCACAGGTACCCCACAACCATGAGCACGACCTTGCTGGTCGTCGACGATGACGACGAGATTCGCGAACTTCTCTGCGATTACCTGACAGACGCCGGCTACCAGGTAATCGCAGCCGCCGATGGAGAGCAGATGCACGCGCAGTTGACCCGGCACAAGGTCGACCTGGTGGTACTCGACCTGATGCTGCCCGGCGAGGACGGCCTGAGCCTGTGCCGGCAGTTGCAGGCGCAGCCGGGCTTGGCGGTGGTGATGCTGTCGGCCAGGGGCAGCACCCTGGACCGCATCATCGGTCTGGAAGTAGGCGCCGATGATTACCTGGCCAAACCCTTCGAGCCGCGCGAACTGGTCGCCCGGATCAAGGCTGTGCTGCGTCGCCCCCAACGCCTGGAGGCAGAGCCCGAGATGTCGGCCAGCGAGGCACAACTGTTTGCAGGCTTGCGTCTCGATCACGTCAAGCGGTTGCTCGTTCACCCGGACGGCCAAGCCTTCAACCTGCCACGCTCCGACTACCGTGTGCTGCGTGAACTGCTGGACGCCAACAACCGCGTGGTCTCGAGGGACCACCTGACACGCAGCGCGTTCGGCCGCGACCATCTGCCCGACGACCGCTCGGTGGACATGTGCATCAGCCGCCTGCGCCAGCAACTGCGCCGGGCGCCAGGCCAAGGCGCGCAGATCCTCACCATCCGCAACGAAGGCTATCTGCTGAGCCTGGCCCGCGAAGCGCTGGGCGCCTGAGGTGCGGCTGCTTCGCCGGCTGTGGCCGCGCACGCTGTTCGGCCAACTGCTGCTGATCATGATCAGCGGCACCCTGGTGATCCAGCTGATGTCCAGCAGCATCTGGTTCGACGTTCGCTTCGCCCAGGTGCTGGAAGCGCCGGTGCGGTTGATCGCGGCGCGCAGCGCCCCCCTGATCGCCCAGGCCGAGTGCCATGGCGCGGCACGCCAGGTACCGAAGCATTACCAGCTACGTTGCGCCGAAGCGCCGCCCGAGGGTGAGCATGACCAACGGCGAGGCTGGCGGCGCATCGAGCTGTTGCTGCATCAGGCATTGGCCTACGAACTGGGGGGTGATGCGCGGCCGAGGTTGCTCAAGGTCCGGCTCACCGACGAACTGGGTCAGCCCATCGTCTGGCGCAGCCTGTTCGGCTTGCGCACCGCCCAGGCGCATATCGAGTTTGCCGTACCCCTCGCCGATGGCCACTGGCTGGTCATCGATGGCCAGGAGTTGCAGGGCTGGAGTGGCGAGTCGGCGTGGGTGCTGATCAGCGACTACCTGCTGCGGGTCTATGCCCTGCGCATCGCCGCCGTGCTGGTGGTGTGCCTGGTGGCGGTACGTCTGTGCCTGCGCCCGCTGCGCCGCCTGGCCGATGCCGCCCGTGGCCTGGGAGGCAATCTGGAACAGGCGCCGTTGCCGCTGGACGGCCCCGAGGAAGTGCGGCACGCCGCCCAGGCCTTCAACGCCATGCAGCAGCGGCTGATCCGCATGCTCAACGACAAGGCCTACTTCCTCGCCGCCGTGTCCCACGACCTGCGTACACCGCTGACGCGCATGCGCCTGCGCCTGGAACGGCTGGAGGACAGCGAACACAAGGAACGCCTGCGCCAGAACATCGCGCAGATGGACGGCATGATCGGCCAGGTGCTCGACTACTTGCGGGCGGGCGAGCAGCAGAACCTGCAAGCGGTCGACCTCGACCGCCTGGTGGCACGCCAATGCGCGGATTTGGCCAGCGCCGAAGAGCCCTTGCCGATCCATGGTCAGGTGGGCCTGGCCCAGGTAGACGCCCTGCTGCTGCAACGGTGCCTGCAAAACCTGCTGGTCAATGCCCTGCGCTATGCCGGGGAGGTCGCGGTGGAGCTGGAAAGCACGCCAACCGATGGGTACATCCATATCGACGATCGCGGCCCGGGCATCGACCCGGGCTTGCTGTCGACTATCACCGAGCCTTTCGTGCGCGGCGAGGGCTCACGCAACCAGGCCTCTGGCGGCTATGGGCTGGGGCTGAGCATCGCCCAGCGCATCGTTTCCAGCCATGGCGGTGAACTGAAGCTGATGAACCGCCACGGGGGCGGGTTGCGGGTCAGCGTGCGATTGCCCAAGGGCAAGATCGCCTGATCATTTGCCGTCACCCTGCAGGATCCTGAGCGCCGCTTCGGCCAGGAAGCCCGAACGGCTCTTGTGCTCCGGGTGGTTCTGTACGTAGCTGTCGATGCGGGTGAGCAGGTACGCCGGCAAGGTGATGTTGAGCTTCTCGGCCTTGCCCAGGTAGCGGGTGATGTCGATATCGATCAATGCCCAGGTGCAGCCGGCATAGGCGGGATTGGCCGCATGCACGCCGACCTTGCTGGCCCTGGGGATTTCCTGCTGGTCCTGGGCCAGCAGTTCGAGGTGGCCTTCGATCGCTTCACGCGCCATGGCGATGGCGTCGTCGAGGTCTTCGCCCGCCGAAAAGCAGCCGGGGATATCCGGGACTTCCACGCCCCAGGCGTGCTGGTCGTCACCGGGGAAGATCGCGATAGGGAACAACATGGTGATGGTCTCCTCGTCAGCTGGCGTAGCTGATGCGTGCCTGGCGCAGAATGCTGGCCGCAGTCGCGGGCAGCAGGTCTTTCTTGGGATGCGGGATGGTGACCAGCCCGGCTTTTTCAGGATGCTTGAAATGATGGTGGCTGCCTTTGGAGCGCACCAGATACCAGCCATCCGCCTCGATCACAGCAATCATTTCACGGCTGTTCATTCACCCATTCCTTGGGCCGGCCGATCGGTGGTTAGTATAACCACCGAAAGACAATTATCAACACCATACCCACCATTACGACAAGCGGGCTGCCAGGATGAGAAGTATGGGGAGAGGAACGGAGCAAACACCGGGAGAAGTGATGCGGGATCTTGCAGCAGGGAGAATCGCCAGATTGTTCAGAGCACGGCCAATGCCTTTGCCTTCAACACTTGCAGATCCATCACTGGCACCCCGACCTGCTTGGCCATCTCGTCCCACTCGCGCAGGCGCAGGCTGACCCCGAACAACGGGTCGGCCTCGAACGCATCGGCTTCGGCACCGTTCATCACTCCACCCTGGTACGCCAAGGTGCGTCGGCTGGCTTCACTCAAACGGTCGTAGTATCCGGGCTGGCGCAAGGTCAGGTAGCGCTTGGCCTCGACGTGGTACTGCACCAGCCTGGCCAGCCGCTCGCTGAAACCACACCGGCGCAAATATTCGGCACCAATGCGCTCATGGCTGACGACGCCATAACCGCCCATGTCCTCGCCCTCGCACAGGTGGCCGATGTCGTGGAAGAAGGCGGCCAGGATCACTTCGTCGTCGTAGCCTTCGGCCATGGCCAGTTGGGCTGCCTGGGACATGTGCTCGAGCTGGGTGATGGCCTCGCCGATGTAGTCGGCGCTGCCATGACGCTCGTACAGGGCGAAGGTGTCGTCGATGATCCGGGAAGAAGTTGGCATTGCGTGGACTCCTGCGTTGCCTGGGCTGACGCTATCGCGGGGCAGGCCCGCTTCTTGAGTGTAGAAGCCGGCTTGCCCCGCGATGAGGGCCTTACTGCTGGGCGACTTTCTCCGACTTGCCGTCGTAGCGCTTGCGCCACTCAGCGAGAATCTGGTCGCGGTTCTTCGAGGCCCAGGCGAAGTCGTTCTTGATCAGGCGCTGCTCATAGTCGGCCGGCAGTTCGGTCTGCGGCTTGGCGATGCCGGGGGCGGCGAGCACCGCGAAGTTCTCCTTGTACAGCTCCATGGCGGCAGGGCTGGCGGAGAAGTCGGCCAGGCGCTTGGCGGCATCGGCTTTCGGCGAGCCCTTGATCACCGCCGTGGCCTCGATCTCCCAGCCCAGGCCCTCCTTGGGCAGGACAATGTCCAGCGGTGCGCCCTGGCGCTTGAGCTGCACGGCCGGGTACTCGAACGAGATGCCGATCGGGAACTCACCTGCCGCCGCCAGCTTGCATGGCTTGGAGCCGGAATGAACATACTGGCCGATGTTCTGGTGCAGTGCGTCCATGTAGGCCCAGCCCTGAGGCTCGCCGAAGGTTTGCAGCCAGGCGCTCACATCGAGGAAGCCCGTACCGGACGAGGCCGGGTTGGGCATGACGATCTTGCCCTTGTACTCAGGCTTGGTCAGGTCCTGCCAGCTCATCGGCTTGCTCAGGCCCTGCTTCTCGGCTTCGACAGTGTTGAAGCAGATCGTCGCGGCCCACACGTCCATGCCCACCCAGGCCGGTGGATTGGCGGCGTCGCGGTAGTTGGGCGATATCTTGCCCAGGTCCTTCGGCGCATAGGCTTCAAGCATGCCGTTCTGGTCGAGGATGGCCAGGCTGGAGGCCGCCAGGCCCCACACGGCGTCAGCCTGTGGGCGCTCTTTTTCGGCCAGCAGCTTGGCGGTGATGATGCCGGTGGAGTCGCGCACCCATTTGATCTCGATGTCCGGGTTGGCCTTCTCGAAGGCCTGCTTGTAGCTCTTGAGCTGCTCGGCCTCCAGGGCGGTGTAGACGGTCAGCTGGGTCGCGGCCGAAGCCTGCAGGCTGAACACGGCGGATACGGCAGCGGCAAGTGCGAGGGGCTTGAACATGATGCGGTTCCTATTGGTATGGGCAGTCGGTCAATGGCCGGGAGCGCGTTGGCGCCAGGCCTGGGAGCGGCGCAGCAGGCCGCGCGAAGCGCCGGCCAGCAGCAGGGAGGCGGCGGCGCTGGTCAAAAGGATCAGGGTCGACATGGCAGCGGCGCCGCCAACGTTGCCGGCGTCATCCATGTTCAGCACGGCAACGGCGGCGAGGATGGTGTCGGGGCTGTAGAGGAAGATCGCCGCCGACACGGTGGTCATCGCCGAGACGAACAGGTAGCGGATGATGTCCAGCAGCGCGGGCAGGCAGATCGGCACGGTGACCCGCACGAAGTGCTTGTACAGCGGCGCCTTGAGCGACAGCGCGGCGGCTTCGAACTCACCGTCGAGCTGGCGCAGGGCGGTGGTGGCGGTCATCTGCGCGGTGGTCAGGTAGTGGGCGATGGTACACACCACCAGCAGCGCCATGCTGCCGTAGAACACGTGTAACGGGTTGCCGTTGAGGTTGAAGAAGAACACGTAGCCCAGGCCCAGCACCAGGCCGGGCACCGCCATGGGGATGAAGCTGAGCAGGCGCAGCAGCTGATTGAGCAGGCGCTGGCCTTGGGTCTTCTCCATCAGGTAGGCACCGGTGAAGATCACCACGCTGCCGATCAGCGCGGTGCCGATGGCCATGGTCACGCTGTTGCGATAGGCCAGCCAGCCGCCGCCGGCAGTGTCTTCGAACATGTAGTGCTTGAGCGACAGCGACAGGTTGTACGGCCAGAACTTGACCAGCGACGAGTACACCGCCATGCCGATCACCGCCAGCAGCGCCGTGCAGACCAGCAACACGATCGCCAGGTAGCAGCCATCACGCAGCCTCGACGGCTTGGGCTCGAACACCTGGGCGCGGCCGCTCATGGCCTCGCCCTGGCGGCGGCGCAGCCAGGCATCCACGGTAAAACTGAGCAGCGCCGGCACCAGCAGCACCATGCCGATCAGCGCACCACGGCCGAACTGCTGCTGGCCGACCACCGCCTTGTAGGCTTCCAGCGCCAGCACCTGGTAATCACCACCGACCACTACCGGCACGCCGAAGTCGGTGATGGTCAGGGTGAACACCAGGCAGAACGCCGCGAACACCGCCTGGCGCGTGGCCGGCCAGGTGATGCTGAAGAATGCCCGGGCAGGTCCCGCGCCCATGCTCGAAGCGGCATCGAACAGCCGTGCGTCGGCCAGTGACAGCGCCGAGAGCAGGATCATCAACGCATGGGGGAAGGTGTAGATGGCCTCGCCAAGCACGATGCCCCAGAAGCCGTAGATGTTGTCGCTGAGCAGCCCGCGCAGCAGGCCCTGGTTACCGAACAGATAGACCAGCGCGATCGCCGGCAGCATCGACGGCGCCAACAACGGCAGCAGCGAAATGCCGCGCCACAGCCCCTTGGCCGGGATCAGCGTGCGTTGCAGGGCATAGGCGAACAGGTAGGCGAGCGGCACGACGATGGCGGCAACGGTGAGGGCTACCGACAGGCTGTTGCCGAGCAGCCAGTGGAAGTTCGCGCTGGCAAACAGTTCGCGGGCGGCCAGCAGTCCCCCGCCCTGCCCGGCTTCAGTGCTGAAGCCACGCCAGAAGATCGCCAGCAACGGCAGCAGCACCGCCAGCACCAGCAGGCCCAGCAACAGGCTCTTGCCACCGACGACGAACAGTCGGTCCCCCAGGGCGACGCCGGTGCGTGGCCTGTCGTTGCCGTGAGTGAGCGGCAGGGTCATGGGCGCGGCCATCTCAGGCGAACACCTGCAGGCTCTGCGGCGGCAGGGCCACCCAGATGTCCTGCGAACCCAGGCGCGGCATGGCTTCGGGCGCAAGCTCCGCGAGCAGCGCATGGCCCGGCAGGGCTTCGAGCTCGAAGCTCATGCGGCATCGGTTGCCGAGGAAGGTGACTTCCCGAACCTTGGCCGGGAACAGGTTTTCCTCGTGCACCACCGGGTTGACGGTGATCGCCTCGGGCCGGCAGAACAGTCGGCCGCTGCTGACGGCGCTGGCGTTGTCGGCCAGACGCATGTGCATGCCACCGACCTGGGCGTGGCTATTGCTGCTGCGCCGGAACGGCAGCCAGTTGCCCTGGCCGACGAACTCCGCGACGAAGGGTGTGGCCGGCTGGTCGTAGATTTCCTGGGGCGTGGCGTATTGCTCGACCTGGCCGTTGTTCATCACGGCGATGCGGTCAGCCATCAGCATGGCCTCGTCCTGGTTGTGGGTGACCATCAGCGTGGTGATGCCCAGCTGGCGTTGCAGCTGGCGCAGCTCGGTGCACAGGTGCTCGCGAACACGGGCGTCGAGGGCCGACATGGGCTCGTCGAGCAGCAGCAGCGAGGGCGACGGCGCCAAGGCGCGGGCCAGGGCCACGCGCTGCTGCTGGCCACCGGAGAGCTGGCCGGGATACTTCTTCTCACTGCCGGCCAGGCCCACCAGCTCGAGCATCTCGCTCACCCGCTGGCGGGAGGCCTCGCGGTTGCTGCCGGTCAGGCCATAGGCGATGTTGGCTTCGACGGTGAGGTTGGGGAACAGCGCGTAGGACTGGAACAGGATGCCGTAGTCACGGGCCTGGGGCGGCAGCTCGGAGATATCGCGGTCGCCAATGTACAGCGTGCCGCGGTCCTGGCGCTCCAGGCCGGCGATGCAGCGCAGCAGGGTGGTCTTGCCGCAGCCCGAGGGGCCGAGCAGGCACACCAGCTCGCCAGCGGCGATGTCGAGGGACACGTCGTTGAGCGCGGTGAAAGCGCCAAAGCGTTTGTGGATGCCGCGCACTTTCATCTGTGCGCCCGGGGTGACGTGGTTCATGGCAGGTCCTCATCGAAGCGATGGGGGCCATGCTAGGCAGACTGTGCGAAGGTTCTGTGGCGTTGGAGCAAAAGCCGGTGATAGTGGTATAGGCAGATTTTGTAGTGGTCTTGAGGGCCCTATCGCTGGCAAGCCAGCTCCCACAAAAGCAAGTCGGCGCCAACCCTGTAGGAGCCGGCTTGCCGGCGATGAGGCCGGTGCAACCAGTAGAGAACTGTCAGAATTGCGATCCAACCACCTCCTGCGCCACCCCCAGGAACGCCGCCGGCAACCGCGCCTGGCGCCGCTCCTTCAGGCAGTACAGGTACTCGTGCATCACCGGTGCGTTTTCCAGCGCCAGCACCCGCAGCTCGGGGTTATGCGGCACCTCATGGCGGGCAATGATGCTGATGCCGATATTGCGCAGCACCGCCTCGCGGATCGACTCGCGGCTGCCGATCTCCAGCAGCGCCCCGGCCTTCACCCCGGCGTCCTGCATCATCTGCTCGGTGAGCTTGCGGGTGGTCGAGCCCTTCTCGCGCATCAGCAGGCAATGCCCGGCCACCACCTCGATCGACACTGCCTGGCGTTGCGCCAAGGGATGATTGCGGTGTACCGCCACCACCAGCGGGTCGCTGCCCAGCACCCGGCGTACCAGGCGTGCGTCTTCGAGCAATTGCGACGAGGCAGCGATATCCACCCGGTAGTCCTCGAGCATTTCCAGCACCTGCTGCGAGTTGCCGATCTCCACCGCCACCTCCACCTGCGGCAGGCGCTCGCGGAAGATCTTCACCAGGTCGAGGATGTAGTACGGCGCCGTGGCGGCGATGCGCAGGCTGCCCTGGGCCTGGCCGCTGTTGCGCAACTCGAACTCGATATCGGCTTCCTGCTGCAGCAGCGCCTTGACCATCGGCAGCAGGCGCACGCCCTCCTCGCTCAACACCAGGCGCCGGCCGCCGCGGTAGAACAGCTCGACGTTGTACTGGCCCTCGAGGTTGCGGATCTGCGTGGTCACCGTGGGCTGGCTGAGCCCGAGCTTCTTCGCCGCCAGGGTGATGCTGCCCAGGCGGGCCACCATGTAGAAGGCTTTGAGCTCGGCGCTCAGCATTGGCAGGACCTCTTTATCACGCCGCAGGCGTTATTTGCGCAACAGGCGCAGACCGTTGAACACCACCAGCAAGCTCACGCCCATGTCGGCGAATACCGCCATCCACATGGTGGCCATGCCGGCGAAGGTGATTGCCAGGAAAATTGCCTTGATCCCCAGGGCCAACACGATGTTCTGGGTGAGGATCGCCGCGCTTTGGCGCGACAGCCTGACGAAGGCCGGGATTTTGCGCAAGTCGTCGTCCATCAGCGCCACATCGGCGGTCTCGATGGCGGTGTCGGTACCGGCGGCGGCCATGGCAAAGCCGATCTCGGCGCGGGCCAGGGCCGGCGCGTCGTTGATGCCATCGCCGACCATGCCGACACGATGCCCCTGGGCGTACAGGTTCTCGATGCTGGCGAGCTTGTCCGCAGGCAGCAGGTTGCCCTCGGCGCGGTCGATCCCCACCTGGGCCGCAATGGCCTGGGCGGTGTGGGGATTGTCGCCGGTCAACATGACCGTCTTGATACCCAGCGCGTGCAGCTCGGCAATCGCCTGGCGGCTGCTGTCCTTGACCGTGTCGGCCACGGCGAACAACGCCAGCGGACCTGAGCGGTCGAGCAGCAGCACCACGGTCTTGCCCTGGCGCTCCAGCACATCCAGTTGCGCTTCCAGCTCTGGGGAGCACAGGCCGAGCTCTTCCACCAGGCGATGGTTGCCCAAGTGGTAGGTCTGGCCCTCGATATCACCGCGCACACCGCGACCGGCCAGGGCGGCGAACTCGGAGACTTCGCTCAGAACCAGATCCTGGCCCTTGGCGAACAGGGCGATGGCACCCGACACCGGGTGGTCGGAACGGGCAGCCAGGCTCGCGGCCAGGGCCTGGGCGCGCCCCTCGAACAGTGGGTCGAGCACCTTGCTGTCGGTCTGCACCGGCTTGCCGTGGGTGATGGTGCCGGTCTTGTCCAGGGCCAGGAAGTCCAGCTTGCGCCCGCCCTCCAGGTACACACCGCCCTTGATCAGGATGCCTTTGCGCGCCGCCGCGGCCAGGCCGCTGACGATGGTCACCGGGGTGGAGATCACCAGCGCGCACGGGCAGGCCACCACCAGCAGCACCAGGGCACGGTAGATCCAGTCGAACCAGGCACCGGCCATGAACAGCGGCGGGATGAGCGCCACGGCGAGCGCTACCGCGAACACCACGGGGGTGTAGATGCGCGAGAACTGGTCGACGAAGCGCTGGGTCGGCGCACGGGCGCCCTGGGCTTCTTCGACGGCCTTGATGATGCGGGCCAGGGTCGATTGACCAGCGGCGGCCGTGACGCGGTATTCCATCGCGCCGGCCTGGTTGATGGTGCCGGCGAACAGCTTGTCGCCGACCGCCTTCTCGACCGGCAGGCTCTCCCCGGTGATCGGCGCCTGGTCGACACTGGACTGGCCACTGACCACCTCGCCGTCCAGGCCGATACGCTCGCCCGGGCGCACCCGCACCCGTGCGCCGATTGCCACCTCGCGCACTTCGACCTCACGCCACTGACCATCGGCCTGTTGCACGGTGGCCATGTCCGGGGCCAACTGCATCAGCCCGCCGATGGCATTGCGCGCGCGGTCCAGGGAACGGGCTTCGATCAGTTCGGCAACGGTGAACAGCACCATGACCATGGCCGCTTCCGGCCACTGGCCGATCAGCACGGCGCCGGTCACGGCGATACTCATCAGCGCATTGATATTGAGGTTGCGGTTTTTCAGGGCAATCCAGCCCTTCTTGTAGGTACCGAGGCCGCAGCCGAGGATGGCCGCCAGGGCCAGTGCGGCGACCACCCACTCCGGTGCCTTGCCGGAGAAGTGCACGATTTCGGCAGCGATCGCCGCAGCACCGGACAGCGCCAGCGGCCACCAACGGGTCTTGCTGGCCTGGGGCGCGCTGGCGGCGCCATCATCCTCGGCGGCCAAGGGTTCGGCCTTCATGCCCAGGCTATCGATGGCCCGCTCGATCTCGGCGGTGCCCTCGAGGGTATGGCGCACGCCGAGCACACGATTGATCAGGTTGAATTCCAGTTGCTCGACACCGGCCAGCTTGCCCAGCTTGTCCTGGATCAGGGTCTGCTCGGTAGGGCAGTCCATGGCCTCGATGCGGAAGCGGCTGAGCTGCGCCTGGCCACTGGCCTTTTCGGTCAGCTGCACCAGGGCCGGGGCGGCCTTGCTGGCGCAGCAGCCGTGGGCGTGGGGCGCGTGGCCATGATCGAGGTCATGGGCGTGATCATGCTTGTGGTCGGGGCTGACAGGCTGGTTCATGGAATCATCCTTAACTGAGCGCTGGCCTCTGTAGAGATCCACAGAGTGGGTTGTTGCCAAGTGAACACCCTGTAGCCACTATAGGGTCAAGCCCTTTGCAGGAGATTTGCCATGAAGATCGGAGAACTGGCCAAGGCCACCGACTGCGCCGTGGAGACCATCCGCTACTACGAGCGCGAACAGCTGCTGCCGGAACCTGCCCGCAGCGACGGTAACTACCGGCTCTACACCCAGGCCCACGTCGAGCGCCTGACCTTCATCCGCAACTGCCGCACCCTGGACATGACCCTGGACGAAATCCGCAGCCTGTTGAACCTGCGCGACAGCCCCGACGGCTCATGCGGCAGCGTCAACGCGCTGATCGACGAGCATATCGAGCATGTGCAGGCGAGGATCGATGGGCTGGTGGCGCTGCAGGCGCAGCTGGTGGAACTGCGGCAGCAGTGCAATGCGCAGGGGGCGGAGTGCGCGATCTTGCAGCAGTTGGAGACGAATGGGGCGGTGTCGGTGCCGGAGATCGAGCATTCCCATGTGGGGCGCAGCCACGGGCATTGATACCAAAAGCATCGCGGGGCAAGTCGCATCGGCGCACCGCCGCTCCCACGCCGGCTGTGCATAACCTGCGTGGGAGCGGCGGTGCGCCGATGCGACTTGCCCCGCGATTGTTCAAGCTCAGGCGATGAAGGTCTGTCAGACCGCCATCGGCGCCGTCATCGGCGCATGGTGCTCGTAGCCTTCCAGCCAGAAGTCGCTCGGCTCGATCTTCTCCAGCCACTCCGGCTCGTACTTGCCGGTCTCGGCGAACGCCGGCACGCGGTCGCTGATCACCAGCTTCGGTGCCGCCAGCGGTTCACGCTTCATCTGCTCGCCCAGCATATCCAGGTGGTTCTCGTACACATGGGCATCGCCGATGAAGTAGGTGAACCAGCGCGGGGTGTAGCCGGTCAGGCGGCCGAACAGCGACAGCAGCGCCGCGCCCTCGGTGAGGTTGAACGGCGTGCCCAGGCCCAGGTCGTTGGAGCGGATGTAGAGGGTCAGGGAAATTTCCCGGGTTTCGACATTCGGGTGGAACTGGTACAGCAAGTGACACGGTGGCAGGGCCATCTCGTCGAGCTGGGCGCAGTTCCAGCCGTGGAACAGGATGCGGCGGCTGCCCGGGTCGTTGGCGATGGTGTCCAGGCACTGGCGCACCTGGTCGATGGCCTTGTAGAGGATGACGAACGCCTGGCCGTCCTCCTCGTCCTGGGCGATACGGCGGAAGCCGGCCTTCTCGGCCATCTCGATGGCGGCCGGGTTGCTCAGCGGTATGCGCTTGTAGCCGGGCCACTGGCGCCATTGCACGCCGTAGATTTCGCCGAGGTCGTCATGCCCCTGGCGGAAAGGGTTGGCCAGCCACTGGGCGTTTTCGTTGGCGTTCTGGTCCCAGACCTTGCAGCCCAGCTCGCGGAACTCGCCGGCGTTCTTCACGCCGCGCAGGAAGCCGACCATCTCGCCGATCGCCGACTTGAACGCCAGCTTGCGCGTGGTGATGGCCGGGAAGCCCTTCTGCAGGTCGAAACGCAGCATCGCGCCAGGCAGGCTGATGGTGCGGATACCGGTGCGGTTTTCCTGCAGCGTGCCGTTGTCGATGACGTCACGGACCAGATCTAGATACTGTTTCATGGCTTACCTGTAACAAGAACGGCAGGGGGATCGCCCCTGCCGTGGAAATCAAACGGTGGCCTTGGCCGTCGGTTTGCGGTTGTAGGCCCACCAGATCAGGAAGATGCCGCCGAGAATCATCGGCACGCAGAGCAACTGACCCATGGTCAACCAGCCGAAGGCGATGTAGCCAAGCTGGGCGTCGGGTACGCGCACGAACTCCACGATGAAGCGGAAGATGCCATAGAACAGCGCGAACATGCCGGAAACGGCCATGGTCGGGCGCGGCTTGCGCGAGTACAGCCAAAGGATGACGAATAATGCCACACCTTCGAGGGCGAACTGATACAGCTGCGACGGGTGACGCGGCAATTGCGCCGGGTCGCTGAACGGCGGGAAGATCATTGCCCACGGCACGTCGGTGGCCTTGCCCCACAGTTCGGCGTTGATGAAGTTGCCTATACGCCCGGCGCCAAGGCCGATCGGCACCAGCGGCGCGACGAAGTCCATCAGCTCGAAGAATGACTTGTTGTTGCGTTTGCCGAACCACAGCGCGGCCAGCATCACACCGATGAAACCTCCATGGAACGACATGCCGCCCTTCCATACCTCGAAGATCAGCGTCGGGTTGGCCAGGTACTGGTGCAGGTCGTAGAACAGCACGTAACCCAGGCGCCCGCCGACGATCACGCCCATCGACAGCCAGAACACCAGGTCGGAGAGCTTCTCGCGGGTCCAGGTGGGGTCGAAGCGGTTCAACCGGCGCGAGGCCAGCAGCCAGGCGCCGCCGATGCCGATCAGGTACATCAGGCCGTACCAGTGGATTTTCAGTGGACCGAGGGCCACGGCCACCGGGTCGATCTGCGGGTAAGGCAGCATTGTCTTTCCTCTAGGTTCAGATAAGGAAGCTGAGTCCGACGCAGAACAGCAGTGCGGCGAACAGACGCTTGAGCACGCGCGGCGACAGCTTGTGGGCCAGACGCGCGCCGTAGCGGGCGAAGAACATGCTGGTGGCAGCGATGCCGACCAGCGCCGGAAGATAGACGTAGCCCAGGCTGTGGGCCGGCAGATGCTCCTCATGCCAACCCAGCCACATGAAGCCCAGGGCACTGGCCAGGGCGATCGGCAGGCCACAGGCCGACGAAGTCGCCACTGCCTGCTGCATGGGCAGGCTACGCCAGGTAAGGAACGGCACGGTCAATGAGCCGCCGCCGATGCCGAAAATGGCCGAGGCCCAACCGATCACCCCACCGGCGGTGGTCAATCCGGGCTTGCCGGGAATGCCGCGGCTGGCCTTGGGCTTGAGGTCCAGGGCCATCTGCGCGGCGATCACCAGGGCGAACACACCGATGATCTTCTGCAGCATCGGGCCCTGGATCAGCGAGGCGGTCTTGGCCCCGACCAGCGCGCCGAGCAGGATGCCCACGGTCATCCAGGCGAAGATCGGCCATTGCACCGCGCCCTTGCGCTGGTGCTCGCGCACGGCATTGATCGAGGTGAAGACGATGGTCGCCAACGAGGTGCCGACCGCCAGGTGGGTCAGCACCGAAGGGTCGAAGCCCTGCAAGGTGAAGCTGAACACCAGCACCGGCACGATGATGATGCCGCCACCGACGCCGAACAGCCCGGCCAGCACGCCGGCGCAGGCGCCCAACAGCAGATAGAGAGCGAATTCCATTCGTGGCCCCAGTGGAAAACAATCCGGCATGGTAACGGAACCCACGCCCGGCGCTCTAGTGAACTCTGTGTCAGAAGATGGATAGCGGCCAGCGGCGCGGGTAGAGTGGCCCAATACACAAGGGGACAACCTATGTGCCTGATCGTATTCGCCTGGCGGCCGGGGACAGCCCGGCCACTGATCGTCGCGGCCAACCGCGATGAGTTCTATGCGCGGCCGACCCAGGCCTTGAAGGCCTGGGAGGACGCGACGGGTGTGCACGCCGGGCGTGACCTGGAAGCCGGTGGCACCTGGCTGGGTGTCGGGCCGAACGGGCGTTTTGCGGCGCTGACCAATATCCGTGATCCACGCCAGCCTTTGGGGCCGCGGTCCCGCGGTGAACTGGTGGCAGCCTACCTGCAGGGCGAACTGGGGGTCGAGGCCTATCTGGACCGGGTAGCCAGCCGCAGTGACCAGTATTCAGGGTTCAACCTGCTGGTCGGCGATGACAAGCGCTTGGGCTACCTGCATGCCCGTGAGCCGGCGCCACGCCTGCTTGAATCGGGGGTGTACGGGCTGTCGAATGCCGGCTTGGATACGCCATGGCCGAAGCTGATCAAAGCGCGCAGCGGGCTTGAGAAATTGCTCGAAAACGCCGATCCACAGCAACTATTGACGCTGCTGGGTGATGCACAGCCCGCGCCGGACGGCGAACTACCCGAGACCGGCGTGGGGCTGGCCACCGAGCGGCTGCTATCGAGTGTATTCATCGCCAGCCAGAACTACGGGACGCGGGCGAGCACGGTGCTGATCGTCGATGACCAAGGCCGTCGGCGCATGATCGAGCGCAGTTTCGGGCCGTTTGGGGGGCATCTGGGCGAGGTTAGCCTGGAGGTTTGAGGTGTTGTAACGGCCTGTTCACCGACCCAATTTACTTGACCTGGCCTCTGTAGGAGCGGCTTTAGCCGCGATCACCCGCAAAGCGGGTGCCACATACTGCGCTGCCTCCATCGCGGCTCAAGCCGCTCCTACAGAGGACGCCGTGCCCGGCAGCCCAGACGCCACAAATCAGAGGGTCTTGTTCGGCCCGATCATCCGCGCCAGCCCAAGATTCTTCAGCGCCAGCTGCAACGAGCTGTGGATAACCTGCGGGTTGTCATGACTCATGGCATCGGCCAGCAGCTCCCTGGCCTTGCTCAGGTTGATCTGGCGCAGCATCCACTTCACCTTCGGCAGGTTGGTGGCGTTCATCGACAGACTGTCGAAGCCCATGGCCATGAGCAGGATTGCCGCGGCCGGGTCACCGGCCATCTCGCCGCAGATACTGACCGGCTTGCCTTCCTCGTGGGCCACGCTGACCACGGTCTGCAGAGCTTGCAGCACTGCCGGGTGCAGGTAGTCGTAGAGGTCGGCGACCCGCGGGTTGTTGCGGTCGACGGCCAGCAGGTATTGCGTGAGGTCGTTGGAGCCGACCGAGAGGAAGTCAACCTGGCGCGCCAGTTCGCGGGTCTGGTACACCGCGGCGGGGATCTCCACCATCACCCCGACCGGCGGCATCGGCACATCGGTGCCTTCGTCGCGCACTTCGCCCCAGGCGCGGTGGATCAGGTGCTGGGCTTCTTCGAGCTCGTGGATGCCGGAAATCATCGGCAGCAGGATGCGCAGGTTGTTCAACCCTTCGCTGGCCTTGAGCATGGCGCGGGTCTGCACCAGGAAGATTTCCGGGTGGTCGAGGGTGACGCGAATGCCGCGCCAGCCGAGGAACGGGTTCTCTTCCTTGATCGGGAAATACGACAGCGACTTGTCGCCGCCGATGTCGAGGCTGCGCATGGTCACCGGCAGCGGATGGAACGCCTGCAGCTGCTCGCGGTAGATCGCCAACTGCTCCTTTTCGCTGGGGAAGCGCTGGTTGATCATGAACGGCACTTCGGTGCGGTACAGGCCCACGCCTTCGGCGCCGCGCTGCTGGGCGCGGGCAACATCGGCAAGCAAGCCGGTGTTGACCCAAAGCGGCATGCGGTGGCCATCCGGGGTGATGCACGGCAGCTCGCGCAGGGCATCGAGCCCCTTGGCCAGCTGGCGCTCTTCCTCGACCACGTCGCTGTACTGCTTGCGCAGCACTTCGCCGGGGTTGGTGAAGACTTCGCCCTTGTAGCCGTCGACGATCATCTCGATGCCGTCGGCCTTCGAGTAAGGCAGGTCGACCACCCCCATGACCGTGGGAATGCCCATGGCCCGGGCCAGGATCGCCACGTGGGAGTTGCCCGAGCCGAGTACCGAAACCAGGCCCACCAGCTTGCCCTCCGGCACCTCGCCGAGCATCGCGGGGGTCAGTTCTTCACTGACCAGAATGGTGTTGTCCTGGTAGACCAGCGACTGCGAACGGGCCTCCTGCAGATACGCCAGCAGGCGCCGGCCCAGGTCCTTGACGTCCGATGCCCGCTCGCGCAGGTAGTCGTCATCCATCAGCTCGAAGCGATTGACGTGTTCGCCGACCACCTGGCGCAAGGCGCCCTGGGCCCACTGGCCAGTCTTGATGACTTCGACCACCTCGCCACCGAGGGCGGCGTCCTCGAGCATCATCAGATACACGTCGAACAACGCACGTTCTTCGGGGCGCAGCTGGGTGGCGAGCTTGGCCGACAGCTTGCGCATGTCCTCGCGCACGCCTTCGAGCGCGTTGTTGAACAGCTTGAGTTCGTTGTCGATGTCCTCGACAGTGCGGTCGGGCACCACCTCCAGGTCGGCGGGCGGCAGCATCACCACCGATCGACCGACCGCCGCGCCCGGCGAACCCGGCACCCCGACGAAACGGGCTTCCTGGATGCCCTTGCCCTGACGGCCCAGGCCACGGATCGAACCCGTCGCCTCGGCGTGGGCGATAACCCCGGCGAGCTGCGCGCTCATGGTGACCAGGAAGGCCTCTTCGCCTTCGTCGAACTGGCGGCGTTCCTTCTGCTGGATGACCAGCACGCCGACCACGCGACGATGGTGGATGATCGGTGCGCCGAGGAAGGAGGCGAATTTCTCTTCGCCGGTTTCGGCGAAGTAGCGGTAACGGGGGTGATCGGCGGCGTTCTCGAGGTTAAGCGGCTCCTCGCGGGTGCCGACCAGGCCGACCAGGCCCTCGTTGGGCGCCATGCTGACCTTGCCGATGGAGCGCTTGTTCAGGCCCTCGGTGGCCATCAGCACAAAGCGGTTGGTGTCCGGGTCGAGCAGGTAGACGGAGCAGACCTGGCTGCCCATTGCCTCCTTGACGCGCAAGACAATGATCCCCAACGCCGTCTTGAGATCTTTGGCGGAGTTCACTTCCTGGACGATCTTGCGCAGCGTATTGAGCATGGCTCGGGGTCGGACTCCGTCGTCAGTCGCGCGTCAGCAGGCGCGGGGCTAGCTCTTTCAGGGCGCGGCGGTATACCTCGCGCTTGAATGTCACCACCTGGCCCAGCGGATACCAGTAGCTGACCCAGCGCCAGCCATCGAATTCCGGCTTGCCGGTCAGGTCCATGCGCACCCGTTGCTCATTGCTCACCAGGCGTAGCAGGAACCACTTCTGTTTCTGGCCGATACACAACGGCTGGCTGTGGGTGCGCACCAGGCGCTGGGGTAAACGATAACGCAACCAGCCACGGGTGCAGGCAAGAATTTCCACATCCTGGCGTTCCAGGCCTACTTCTTCGTTCAGCTCGCGGTACAGGGCATCTTCCGGCGTTTCGTCAGGGTTGATACCCCCCTGTGGAAACTGCCAGGCATCCTGGTTGATCCGCCGAGCCCATAGCACCTGCCCGGCATCATTCGTGAGAATGATCCCGACATTGGGGCGAAAACCATCCGGGTCGATCACGGCAGCAACCTCGCAAACGCATGTCGCCGCATTGTTCCACAAAGCCTGAGCGCGCAGCAACGCGCCCGCCACGCTTATGTGCGGCGAGGTGAAGACTGCGTATTGGGCGAGCGTCGCCACACCGGGCGTGGCACTGGTATACAGGGTTTGCATGAAGGCAAGGTGACGCGACTGCGTTAACCCCTCGCGGGCCCCGCCCGCCCCCAAGGTTTACCAATGGGAGCGGGCTGGCGGGTGTCATCAGACCGGCTTGGCGCCCATCAGGCCGGCGATGGACAGGAAGCACACACCGCTGAACACCGCCAGCGCCAAGGTGAACTTCAAGCCGACGGCTTCGGCCTTGCGCAGCCGGTTGAGGCGCGCCACCAGCCACCACACGGCAAACGCGCCAAGGGTATAGATGACGCTGGAGGCCAGCACCCAAGTCTGCCCCAGCGGCCAGCCGACCAGGTGCACCAGCCACCAGCCGGTGAACGGCATGCTCAGCAGGCACAGCCCCATCAGCAGCCAGACGAACACCAGCGGGCGGCGCAACAACTTGCCATAGGCCTCGGTGTCGCCCTTGCGCCGGGCATGCCAGGTCCAGCCCGCCAGGCCCAGGGCGCCAAGCAGCAACAGGGCCGTGGCGAGGATGTGCAGGGTCTTGAGGGTGGTCAGGTGTTCCATGTGAAAATCATCCTTCAGCAGGCTTTTTCGCTTTCGGCCTCATCGCGGGGCAGGCCCGCTCCCGCGAGGTGAAGCGTGTTCAGCCCAAGAATAGCCGGTAAGCCGGGTTCTCGGTCTCGTCCCAGTATGGATAGCCGATCTTGGCCAGGGCTGCCGGCACCAGGTGACGCTCTTCCTCCGGCACCTGCAGGCCCGCGACCACGCGCCCGTCGGCGGCGCCGTGGTTGCGGTAGTGGAACATCGAGATGTTCCAACGCCCGCCCAGCTTGTTGAGGAAGTTGAACAGGGCACCGGGCCGCTCCGGGAACTCGAAGCGCAGCACCATCTCATCGCTGGCCCCGGCCGAGTGGCCACCCACCATGTGACGGATATGCAGCTTGGCCAGTTCGTTGTCGGTCAGGTCGGTGACTGGGAAACCTTGCTCCGTCAACTGCTGTACCAATGCCGCACGCGGGTCGGTTTCCGGGTGAGTCTGCACGCCGACGAAGATGTGCGCCTCGTCCGAGGTGTGCTTGCGGTAGTTGAATTCAGTGATCTGGCGCTTGCCGATGGCCTCGCAGAAGGCCTTGAAGCTGCCTGGGCGCTCAGGAATGGTCACGGCGATGATCGCCTCGCGCTTCTCGCCCAGCTCGGCGCGCTCGGCCACATGCCGCAGGCGGTCGAAGTTGACGTTGGCGCCCGAGTCGATGGCCACCAGGGTCTGCCCGGCCACACCCTTGAGCTCGACGTACTTCTTGATCCCGGCAACACCGAGGGCACCGGCAGGTTCGGTGATCGAGCGGGTATCGTCGTAGATATCCTTAATCGCCGCACAGATCTCGTCGGTGCTGACGGTAATGACCTCGTCCACGTGGTGGCGGCAGATATCGAAGGTGTGCTGGCCGATCTGCGCCACCGCCACGCCGTCGGCGAACAGCCCGACCTGTGGCAGCACCACGCGCTCACCGGCGGCCATGGCGGCCTGCAGGCAATTGGAATCGTCCGGTTCGACGCCGATGACCTTGATTTCCGGGCGCAGGTATTTCACGTAGGCGGCGATACCGGCGATCAGACCGCCGCCGCCGACCGGCACGAAGATCGCGTCGAGCTGGCCCGGGTGCTGGCGCAGGATCTCCATGGCCACCGTGCCTTGCCCGGCAATGGTGTGTGGGTCGTCGTAGGGGTGGATGTAGACGAAACCTTTCTCCTCCACCAGCTTCAGCGAGTAGGCCAGCGCCTCGGGGAAGCTGTCGCCATGCAACAACACCTTGCCACCACGCGAGCGCACGCCTTCGATCTTGATCTCCGGGGTGGTCTTGGGCATGACGATGGTCGCCTTGATACCCAGCTCCCGCGCCGCCAGTGCCAGGCCCTGGGCATGGTTGCCGGCCGAGGCGGTGACCACGCCACGGGCCAGCTCCTCGGCGCTCAGTTGCGCCAGCTTGTTGTAGGCCCCGCGGATCTTGAACGAGAACACCGGCTGCAGGTCCTCGCGCTTGAGCAGCACCGTGTTGCCCAGGCGCTTGCTCAGTTGCCCGGCCGTGTGCAGCGGGGTTTCGACAGCAACGTCGTAGACGCGCGAGGTGAGGATCTTCTTGACGTACTGTTCGAGCATCGGAAAGCATCACTGGGCCGCGGGACAAGGGCTGGGAGTCTACCGCAGCGCCACGTCGGGCGACCACAGCAAAGCCGCCGGAGCCGCTATACTAGGCAACTTTCGATATCCGCCCTGCCCCTCCCGGAGCCCGCATGACCCAGGACCAACTCAAACAGGCCGTCGCCCAGGCCGCCGTCGACCTCATCCTGCCGAAACTGGATGAGAAAAGCGTCGTCGGCGTTGGCACAGGCTCGACCGCCAACTTCTTCATCGACGCCCTGGCCCAGCACAAGACCGCCTTCGACGGCGCCGTCGCCAGCTCCGAGGCCACCGCCCAGCGCCTGAAGGGCCATGGCATCCCGGTGTACGAGCTGAACAGCGTCAGCGAGCTGGAGTTCTACGTGGACGGCGCCGACGAGAGCGATGCCCATCTCAACCTGATCAAGGGCGGCGGCGCGGCCCTGACCCGCGAGAAGATCGTCGCGGCAGTGGCCAAGACCTTCATCTGCATCGCCGACGCCAGCAAGCTGGTGCCGGTGCTGGGTGCCTTCCCTCTGCCGGTCGAGGTCATCCCGATGGCCCGCAGCCACGTGGCGCGCCAGCTGGTCAAGCTGGGCGGCGACCCGGTCTATCGCGAAGGCGTGGTAACCGACAACGGCAACGTCATCCTCGACGTGCACAACCTGCAGATCACCAACCCGGTGGAGCTGGAAAGCCAGATCAACGCGATCGTCGGCGTGGTTACCAATGGTCTGTTCGCGGCGCGGCCGGCGGATGTGCTGTTGTTGGGTACCGCTGAAGGCGTGAAGAGCCTGAAGGCCGAGTAATCGCCAGCGAGGGCTGCGCCCTCGAATCGCTGGCAAGCCAGCTCCCACAGGGTCCGCACTACCTTGTGGAAGCTGGCTTGCCAGCGAACACCGGCGAAGCAAGGGCCATCCTCTACCCATCAAGGCTGCTTGAACACATAGAACAGGTTCGGCTCACTGACCAGATAGATGGTCCCGGCATCGTCCATCGCAATCCCCTCAGCTTGTGGCACGGTCTTCTTCAACCCCTGGAACCCCTTACGCAATGACAGGGTACTCAGCGGCCGCCCCTTCACATCAAGCTCCAGCACCAGCCGCGACTCGTCGGACAGCGCCAGCAGGTGCCCGCTGCGTTCGTCGAACTGCAGGCTCGACAGGTCCCTCACGAACAACCGCCGGTCGCGCTTGCGATCCTGCACCACATGCACGGCGTAGGGTTTGTCGGGATTGTCGTGGGGAAAGCCGTGCACCTCGTAGATCATCATCGGGTCCCGCTCCTTGGCCACGAACAGGCGCTTGCCTGCCGAGTCGTAGGCCAGCCCCTCGAACCCCTTGTTGCCGTTCAGGCCGATGCCCAGGGACAACTGCTCGGCGTCGGCGGCATCGAGGAACAGGGTGTCATCGTCCAGGCGCACACGAATCAGCCGCTGCTGGCGCTCATCGGTGATCACGTAGCTGTTGGGCCCGATGTACTCCACCGCCTCGGGGTCGCCGAAGCCGGTCAGCGGGACACGGCGCAGGATACGGCCATCCAGTGACAACTCGATCAGCTCCGACCGGGCATTGGTGACGGTGAACAGGCTCTTGCGGTCGGGGTCGTAGGTCAACGCCGAGATGTCGTCGTCCAGGCCCTCGATAGGCCTGGCCTCGAGCACCACCTGGTAACGATCCAGGCCGATGCTCTGCTCAGCCGGCTGCCACCAGGTCTTGAGGTTGAACCAGCCCCGCTCGAACATGCGGAACTCGTGCCCGGCAGCCCCCAGCACGAGCAGGCAGACAAACACGAAGAAGACGAAGATCAGGCGAACGTGGCGGCGCATGCGGGCGGACTCGGCAATAGGAGCGCGTAGCTAACCACTATCAACTGAAGCAAAGCTTAATGCCACCATCAGAAATGTCTGATCGGTCAGTTCTTTTTGAAGCGATAGAACAGATTCGGCTCGCTGACCATGTACAGGTTGCCCTGATCGTCCATTGCCACTCCCTCGGCCCGCGGAATGGTGTCAGCCAGGCCATTGAAGCCGCCCAGCAGGGTCATGAAGCTGACCTGCTCACCCTTTTCGTCAAGCTCGAGCAGCATGTTGGAGTCTGCCGACAATGCCAGCAGATGCCCTGTGCGCGGGTCGATACCCAGCGCGGACAAGTTGCGCAGATCCAGTTCGTCGCTGGCCAGCGGCTGCTTCTGGCCCTTGAGCGGGCTGCGCCCATCGGTGTTCCAGGTGAACATCCTGGGCGGCCGCTCGGCGCCGATGACCAGGCGCTGGCGCATCAGGTCCCAGGCAATGGCCTCGAAGCCCTTGTTGCCTTCATCAGCGTCGCCCAGGTCGTAGGGCTGGTAGTCGGCGCGGTTCAGCGACGTGGTGCCGGCATCCACCTTGACCAGCGTCAGGTCATGGTTGCGCTCATCGACGATGGCGATCTGGCCATCCTCAAGCACCGCCACACCTTCCGGGTTGGACCAGCCCACCAGGGGAATCTTGCGCAACACGTCGCCATCCAGGGTGAGCTCGACCAGGAACGGGTGCTTGCCCATGACTGCGAACAACGACCGGGTGTGCGGGTTGAACGCCAGGTCCGACGCCTCGTCACGCTCCATGCCGGGCAACGGCTTGGCATCGATGTCGACCACGTAGCTGGGCAACCAGATACTTTCCTGGCGTTCAGCCTGGCTTTCGAAACCTTCCTTTATCCACAGCAGGCCGCGGTCGTCCCAGTGCATGGCAGATATGACGCCATAGCCGATAACCGCTGCTGCTGCCAGGCCGAACGGCCAGCGCCGGTAAAAGGGGCGCTTGGGAGACACGGAAGCGCGGGAGGGAGAGGGCATGCAAGGGTCCTGAGGATAGGCGTAGGTTCGCGCATTATCCGCAAAGGGTGTGAAAAAACGGTAAACGTCTCTGCACTTTTTCCAGGAAAGGCGCGAACCTTCGGCTCAGAGCACCCGGCTCTCGAACCGGCTGACGCCTGGAAGCTCCAGTACCAGCTCGTCGCCAACCTCGAACGGCCCCACACCCGCCGGAGTGCCGGTGAGGATCACATCACCCGCCTGCAACGAGAAGCACGCGGCCATATGCTGGATCATCGGCACGATGGGGTTGAGCATCATCGCGCTATTGCCGTCCTGACGCACCTCGCCGTTGATGGTCAGGCGTATACCGATGTCCTTCACATCCTCGAAGGCGCCTGCCGAGACAAAAGGCGGCAGCACGCAAGCACCATCGAAGCTTTTGCACAGCTCCCACGGCAGGCCCTTTTCCTTCAGTTTGCTCTGCAGGTCGCGCAGGGTGAGGTCCAAAGCCGGGGCATAGCCGGAAATGGCGTCGAGCACCTCTTCCTCGGTCGGCTTGGTCGACAACGGCTTGCCCAGCAACACCGCGATTTCCGCCTCGTAGTGCACCGAGCCACGCTCGGTCGGAATCTTGAAGCCACCTTCCAAGGGCACCACGCAACTACCGGGCTTGATGAACAGCAGCGGCTCGCTGGGGATGGGGTTGTCCAGTTCCTTGGCATGCTCGGCGTAGTTGCGGCCAATGCACACCACCTTGCCCAGCGGGAAGTGGATGCGCGTGCCGTCTACGTACTGGTGCTGGTAACTCATGGCCGACTCCTGTGAACACTGCTTTTTATTCGGGAGCGAAGATCTTACCCGGATTCATGATGCCGTTCGGGTCGAACACCGCCTTGATCGCCTTCATGCAGGCGATTTCTTCCGGTGAGCGGCTGTAGCCCAGGTAATCGCGCTTGGTCATGCCCACGCCGTGCTCGGCGGAGATCGAGCCGTTGTAACGCTCGACGATCTCGAACACCCACTTGTTGACCTTGGCGCAGGAGGCGAAGAAGTCGTCCTTGCTCATGTGGTCGGGCTTGAGGATATTCAGGTGCAGGTTGCCGTCGCCGATATGGCCGTACCAGACCACCTCGTAGTCCGGATAGTGCTCGCCGACGATGGCATCGATGTCGCGCAGGAACGCCGGCACTTTCGAGACGGTGACAGAGATGTCGTTCTTGTACGGCGTCCAGTGGGAGATGGTCTCGGACAGGTACTCGCGCAGCTTCCAAAGGTTCTTCAGCTGGGTGTCGCTCTGGCTCATCACCCCGTCCAGCACCCAGCCCTGCTCTACGCAGTGCTCGAAGGTGGCGAGCGCCTCGTTGGCCACCTCCTCGGTGCTGGCTTCGAACTCCAGCAGGGCATAGAACGGGCAGTCGGTTTCAAATGGCGCGGGCACATCGCCCCTGGCGAGGATCTTGGCCAGGCCCTTGTCGGAAAAGAACTCGAATGCGGTGAGGTCGAGCTTGCCCTGGAAGGCGTGCAGCACTGGCATGATCGCGTCGAAGTCAGGCGTGCCCAGCACCATCGCCGTAAGGTTGCGCGGCGCACGGTCGAGGCGCATGGTCGCCTCCACCACGAACCCCAGGGTGCCTTCGGCGCCGATGAACAGTTGGCGCAGGTCGTAGCCGGTGGCGTTCTTGATCAGGTCCTTGTTCAGCTTGAGCAGCTCGCCCTTGCCGGTGACCACCTTCAGCCCAGCCACCCAGTTGCGGGTCATGCCGTAGCGGATCACCTTGATTCCGCCGGCATTGGTGCCGATATTGCCGCCGATCTGGCTGGAGCCGGAGGAGGCGAAGTCCACCGGATAGTAAAGCCCCTGGTCCTCGGCGAACTGCTGAAGCTGGCGGGTCACCACGCCCGGCTGGCACACGACGGTTCGATCGAACTCATTGAAGGCCAGGATCTGGTTCATGTAGTCGAAGGCGACCACCACCTCGCCATGGGCGGCCACGGCAGCGCCCGACAATCCTGTACGCCCGCCCGATGGCACCAACGCGACCTTGTGCCGGTTGGCCCAGCGCACGATGGCCTGGACTTGATCGATGGTTTTGGGGAAGACGATCGCGCTTGGCGCAGGCGGGTAGTGCTTGGTCCAGTCCTTGCCGTAGGCGTCGAGCGAGGCAGGGTCGGTGAGGACCTTGCCAGGGTCGACCAGGGTCATCAGTTCATCAATTACCACGGACTGGGTCATCGCTGGAACTCTCGACTTATTCATAGTCACCCTGAGCACGCTTCACCTGTCGGGATGGGCTCAGATTGTGTCGCGTATGCTAGCATAGCCCTCCCGCTGTTCGTGCTAAGGCCGACGCCGCGCCGCTTCACCCCCCTCGCCATTTTTCTCCGGGATACAGGTTTACGCAGATGAGCAAGACTTCTCTCGACAAGAGCAAGATCAGGTTCCTTCTTCTTGAAGGCGTCCACCAGAATGCGGTGGATATCCTCAAGGCTGCCGGGTACAGCAACATCGAGTACCTCACCGGCTCGCTGCCGGATGCAGAGCTGAAGGAAAAGATCGCCGATGCCCACTTCATCGGCATCCGCTCGCGCACCCAGCTGACCGAAGAGGTCTTCGACTGTGCGAAGAAACTGGTCGCGGTCGGCTGTTTCTGCATCGGCACCAACCAGGTCGACCTGAGCGCGGCCCGCAACCGCGGCATTGCGGTGTTCAACGCGCCGTACTCCAACACCCGTTCGGTGGCCGAACTGGTGCTGGCCGAAGCCATCCTGTTGCTGCGCGGCATCCCCGAGAAGAACGCCTCCTGCCACCGCGGTGGCTGGATCAAGAGCGCGGCCAACTCCTTCGAGATCCGCGGCAAGAAACTGGGCATCGTCGGCTACGGCTCGATCGGTACCCAGCTGTCGGTGCTGGCCGAAAGCCTGGGCATGCAGGTCTACTTCTACGACCCGCTGACCAAGCTGCCGCTGGGCAACGCCACCCAGGTCACCAGCCTGAACGAGCTGCTGGGCCTGGCCGACATCGTCTCGCTGCACGTACCCGAGCTGCCATCCACCCAGTGGATGATCGGCGAGAAGGAAATCCGCGCGATGAAGAAGGGCGCGATCCTGATCAACGCCGCCCGTGGCACCGTGGTCGAGCTGGACCACCTGGCCGCCGCGATCAAGGACAAGCACCTGATCGGCGCCGCCATCGACGTGTTCCCGGTCGAGCCACGCTCCAATGACGAAGAGTTCGAAAGCCCGCTGCGTGGCCTGGACAACGTGATCCTGACCCCGCACATCGGTGGTTCCACCGCCGAAGCCCAGGCCAACATCGGCCTGGAAGTGGCCGAGAAGCTGGTCAAGTACAGCGACAACGGTACCTCGGTGTCGTCGGTCAACTTCCCGGAAGTCGCGCTGCCGGCCCACCCAGGCAAGCACCGCCTGCTGCACATCCACGAAAACATCCCGGGCGTACTCAGCGAGATCAACAAAGTGTTCGCCGAGAACGGTATCAACATCTCCGGTCAGTTCCTGCAGACCGACGAGAAAGTGGGTTACGTGGTCATCGACGTCGATGCCGAGTACTCCGACCTGGCCCAGGAAAAACTGCAGCATGTGAAGGGCACTATTCGCTCGCGCGTACTGTTCTAAGTTTGCCGGCTGCATGAGAAAGGGAGGCCCTGGTGGCCTCCCTTTTTCGTTGCGTGCGTCTACAGAGCAAGCGTCATTTGACGATGACGGTGATCTTCTGCGACTCGACGCTCGGTTTGAACGGCACATGGTACATGTCGCCCAGCACCAGTTGCAGGGTGTGCTTGCCCGGCGTCAGGGTGATGGTCGCCTCGGTCTGTGCCTTGCCGAAGTGCAGTACTTGCGGGCCAGCTGGCAGGGGTGCGTTGTTCTCCGGCATCAGGCTGGTCGGCAACGGCATGTCGGCGACCGGCGCCTTGTCCACATCTACCAGCAGATGGTGATGCCCGGTGTGCGGGGTCTGGTCACCCGCAGGCTTGAGGCCCATGCCCTCGATACCGAACTTGACGGTGAAGGTCTTGTCGACCGTGGCCCCGTCGGCGGGGGAAACGATGAAGACCTTGGCGCCCTCCGGTGGCTGCTGGCTCTTCAGCGCATCCGCGGCACTGGCGAACACCGACGCCCCCATCAGCAGACCGGCGACGGCAGCACGCGAAAATAGGCTTTTCATTCACTTCTCCTGTGATTCACTTCAATTGACCGCTATCACTTAAACGAAGCACAGCGGTACTTCACCATAGTCCAACCAGCCAGGCAGAGGTTCAAAAACAGGGGCAGAAATATTTCAGGCCGGCGTAAACATTAACGCGGCTACACGGTCATAGGCTGCGTTCGACCGCGGCAGAAAAGAAAGCCTCGGCGAATGACATTCACCTGCCGAACAAGAAGGGGCACTCATGCGTTTGACCATTGGCATTCTGCTGGCGGTATTGTTCAGCCCACTGGCCCAGGCCGAACTGATCGACGAAATCAACGACCGTGGCGAACTGCGCATTGCCGTGCTGAGCGATTCACCACCTTATGCGTTCAAGGAAAACGAACACCTGACCGGCTTCGAGATCGAGTTGGGCCAGGCCCTGGCCAAGGAGCTGGATGTGCGGGCCGAGTTCGTCGAGACCCCAGCCGAAGAGGTGCTGCCTGGGGTGGAGAGCGGCAAGTTCGACATGGCCTTCAATAAGCAAGGCATCGAACCGAGCGACCAACTCGACACCATTCGGACTCTCGCCAGCCAGAAACTGGTGATTCCGTACCTGAAGGGCAATCCAGCCTTCGAGACGGCTGTGAGCAATGCCCTGCAACGGATCGAGGACGATGGCCGCCTGGCTGACCTGGAAAGCAAATGGCTCAAGGGCACCAAGCAGGCGAGCGCCGGACAGTAACACCGCATAGCGGGGCAAGCCCGCTGCCGCGCAACGCTGCCGTCATGCTCAGCATTACGTGGGAGCGGGCTTGCCCCGCGATCAGATCTGGCTCAACGCTCGCTGCGCGTCTTCCAGCTCCAGCTCGCTGAACACGAGTACCCCTTCGCGCCGCAACAAGGCCGTGGTCACGCCCTCACCTGCCACCTTCACACCGCTGAAGCTGCCGTCATAGGTCTGCAGATTGCCACACGAGGGGCTGCCCGACTTGAGTACCGCCACACGGATGCCATGCCGACGCACCAGTTCCAGCGCCACGCGGGCCCCGGCGAGAAAGGCGCCGCTGACATCGTCGCCGGTCACCGTCAGCACCTGTGCCTGCCCATCCAGAACCGCCCCGCCCTGCCCACCGGGTATCTCCGCGGGCGGTCGTGGTGTCGGCAAGCCACCGGCAACCTCCGGGCACAGTGGCACCACCCTGCCTTCTGCCTGCCAACGCTGCAATACGTCGGGATGGCCGCTGGCACGCCCGTCATAGCGTACCGGCTGGCCCAGCAGGCAGGCGCTGACCAGCACCTTCGCCAGCTCAGAACGGCTCATTGCCACGGCGCCGGAACCAACCGGTCAACGACAGGCGTTCACGCCCAGCCGGGAGTACCTCGTGCGGGACTTCACCCGACAGGAACACCACCAGGCTACCGGCCAACGGCGCCACGTCGTGTTCGACATCGCCCTTCAGGAACATGCGCAATTGTCCACCGTCCTGCGGCTGCCAACCCTCGTTGAGGTACAGCACGGCCGACACCATGCGCCGGTCATCGTCGCGGAAGCGGTCGAGATGGCGCTTGTAGAAGGCGCCCGGCGGATACAGGGCAAAGTGGCACTCAAAGTCCTCGAGCCCCAGGAACAACCCCCGGTTGATGGCCTGGCGCAGGCTGTCCATTGCCCCCAGGTAGCGATCGCAGAACTCCGATTCACCGGGGTCGATCCACTGGATCTGGTCGCCACGGATCGCCTCGCGGATCTCCTGCGCGGCGCCACGCCCTATGCCGGCGGGGTTCAGCTCACCCTCGGCGTAGCGACGACGGCATTCGGCCGCCAGCGCGCGCGACAGTTCGTCGGGCAGGAAAAGAGATTGCTGCGACCAGCCACGGGTGGCCAGGTCATCGACAATGGTCGACAGCAGCGGATGTTCGGAAGGAATGTGCATGGCGCATCATAGCCATTCGGCCATCGCTCGCACAGCGCCACTTGGTCAGGAAGCGCCGCTGGCGACTCGACAAAGCCCCGCAACGCCAAGGACAATAGCGGCCTGCCGACAGGAGTCCTGAATGCGCCGTCTGTTTTCCCTGCTTCTGCTGATGATCTGCACCATGCCTGTCTGGGCAGACACCCTCGATCAGCTGTACAAGGTCGCTGGCTGGCCCGACCAGCGCGCCCACTTCAACGATGCCGTGAGCGCCGCCCAGCAGCGCTACCGCAACAGCTTGCCGCCTGCGGTCTACCAGGCGCTGGTCAACAACAGCAACCAACGGTTCCAGGCCCAGGCCATGGACCAAAGGGCCCAGGCGCAACTGCGCGCCAACCTGCCCAACCCCTCGCCGGCCCTGGCCTTCTTCCAGTCGCCGCTGGGGCGCAAGGTCGTGGCCGCCGAGCTACTTGCCACACGCAAGGACCAACTGGCCAAGCACGCCAAGGGCCTGCCGAAGATCCAGGCCAGCGACAACCGCGTGCTGATCGTCGGCCACCTGGCCCAGGCCTTGCCCGCCCGCGAGGCCGGCGCCGAGGTCAGCCTGGCGATCGCCGGCGTGGCGGCCGACAGCCTGAGCTCGATGCTGCCCGGCCTGTTCGGCGGCGGCCAGGCCCAGAACCTGCTCGATGGCCAACGCCAGCGCTTGATGAGCCAAGTGGGCGAGGACCTGAACAACACGTTGTTGTACGTCTATCGCGACCTGTCCGACGCTGAGCTCGAGCAGTTCGCCACCTTCGCCGAATCGACGGACGGCCAGGCCTACTACAAGGCCGCGGTGGCCGCGATTCGCGCCGCCCTGGCCGTGGGCCAGAACGCCGCCAACCTGAAGTAAGTCAGTCCAGGCGCTGGCCGATGAACTCGAAGTAGCGCTGGCGGATGCCAGGCAGCTCGTTGGCCAGGTGGTGCCGCGCCTCAGGCAGCATGAGGATCTGCGGCTCTGCGAACTTGGCCTTGAGCACCTTGAGGTTGTACGGCCAATCTACCGTACCGTCCGCCTCGCCCTGCACGATCAGCGGCCGCCGCGTACTCCGGGGCGCGGCTTCGATGCGCCGGACCCACTTCATCAGCGCACCGACCCAGGCGGTCGGCAGGCGCCGTGGCTGTAGCGGGTCAGCTTCGAGAAAAGGCAGGAAGGCCGGGTCGTTGGTGTTTTCGCTGAAGCGCCGCTCGATGCCATTGACGAAGTGGCGCAGCACGCAATAGCTCAGCTTTGACCAGCGCCAAGCGCGCGGGCGCACCAGGGGGGCCAACAGGATTGCCTCGCCGTCGACAGGGCTGCTTTCGCCCTGGTGCAACAGATGGTCGACCACGATCGCCCCACCGGTGCTTTGGCCACAGAGATGCCAGGGCCGTGGCAGGTCGAGCAGGCGGGCCTGTTCGAACAACGCCTCGAGCACCTGCTGGTAGATGCTGAAATCATCGATGCTGGCCCGTTCGCCACTGGACAGACCATGACCTGGCAGATCGCAGCCGATCACGGCGTAGCCGCGCCCCAGGGCCCATTCGATCACATGACGGTATAGCCCCATGTGATCGTAGTAGCCATGCAACAGGAACAACGTCGCCTGTGGCCGTTCGGGCAGCCAGACCTGGCCGACCAGGTCGAAGCCTGCCACCCGGAAGCCGCCCAGCCAACTGTGTGCGGACATGCCCAGGCCGTAGAAGCCCTGGTAGGCCTGGCCCTGGGTGGACAGCAGGTGGCGATCGGCAAGGGGCGACAGGCTGGCGCGCAGCAGGTCGGGGTGGAAACTGGCGGGCATCGGTACATCCAGAGTGAAGCAAGTATTGATCTGCGATATTCAGCTCTGGGCCGCGTCATGGCAAGCTTGGCCCTCCTCCGACGAACAATGCGAGCCCGCTCCCACGAGCATCGCGCAAGGCCCCTATGGCGAAGCGACTTCTGATATTCCTTGCCCTGCTGCTCTGCGCTGCCACCGCCTGGTGGGCCTACGACAGCTTCCAGTCCCGCTACCTGCGTCCGTTCGACAACCAGGCCACCTTCTTCGACGGCAGCCAACTGAGCCTCCCAGCCGAGCTGGCCGGCCCGGGCCCGATCCGCGTGGTGCACTTCTGGGACCCGGCCTGCCCGTGCAATGTCGGCAACCAGCAGCACCTGGGCGAGCTGGTCGAGCACTTCGCGCCGCTCGGGGTCAGTTTCCATGTCGTGCAAAAGCCTGGCAGCCACGGCCAACTGCCGGCCAATCTGGGAACACTGAAGCCCCTGGCCAGCCTGCCCGGCAGCGAGCACCTGCCCGCCAGCCCCGCCGTGGCGATCTGGGACCACGACGGCAACCTCGCCTACTTCGGCCCCTACAGCGAAGGCGCGGTGTGCAACTCGAGCAACAGTTTCATCGAGCCGATCCTCAAGGCGCTGGCACAAGGGCGTCGGGTGCAGGCCTCGAATACCCTGGCGGTCGGCTGCTATTGCCCCTGGATCGATTGACGCACCCGCGCCGGATTACCCACCACCACCGCCCCGGCCGGCACATCCCGGGTCACCACGCTGCCGGCGCCGACCACGGCGTTATCACCGATGGTCACCCCCGGCAGGATGATCGCCCCGCCGCCGATCCAGACATTGTCGCCAATGATCACCGGCCGCCCGCTTTCCAGGCCGCTGCGGCGCAGCGCCGGGTCCAGCGGGTGGTCGGCGGTGTAGATCTGCACCGCCGGGGCGATCTGGCAGTCGGCGCCGATGCGCACTGGCAGCACGTCGAGGATCACGCAGTTGAAGTTCATGAAGGTGTTGGCGCCCACGCTGATGTTGTAGCCGTAGTCGCAGTGGAACGGCGGACGGATCACCACGCCTTCGCCCACGATGGCGAAATGCGCCTTCAACAAATCATGGCGCGTCTCGTTGGGTTGTTCGACGCTGCCGTTGTAACGGTGCATCCACTGACGGTTGGCCGCCTGCTCGGCTTGCAGCTCGGGGCAGCCGGCATGGTAGAGCTGGCCTGCCAGCATTTTCTGTTTTTCGCTGAGGGACATGGAAACTCCTTTCAGGGGGCTATGCTCAGTTCGCGAATCCGCCGATGATCGGACCACATTCTTTCGCTCGAGTGCACAAGGAGTCTCGATGAAGCGCAGCCTGACCTTGCTGGCGGTGGTGATCGCCGTGGCCGCCGCGGGCGGCGGTTACTGGTACGTGCAGGGCAAGCAGCCCCAGCGTGATGGCGAAGCGGCCATCAACGGCCTGCAGGCGCCGGTCAGCGTGCGCTTCGATGCCCGTGGCGTGCCGCACCTGCAGGCGCAGAACGAGCAGGACCTGTACCGCGCCCTGGGCTACGTGCAAGCCCAGGACCGTCTGTTCCAGATGGAGATCATGCGCCGTCTGGCTCGCGGCGAGCTGGCCGAGGTGCTGGGCGAGAAGTTGCTGCCCACCGATACCCTGTTCCGCAGCCTGCGCATTCGCGACCAGGCAGCCTTGATGGTGCAGCGCCAGGACCGCCAGTCACCGGCCTGGCAGGCGCTGCAGGCCTACCTGGACGGCATCAACCAGTGGCAGGCCAGCCACCCCAAGCCCATGGAGTTCGACCTGCTCGGCATCACGCCGCGCCCCTTTACCGCCGAGGATACCCTGAGCATTGCCGGCTACCTCGCCTACAGCTTCGCCGCCGCGTTCCGCACCGACCCGGCGCTGACCTACATTCGCGATCAGCTCGGCCCCGAGTACCTGAAGATCTTCGACCTCGACTGGCAGCCCGACGGCGCCGTGGCCACGCCGCTGGCCGCCGCCGACTGGCGCAGCCTGGAGCAGTTGGCGCGGCTCAGCCACGAGGCCCTGGGCGATGCCGGCATCCCGCAGTTCGAGGGCAGCAACGCCTGGGCCGTGGCCGGCAGCCATACCCGCAGCGGCCGGCCACTGCTGGCGGGTGACCCGCACATCAGCTTCGCGGTGCCGGCGATCTGGTACGAAGCCGAGTTGTCGGCGCCAGGCTTCAACCTGTATGGCTACTTCCAGGCGCTCAACCCGTTCGCCCTGCTCGGCCACAACCGCGACTTCGGTTGGAGCCTGACCATGTTCCAGAACGACGACGTCGACCTGATCGCGGAGCGGACCAATCCGCAGAACCCCGAGCAGGTGATGGTCGATGGCCGCTGGCAGTCGCTGGAAAAGACCGAGCAGAAAATCGCGGTCAAGGATGCGCAGCCGGCCAGCATCACCTTGCGCCGCTCGCCCCACGGCCCGATCGTCAACAGCGTGCTCGGCGACACCGCAGGCCCGACGCCCATCGCCATGTGGTGGGCCTTCCTGGAAACCGAGAACCCGATACTCGAAGGTTTCTACCAGATCAACCGCGCCGACACCCTGGACAAGATGCGCGAGGCGGCAAGCAAGATCCAGGCGCCAGGGTTGAACCTGGTATGGGCCAATGCCCGTGGCGACATCGGCTGGTGGGCGGCGGCGCGCCTGCCGATCCGCCCGGATGGCGTCAACCCGGCGTTCATCCTCGACGGCGGCAGCGGCCAGGCCGCCAAGCCGGGGTTCTACCCATTCAGCGCCAATCCACAGCAGGAGAACCCGGCCAGCGGCTATATCGTCTCGGCCAATTACCAACCACCGGGCGCACTGCCCGTGCCCGGCTACTACAACTTGGCCGACCGGGGACGCCAGCTCGATCGCCTGTTACGCGACCCGGACATCAAGTGGGACACCCAGAACAGCCAGGCCTTGCAGCTGGACACCAGCACCGACTATGGCCCGCGTACCCTGGCACCGCTGCTCGGCACCTTGCGCAACGTCGCCCAGGGCGACGAAGAGAAAGAACTGGTCGAGCAACTGGCGGCCTGGCGCGGCGACTACCCGCTGGACTCCACCAGCGCCACGCTGTTCAACCAGTTTCTCTACGAGCTGGCGTTCGCCGCCCTGCACGACGAACTGGGCGACACCTGGTTCCCGGTGCTGATAAGTACCCGTGCCATCGACGCCGCGCTGCCTCGCCTGGCTGGCGACCCTCAATCGCCGTGGTGGAATCTGCGCGGTAGCAACGAACACACCGATCGCAACGCCATCGTGCGCCTGGCCTGGCAGCGCAGCCTCAAGCACCTGCGCGAGACCTTCGGCAAGGATCCGGCCAGCTGGCAGTGGGGCAAGGCCCATACCCTCACCCATAACCATCCGCTGGGCGTGAAGAAGCCGCTGAACCTGTTGTTCAATGTCGGGCCGTACGCCGCGCCCGGGACCCATGAGGTGCCGAACAACCTGTCGGCGAAGATCGGCCCGGCGCCCTGGCCGGTCACCTACGGGCCATCCACCCGCCGCCTGATCGACTTCGCCGACGCCGGCGCCGCGCTGACCATCAACCCGGTCGGGCAGAGTGGCGTGCCGTTCGACCGGCACTATGGCGACCAGGCCGAGGACTACATCGAGGGGCGCTATCACAAGGCGCGGATGGGGGTGATTCCGGCGCAAAGCACGCTGCGGCTGGTGCCCAGATAGAAACCGGGGCCGCACAGCGGCCCTCTCGCAATCCATGAGGTCACGCAATGCAGAAACACTTCATCGAGATCGACGGAGCACGCATGAGCTATGTCGACCAGGGCCAGGGCTTCCCAGTGCTGCTGGGTCACAGCTACCTGTGGTCGTCCGCCATGTGGCAACCGCAGATCGACGCCCTGTCACGGCACTTCCGGGTCATCGTGCCTGAGCTGTGGGGCCACGGCGATTCCGCCGCTCCGCCCGCCAGCACCGTCGACATGGCTGCCCTGGCCCGCCAGCACCTGGCGTTGCTCGATGCCCTGGATATCCAGAAGTGCCACCTGGTCGGGCTGTCGGTTGGCGGCATGTGGGGCGCGCAGTTGGCCGTCGACCACCCTGAACGAGTCGACCGCCTGGTGCTGATGGACACCTACCTGGGCGCGGAGCCCGAGGCGACGCGGCTGAAGTATTTCGGTTTGCTGGATGCGGCAAGCAAGGCGGGAGCCTTTATCGATCCGTTGCTGGACGTCGTGGTGCCGATCTTCTTTCATGCCGGAGGGGAAACCGTGCCTGACGTGCGCGAGCAGTTCCGCGCCGGGCTGAAGGCGAGCACTGCCAAGACCATCCGCGAAAGCCTCGACCCCATGGGCCGGGTAATTTTCGGCCGGCCAGACCTGCTGGCGCGACTCGGTGAGCTGCCGGGAGAGCGGACCATCGTGCTCTGTGGCGACCAGGACATCCCAAGGCCACCGGCGGAGTCCGCCGAGATGGCGCAGTTGATTGGATGCCTGGCGGCACAGATTCCATTCGCCGGGCATATCTCCAGCCTGGAGAATCCGCAGGTGGTGAATGATTTCCTGTTGAACTGGTTACCGCGCAATTGCTGAGACCGAAAGGGGCTGCTTTGCAGCCCATCGCCGGCAAGCCGGCTCCCACATGGGCTACGCGGGTTCCTGTGGGAGCCGGCTTGCCGGCGATGGGCCGCACAGCGGCCCCGTTCAGGCGATCAGCCCTGCCAGTTGCCGCCCTCGACGATCACGCTCTCAGGCTTGGTGTCGTCGCTCAGCTCCTTGCGCACGTACTGGTCGTACAGCTTGAGCAGGAACTTCTCCTCGCCGAGCTTGGCCAGTTCGGCGTTCACCCAATCGCGCAACTCGGTATTGCCCTTCTTCACCGCCGGGGCGATCGGTGCTTCGTCACCCAACAGCTGTGGCAGCACGCGGTAGCCCGGGTTCTGCTTGGCCCAGCTAAACAGGATCAGGTTGTCCTGGGCATAGGCATCACCCCGACCGTTGGCCAACGCGGCCAGCGACTCGGTGTTCTTCTCGAACTTGAGCAGTTTCCAGTCCGGGTGGGTCTTGGTCAGCCAGATGTCGGCGGTGGTGCCGGTGGTGACGATGATGGTCTTGTCGGCCAGGTCGTCGAGCTTTTGCACCGAACTGCCGTCGGCGACGATGGCCTGCACCGCCACGCGCAGGTTGGGGTTGGTGAAGTCTACGGCCTCCTTGCGTTCCGGAGTGACGGTCATGTTGGCGAGGATAAGGTCGACCTTGTCGCTCTGCAGGAACGGGATGCGGCTGGCAGGCTCGACCGCGACGAACTCGACCTTGTTCTCGTCGCCCAGCAGGTCCTTGGCGAAGCGACGGCCGATGTCGGTGTCGAAGCCCACGTAGCGGCCGCTTTCATCGACGAAGCCGAACGGTGGCTTGTCGGTGAACACGCCGACGATCAGCTTGTCACGGGCCTTGATGGTTTCCAGGTAGCTGGTGGCCGGCGAGGCGGCGGCAGGCTTGGCCGGGTCTTCGGATTTGTTGCAGCCGGCCAGCAGGGCCAGGCCCAGCAATGGCGCGAGCAGTTTGGCGAACGGGGCAGTCTTCATGACAGTTCCTTGTGCAGTGGCTTAGACAGTGTCTTGGGCAGGCTTTCGACGAACGAGAATTTCTCCAGGAACTGCTGCGCGCGTGCGGTCTGCGGTTGAGTGAAGAAGCGCTCAGGGTGGTTCTGTTCAAGGATCCTGCCGGCCTCCATGAACACGATGCGGTCGGCCACCGCGCGGGCGAAGGCCATTTCGTGGGTGACGATGAGCAGGGTCATGCCTTCGCGGGCCAGACCCTGGATCACCTGCAGCACCTCCTTGACCATCTCCGGGTCGAGGGCGGCGGTGACCTCATCGAAGAGCATCACCTGTGGGTTCATGCATAACGAACGGACAATGGCGATGCGTTGCTGCTGACCACCGGAGAGCTGGCGCGGGAACGCGTCACGCTTGTCCAGCAGCCCTACCCGGGCCAGCAGAGCCTCGGCCTGGGCCTGGGCCTCGTGGCGTTCGCGCTTCTGCACCTTCAGCGGCCCCAGCAGCAAGTTGTCGATCACGCTCATGTGGCCGAACAGGTGGTAGCTCTGGAACACCATGCCGACCCGTTGGCGCACCTGGCGCCAGTCGGTGTCGGGGCCGAGCAGCTCCTGGCCGTCGAGGCGCAGGCTGCCGCCCTGGGCCTCTTCCAGGCCGTTGAGGCAGCGCAGCAGGGTGCTCTTGCCGCAGCCGCTGGGGCCGAGGATCACCACCACCTCGCCGGCCTGGACCTTGAGGTCGATGTCTGCCAGCACCTGGTGCTGGCCGAAGAACTTGTTGAAGCCTTGGAATTCGATCAATGGATTCATGCGTGGGCCCAGCGCCGCTCCAGCACACGGGAGGCGGCTGACAGCGGATAGCAGACAAGAAAGAAGAACAGGAACAGCGCGCCGTAGATCAGCACCGACTCGTAGGTACGTTCGATAATCTGCTGCCCCGCCTTGATCACTTCGACCACGCCGATCAGCACCGCCAGCGAGCTGGTCTTGATGATCCGCGTGTAGATATTGATGGTCGGCGGGGTCATGCGCTTGAGCGCCTGGGGCAGCAGCACATAGGCATACAGCTGCCAGCCGCCCAGGCCGATCGACAACCCCGCCTCGCGCTGCCCGCGTGGCAGCGACTGCAAGGCGCCGCGCACCACCTCGCCGACCTCGCTGGCGCCCCACAGGCCCAGCACCAGCACCGCGCACCAGAAGCTGGGGATGCTCAGGCCAAAGAAGATCGGCAAGCCGAAGAACACCAGGTACAGCCAGACCAGCACCGGAATCGCCCGGAACAGTTCCAGGTACACCTGCAGCAGGATGTTCAGCCAACGGCTGCCGAGGGTCGCCAGCACGCCGTAGAGCACGCCGCCCAAGGTGGCGAACAGGATGCCCAGGGCCGAGATCGCCAGGGTCTGCCCAGCGCCCGTGGCCAGTTGCGGCAGCGAAACCAGCAGCAGCTCAATGCCCGAACTGGCCATGTTGCAGCCTCCGTTCCAGGTAGCGCAGCAGCAGCGACAGCGGCAGGAAGATCAGCACGCAGAGCAGGGTCAGCACGGCGAGCATTTCGTAGGTCTTGTAGTACAGGGCGATGTAGTTCTTGGTGGTGTAGAGAATCTCCGGCACCGCCACCGCCGAAACCACGGTGGTTTCCTTGAGCAGGAAGACGAAATTGGCGAACAGTGCCGGCAGGCTGAGGATGCCGGCCTGGGGCAGGATCACATGGCGCAGCAGCTGGCCCTCGGAAAGCCCGATGGAGCGCCCGGATTCCAGTTGCGCCCGTGGCACGGCCTCGACCCCGGCGCGCAGTACCTCGGTGAGGTAGGCACCGCCCATGAACGTCAGGGTGATGATCGCGGCAGCGAAGCCGGATACCTTCACCCCCAGGCTCGGCAAGGCGAAGTAGACGAAGAACAGCTGGATCAGCAACGGTGTGTTGCGCGCCAGCTCCACATAGCCCTTGACCAGGCGCCACAGGTACGGCGTGCGCAACACCAGGATCGTCGCATTGAGCAGCGCCACCAGCAACGAGGTGACGATTGCGATCGCCCCGACTTGCAGGGTCACGCCAACGGCCTTGAAGAAGGCCGGCAGTGTGCTAAGCATGAAAGCAGTGTCGAAGCTCATGGAAAGGGCCTCGGCACGGGGTCACGAAGGTACGGCATGGGAAGGTCCAGGGTCGGCACGAGGGTAACTCGGCGTCATTTCACGAATAGTGGCGCTGTGCCGGTAAGCACGATTCCTAGACTCTAAAGGCATAAAAATATTTTTATAAATATCTTTATTGCATATCTATATCACCACCCCGTGACGTTCGGAAATTTCCTTCACTAGACGCGGATCTTTCCGAGGCTTTTCCCCTCCAAGGGATTTCAAACTGTGACTTGCACGGCCCATCACATTCAACAAGGAAGACAACGATGAACAGCCCCTGCTTGCCTGCTTCGAACGAACAACTGCTGTGGCTCCTGGCGCTGCGCCGGGCCCTGGCGACTCAACGCTGAGGCTTGCGCTGCACTACTCCAGACTGGCCTGCCCGTCAGCTCAGCACAAACAAAAACGCCGACGCAAAATGCGTCGGCGTTTTTCGTTCCAGGTCGCGTATCAGAACGCTGGCAGTACCGCGCCGCTGTACTTCTTCTCGATGAATGCCTTCACTTCCGGGCTGGTCAGCGCCTTGGCCAGCTTCTGGATCGCCGCGCTGTCCTTGTTGTCCGGGCGGGCAACCAGGAAGTTCACGTACGGCGAATCGCTACCTTCGATCACCAGGGCGTCCTTGGCCGGGTTCAGGCCGGCTTCAAGCGCATAGTTGGTGTTGATCATGTCCAGGTCGACCTGATCCAGCACACGCGGGAGCATGGCCGATTCAAGCTCCTTGAACTTGAGCTTCTTCGGGTTCTCGGCGATATCCTTCGGCGTGGCCAGGGCGTTCTTCGGATCCTTCAGGGTAATCAGCCCGGCCTTCTGCAGCAGCAGCAGGGCACGGCCACTGTTGCTGCCCTCGTTGGGGATGGCCACGGTCGAGCCGTCCTTCAGCTCGGCCAGGCTCTTGACCTTCTTCGAGTAGCCACCGAACGGTTCGACGTGCACGCCGATCACGGTCTCCAGGTGGGTGCCCTTGCCTTCGTTGAAGTTCTTCAGGTACGGCAGGGTCTGGAAGTAGTTGGCGTCCAGGCGCTTCTGGTCGACCTGCACATTGGGCTGGACGTAGTCGGTGAAGACCTTGATCTCCAGGTCCACGCCTTCCTTGGCCAGGGTCGGCTTGATCAGTTCGAGGATTTCGGCATGCGGCACGGGCGTGGCGGCCACCACCAGTTTCTCGGCGGCGTTGGCGAGGCCCGCGAACGACAGTGCGGCGGCCAGGGCGGTGGTCAGCAGGGTCTTTTTCATGGTGATCCTTGTTCTAAAGCTGGGCCATCGCAGATGGCGAGTCGGGTGCCCATCCGTTCGGGTGGGCGTGCAGCGGACAATACCGAGATTTTTTATTCCGGAACAATATCTTTTGATTAGCTGCTTATGCCAAAAACAAATGGCCATCACGCCCTTTGCTTATGAACGGCGGCAGACTGCTCTACGGCGAGCTTTTCCCCAGTCGTGCCAGCGCCGCGCCGAGCAGATCGCGCAGTTCGGCCAAGGTATCCGCCTCTCGACTGCCGCCTAGCTGCATGAGCTGGCGGGCCAGGCTGGCGAGGGGAGCGGTATCGGGCAGGTCGAGATGCGCGGGGAGGATTTCCTCGCCATCGCTGACCAGCAGGGCGAAGTGAATGACGTTCTCCAATTCGCGGGTATTGCCCGGCCAGGCATGCGCTTCGAGCGCCTGCTGGGCGGCCTCGCTGATGAGGGGAACCGGCCGATCCAGGCGCACGCTGTAGATCCCCACGAAGTACTCGGCCAACGGCAGGATATCGCCGACCCGATCACGCAGCGCCGGCAACTCCAGCTCACCTTCGTACAGGTAATGGTAGAGCCGCTCGTTGAAACGCCCCGCGCGCACTGCCAGCGCCAGGTCGATGCTGGACGCGGCCACCAGCCGCACATCGACCGCCTGCGGTTGCGTGGCGCCGACCCTGATCACCTCGCGATTCTCCAGGGCGGCCAACAGCTTGCCCTGGATCGCCAGGGGCAGGTCGGCGATCTCGTCCAGATACAACGTGCCGCCATTGGCCGAACCGAACCATCCGGCGCGACTGCTGGCAGTACCGCCCTGGCTACCGGCGCTGTAGCCGAACAGCTCGGCATCGGCATAGGTCGGGCTGATGGCCGCGCAGTTGACCGACACGAACAGGCCGCCCCGATCGCTGGCGCGATGAATCTGCCGGGCTAGCAGCTCCTTGCCAGTGCCGGTCTCGCCGCGAATCAGCACCGGCAACGGTTGTGGCGCCAGCCGCTCCAGGGCCTGGCGCAGCGCCTGGGAGCGCGGATCGACGAACACCAGCGCCTTGGCGCGGATGCTCAGTGGGCTCTTGTCCAGTTCGGGGAAGGTCAGCAGCGGCTGACCGAATGGTGTGTGAAATGTCATGGAATACTCCCGCCCCGGCCGCAAGCGGTCGAGGGATTCAGCTCAGTCGATGAAACCTGTGGATCAGGCGCGGCGCAGGGCGCGCTGGTCGACACGGGCCTGCAGCCGGTAGAGATAGGCAAAGCCTTGCTCCCAGCGCAGGTGCCCGGACTTGACGTTGATATGCCCGGCGTTGGCCAACAGCCCGGCTTCGGCGCCCCAGGCCTGCGCCAGGTACAACGCGCGCGGCACGCTCACCGCCGGATCGTTGTCGGAGCTGACCACTTGGCTGGGAAACGGCAGGGCCTGCAGGGGAATCGGCGCGAAATTGCGCAGGGCTGGCGCGCAATTCGGCCGCTCGACATCCGCCGGTGCCACCAGCAGCGCGCCGCGAACTCTTTGCTGCAGATCAGGGCTGGCCTGGGCGGCCCAGTGAGCGACCGTGATGCAACCCAGGCTATGGGCGATGAGAATCACCGGCGAACGCTCGGCGGCGATCGCCTGCTCCAATGCCTGAACCCAATCGCGCCGTTGTGGCGTGAGCCAGTCGCTCTGCTCGACCCGGGCGCTGTTGGGCAGGCTGCGCTGCCAGTGACTTTGCCAATGATTGTCTGGCGATCCTTGCCAGCCCGGCACAATCAGGTAACGAATCGACTCATTGCGCATGGGGACGCCTCCGGAAGTTTGCGTGCTTGGGTGCAAGTATAGGGAGGGGGTTATATTCGTAAAGGAATAAGAAGATATTTATTAATAACCAAAATACCAAAATGAAAGAGGCCTGGCTTCGCGCATAAAAAAAGGTTCTTCACGGATTGCCGGGAAAGTCATACTTGATCTTCATGAAAAAGAATTCGCTGTCCCGGTAGCCGTAAGCCATCCGCTTGATCACCTTGA
>NZ_JBSSEW010000014.1:0-206262 GCF_054062095.1 Pseudomonas sp. TE6288
CAAGAGCAAGAGCAAGAGCAAGAGCAAGAGCAAGAGCAAGAGCAAGAGCAAGAGCAAGAGCAAGAGCAAGAGCAAGAGCAAGAGCAAGAGCAAGATACATGGAGTATATGAAGACTACTCGCAGTGCTTCTTCAGTTACAACTACTCGCTGACAAACCAACTCCCAAAGGAAAAGTGCATTACCACCTCACCTGTGAAAGTTGGCTCATCACCTGTTCAAACAATTACAACTCGGCCGCCAATCTCGACCCTTGGTTAATCGCCCGCTTGGCATCAAGCTCAGCCGCCACATCAGCGCCACCGATCAAGTGCACCGATTGCCCGGCCGCCACAAGGCCGTCATGCAACTCGCGCAGCGGCTCCTGCCCCGCGCAGACGACGATGTTGTCCACCGCCAGCACCTGCGGCTCGCCCTCGCCGATGCGCACATGCAGGCCGGCATCGTCGACGCCCAGGTACTCGACGCTGTTGAGCATCTGCACCTGCTTGTTCTTCAGCCCCGTGCGGTGGATCCAGCCGGTGGTCTTGCCCAGGCCGTCGCCAACCTTGGTCTTCTTGCGTTGCAGCAGATAGACCTGGCGCGCCGGCGCATGAGGCTCTGCCTTCACCCCGGCCACACCACCACGGGCCTCCAGCTGCGTATCAATGCCCCATTCCTTCCAGAACGCCTCACGGTCCTGGCTGGTGGCCACGCCCTTGTGCACCAGGTACTCGGACACATCGAAACCGATACCACCAGCACCGATCACCGCCACCCGCTCGCCCACCGGCTTGCGCTCGAGCAGCACGTCCAGGTAGTTCAGCACCTTGGCATTGTCGATGCCGGGAATGGCCGGCGTGCGCGGGGCGATGCCGGTGGCCAGAATGACCTCGTCGAACTCGCCGGCCACCAGCGCAGCTACATCAACACGAGTGTTCAGGCGCAGCTCGACACCAGTGGACTTCACCTTGTTGCGGAAGTAACGCAGGGTCTCGTAGAACTCCTCCTTGCCCGGCACGCGTTTGGCCACGTTGAATTGCCCACCGATCTCGTCGGCAGCATCGAACAGCGTTACGGCATGACCGCGCTCGGCGGCCACGGTGGCCGCTGCCAGGCCCGCAGGACCCGCGCCGACCACAGCAATGCGCTTCACCGCCCGTACCGGCAGGTAGTTGAGCTCCGTCTCATGGCAGGCACGCGGGTTGACCAGGCAGCTGGTCAGCTTGCCGCCGAAAGTGTGGTCCAGGCACGCCTGGTTGCAGCCGATGCAGGTGTTGATCTCGTCGCCACGGCCTTCGGCGGCCTTGTTGACGAAATCGGGGTCGGCCAGGAACGGCCGGGCCATGGAGACCATGTCGGCATCGCCCTCGGCCAGCACCGCCTCGGCCACTTCCGGGGTATTGATGCGGTTGGTGGTGATCAACGGGATCTTCACCACGCCGCGCAGCTTGGCGGTGACCTTGCTGAACGCCGCGCGTGGCACCTTGGTGGCGATGGTCGGGATGCGCGCCTCGTGCCAGCCGATACCTGTGTTGATCAGCGTGGCGCCGGCCTGCTCGATGGCCTTGGCCAGCAGTTCGATCTCCTCCCAGTTGCTGCCCCCCTCGACCAGGTCGAGCATCGACAGGCGGAAGATGATGATGAAGTTCGGCCCCACCGCCTCGCGCACCCGCTGCACGATTTCCACGGCCAGGCGCATGCGGTTCTCATAGCTGCCGCCCCAGCGGTCGGTGCGGTGGTTGGTGTGGGCGGCGAGGAACTGGTTGATGAAGTAGCCTTCCGAACCCATGATCTCGACGCCGTCGTAGCCGGCGCGCTGGGCCAGGCTTGCGCAGGTGACGAAATCGCGGATCTGCTTCTCGATACCCTCCTCGTCCAGCTCCTTGGGCTTGAACGGGTTGATCGGTGCCTGGATGGCGCTGGGCGCCACCTGTTTCGGACTGTAGGCATAGCGCCCGGCGTGGAGGATCTGCAGGCAGATCTTGCCACCGGCGGCATGCACGGCCTCGGTGACGACCCGGTGCTTGGCAGCCTCTTCCTCGGTGCTGAGCTTGGCCGCGCCGGAGTACACGCCGCCTTCATCGTTGGGCGCGATGCCGCCGGTGACCATCAGGCCGACACCACCACGGGCACGCTCGGCGAAGTACGCGGCCATGCGTTCGAAGCCGCCGGGGCGCTCTTCAAGGCCTGTGTGCATCGACCCCATCAGGGTGCGGTTGCGCAAGGTGGTGAAACCCAGGTCGAGGGGGGCCAGCAGGTGCGGGTAACGGTCGGTCGCCATGGATGGACTCCACAGTTGGCAGGATCACGGAATGCGGGCGCCTCTGCCGCTGTCTACACCAGCTCGCGGGGCCCGTCGGTTGTCTGAGGCCGACATTAAACAGGCGTTTGAACACGCTCAATGATCGAAACTGACAACTTATTGATCCTGCTGCACAGCAGGTCTACCCTAAGGCACCTCTACCGCACAACGCTGGACCGTTCCATGCGCAAACTGCTAGCCGGCGCCCTGGCGCTGGTCACCCTCGCTGCCCTCTGTGGCTATGGCTTCTGGACCCTGCAGCGTCCGGAAGGCCATTACCTGTCCGACCTGCGCATCGAGCTGGCCCTCAACCAGGGCGTGCCAGGCGAGCACGGCAACCTGCTGGGGGTCGAACCGTTGCTATATCCGGGCGACTACCAGAACCTGACGCGTCTGCACCGCAAACTCTCGGCCTATCTGGAGCAGGCCCGTGCCCAGGGGCTGGTCAACCCGCGCACCGTGGTGGTCCTGCCCGAGCATATCGGCACCTGGCTGTGGGCTCGTGGCGAAAAGCGCGAGCTGTACCAGGTTACCCAGCGCAGCGAGGCCTGGCAGTGGCTGGAGTTGAGCAACCCGCTGCGCTACGGCCTGGCGATGCTCGCCGCCAGCGGCGACGACCGCCGTTCGGACGCCCACCTGCGCATGAAGGCCGCGCAGATGGCCGCCGACTACCAGCAGCTGTTCGGCAACCTGGCCCGCGAGTTCGGTGTCACCCTGGTGGCGGGCTCTATCGTCCTGCCCGCGCCCTACGTCGAAAGTGGCGTGCTGCGCACCGGCAACGGCCCGCTTTACAACAGCAGCCTGGTGTTCGCCAGCGACGGCTCGGTGCTCGGCCAGCCTCAGCACCAGCAGTACCCCGACAGCGAAAGCCGACGCTACATCCAAGGTGGCCAGCAACACCCCCTGCAAGTGCTGGAGACCCCCGCCGGGCGTCTGGGCGTGCTGATCGGCAGCGACAGCTGGTACCCGGCCAACCATCAGCAACTGGCCGCGCAATCGGTGCAAGTGATCGCCAACCCGGTTTTCCTGAGCGGCAAGCACAGCTGGCAAGCACCCTGGCGTGGCAATCGCCACCAGGCGCAGGCCGCCGACCTGCCGCTGCGACGCGGCGAGGTCAGTGAGCAACGCGCCTGGCAGCAACTACCGCTGGCCGCCAATGACAGCACCCCGAGCATGAGCGTGTTCATGCGTGGCCAGTTCTGGGAGCTGGGTAGCGACGGCCAGGGCTTTGCCAGCCAAAGCGGCACACTGTGGGTCGGCAACGACAGCCACGGTGCGCGCCTGCTCAACCTGTGGCTGTGACGCCATGCCCCGCCCCCGCGTACGCCTGGGTGATCTGTCAGTAGGTTTCGTCCAGCCCCTGGCCGAAGCACTGGCCATGCTCGGCCACGACCCGCAGCCGCTGCTGCTGCGCTACGGCCTCGACGCCAGGCGCCTGGCCGAGCCAGGCGCGCGCCTATCGATTCCGCGCTACATGCACCTGGGCCATGCGGCGATCGCCTTGTCCGCCGAACCGGCCCTGGGCCTGCACATGGGGCGCCTGAGCCGCCTGGCCCAGGCAGGGCTGGCCGGGGTGACTGCCGCGCAGGCCCCCACCCTCGGCGAAGCCGCCCGCACCCTGCTGCGCTTCGAACCGTTGTATGCCGCCAACTACCGGGGCCGTTCGAGTTTCCACGAAGACGCCCAGGGCGCCTGGCTGAGGTTCTATTCCATCAGCCCCTACAACAGCTACAACCACTTCGTGGTCGACTCGATGCTCGCGGGCTGGCTGGCGCAGCTCGGCGCCCTCACCGCCAGGCCGGTGCAAGCCGAACGTCTTGAGATCGAATTCGACACTCCCGTCTACGCCGCGCAATACCAAGGCCTGTGTACGGGCACCGTGCATTTCGGCGGCACCGCCAACCAACTGCGCCTGAGCCGGGCCACCCTGGACCTGCCGAACCTGCAGCACTGCCCCAGTACCTGGCAGCACTTGCTGCAGCTGTGCGAAGCGGAACTGGCCCAGCGCACCCGTGTGCGCAGCCTGGGCGAGCGCATCACCCATCTGCTGGGCCCACTGCTCAATGGCGGGCACGAACCGGACCTGGAGGAAGTGGCGCGGCACCTGCAGCTGCCGACCTGGACGTTGCGCCGCAAGCTGGCCGAGGAAGGCACGCGCTTTCGCAACCTGCTCAACGACACACGGCGTGACCTGGCCGAGACCTATATTCGCGATACGGAACTGGCCTTCGGCGAGATCGCCTATCTGCTGGGATTCGCCTCGGCAGAGGCGTTCCAGCGCGCGTTCAAGCGCTGGACGGGGCTGACCCCGGGGGAGTTTCGCCGCCATCAGCGGCAAGTCGGTTAGAGCTCGGTGGCGTCGTCGGCCGGCTCCGGCAGGTCCAGCTCATAGGCCTGGAACTCGAGCAGTTCTTCCTGGTAATCGTCCATCTTCACGCCCCTCATTCGTCGTTCTTCTGTCATTGCGCCAACCTAAGCCAGCGTAATGACAGAATGATTACAGCCCTATGAACGATAAACGTAGCAGGCACCCAGGAAGTTATCGACGAGTCAGAGTGGCGCCGGCGCCTGCTCTGCCGCCGGAGCTTCCTGCTGAACCTGGATCGGCGCTGGCTCGACAGGCGGCGCGATGGGTTGCGAACCCTTGCTGTCATCCACCACCGGCGCGGCCGGGGCCTCGCTCGACGGCACGGGAGGCGCTGGAGTGGCAACGGGCGCAGGCGCTGCGGCAGGGGCGGCAGCAACCGGTGTCGATACCGGGGCCGGTGTCTCTGCCACGCTTTCGGCTACCGGGGTGACGGGCTGCGGTACGGGCGCCAGGGCAGCGGGCGCAGGCTCCGGCAGGCCCAGGTCGGCGGCAGGTTTCTCCACCTTCGGCTCGGCGGCGGGTTCGGACTTCTCCGGCTTCTTCGGTTTCGGCAGGTAGCTTTCCACCAGGGCGAAGTAACGATCGTAGAACTGCGCGGCGGTGACCGTCTCGCTGGCCACCTTGACCATGGAGTCGTCGGTGGAGCCGATCGGCATCGACACCGAACCCAGCACGCCAACGCCAAGGCTGGCGGAAGTGTTGGACTTCTTCAGGGCGTAGCGATCCTGCAGGGCATTGGCGAACATGGTCGAGCGCTGCTTGTCGCTCATGTCCGGCACGCAGGTGATGTTGAAGCTGATCTGCAGGTGATTCTCGGCGTTCTGCTGGAAGCTCTTGTTGCCGGCGACCTGGTTGGCATCGCTGCTGGTGATGATGTAGCCCTGGCTGAGCAGCGCACGCCGCGCCGCCTCGCAGGAGCCGGCCTCACTGCTGGCGAAGGTGCGGGAAAAGGTGCCCGAGTCATCGAAGTTCTCGTGCTCGTAGACGGCGGCCTTTTTCGAGGAACAGCCGGACACGCCCGCCAGCACGAGGGCCAGCCCGAGCGCGCCATAGACGGTTGATCTAGACATTGCCAATTCCGGGAAGAAACGAATGGGGCGTATTGTGCATCACATCGATCAGCGGCTGAAACCTTTGATCGGTGAAGAGTCTGTCAGCATTATTGGAAATCCCTGCCCATGGCCGGACAAGCTGCTGAAACGAAAAAAGCGACCCTAAGGTCGCTTTTCCGTTGCTTCGAGGTGTTCAAAGGGCCTCGAGGCGAAGATGGCGCAGCGGACGGGACTCGAACCCGCGACCCCCGGCGTGACAGGCCGGTATTCTAACCGACTGAACTACCGCTGCGTATCGTTCGGGCTTGCACCCGATTGAAACTGGGATCTGAGCTTTCAAGCGCTACAGCGCGAAAGCCAGGAACAAAAAAGGCGACCTATCATCGCCTTTTCTGCTTGCTTTGAGCGTTCATGGGGCTCTCGGCGAAAGATGGCGCAGCGGACGGGACTCGAACCCGCGACCCCCGGCGTGACAGGCCGGTATTCTAACCGACTGAACTACCGCTGCGTATCGTTCAGGCTTGCGCCTGATTGAAACTGGGACCTGGCCTTGCGGCCTCAGACCGGTGCAAGCACCCATCTGGGATAAAATGGCGCGGCGGACGGGACTCGAACCCGCGACCCCCGGCGTGACAGGCCGGTATTCTAACCGACTGAACTACCGCCGCGCAGTGTTGGACTTGCGTCCTGTTTCTCTCTGCCAGAGCGCTTCTTGCAAAGCACCTTGGACCAGAAACCTCCTCAGGAAGTGGTGGGTGATGACGGGATCGAACCGCCGACCCTCTGCTTGTAAGGCAGATGCTCTCCCGGCTGAGCTAATCACCCCCGCGATGTTGCTTGTTGCGTTTGCTTCGCTGAGGCCGCGAAATTTACGCAGGTACCGATGCTAAGTCAATACCCCCATTGAAGTTTTTTTCAAAAAGGGCAAAAACAGCTGCAAGCTTGAAGCTGCAAGCGACAAGAAAAAGCTCTCCTCTCCCTCACTACCGTATTCGACCCGGAGAAAGACAAAGGGGACCTTACGGTCCCCTCTTGCAGCTTGGAGCTTATAGCTTGCCGCTCAGGTATAGATCATCTTGCGGGTCATCCCGCCATCGACCACGAACTCCTGGCCGGTGACGAACCCCGCCTGGCGCGACAGCAGCCACGCCACCAGCGCCGCGACGTCCTCTACCGTCCCCACCCGGCCAGCCGGATGCTGGGCATGGTCGGCGTCGCTCAGAGGCTCGGCGCGCCGCTGCGAGGGGTCACGGGCATCGATCCAGCCCGGGCTCACGGCATTGACGCGAATCTCCGGCGCCAGGCTCATGGCCAGGGCGTGGGTCAAGGCAACCAGCCCGCCCTTGCTGGCGGCATAGGCCTCGGTGTCCGGCTCGGATTGCCGGGCACGGGTGGAAGCCAGGTTGACGATCGCACCACCATGGGCGCGCAGGTAAGGTGCGCAATGCTTGGCCAGCAGCATCGGGCCATTGAGGTTGACCGCCAGCACCCGGTTCCATTGGGCCAGGGACAGACTCTCCAAGGTCTGGTTGTGCGGGTTGGCGATCGCCGCGTTGCACACCAGCGCGTCCAGTCGGCCAAACTGCCCGAGTACCTCGGACACCCCGGCACTGACCTGGGCCTCGTCGGCCACATCCATGGTGATGAACCAGGCGTTGTCGCCCAGCGCCTTGGCGACCTTGGCGCCACGCGGGCGGTCCAGGTCGCTGAGCACCACCTGCCAGCCCTCGCAGATCAACCAGGCGGCGATGCCCAGGCCGATGCCGCGGGCGGCACCGGTCACCAAAGCCACCCGACCATTATGGCCGGGCTCGCCACCCTTCCAGTCGATCACAGCGCCGCCAGGCCACGAGCCAGATCGGCTTGCAGGTCGGCCACGTCTTCCAGACCAACCGCCACGCGCACCAGGCTGTCACGGATACCCGCCGCTTCACGCTCCTGCGGCGTCAGACGCCCGTGGGAGGTGGTGGCCGGGTGGGCGATAGTGGTCTTGCTGTCACCGAGGTTGGTGGTGATGGAGATCACCCGGGTGGCGTCGATGAAGCGCCAGGCACCTTCCTTGCCACCCTTCACCTCGAAGCTGACCACCGCGCCGAAGCCGCTCATCTGGCGCTTGGCCAGTTCATGCTGCGGATGGCTCGACAGGCCGGCGTAGTGGACCTTCTCGATACCGTCCTGGCGCTCGAGCCACTCGGCCAGCGCCTGGGCGCTCTCGCAGTGGGCGCGCATGCGCAGCTTGAGGGTTTCCAGCCCCTTGGTGAAGACCCAGGCGTTGAACGGGCTGAGGGTTGGGCCGGCGGTCCGCAGGAAGCCCACGACCTCCTTCATCTGTTCGCTGCGCCCGGCCACCACGCCGCCCATGCAACGTCCCTGACCGTCGATGAACTTGGTCGCCGAGTGGAACACGATATCGGCACCGAGCTTGAGCGGTTGCTGCAAGGCCGGGGTGCTGAAGCAGTTATCCACCACCAGCAGCGCGCCGCGGGCGTGGGCGATTTCGGCCAGGGCAGTGATGTCCACCAGCTCAGCCAGCGGGTTGGACGGCGACTCGACGACCAGCAGCTTGGTATTGGCCCTGATGGCTTTTTCCCAACCGCCCAGGTCGACCAGCGGCACGTAGTCCACCTGCACGCCGAACCGCTTGAAATACTTCTCGAACAGGCTGATGGTCGAGCCGAACACACTCTGCGACACCAGCACATGGTCGCCGGCACTGCACAGCGACATGACCACGGCGAGGATCGCCGCCATGCCGGTGGAGGTGGCCACGGCCTGCTCGGCGCTTTCCATGGCCGCCAGGCGCTCCTCGAAGGCGCGCACGGTGGGGTTGGTGTAGCGCGAATAGACATTGCCCGGCGTTTCGCCGGCAAAGCGCGCGGCAGCGTCGGCAGCCGTGCGGAAGACATAGCTGGAGGTCAGGAACAGCGCTTCGCTGTGCTCGGCCTCCGGTGTACGGTTCTGACCGGCGCGCACCGCAAGGGTGTCGAAACCGACACCCTCGAGGTCACTGTCCAGTCGACCGGCATCCCATTGTTCGGTCATGCCGTCGCTCCCAAATCAGTTGTTGTACAGGTCGATGATCGCGCTGACCGCCTGGTTCTTCACCTTGGCCAGGTCATTACGGGCCTGCTCGATGCGGTCGAGGTAGGCTTCGTCGATATCGCCGGTGACATACTCACCGTTGAACACCGCGCAATCGAAATGCTCGATCTTGATCTTGCCGCCACCGACCGATTCGATCAGGTCCGGAAGGTCCTGATAGATCAGCCAGTCGGCGCCGATCAACTCGGCCACCTGTTCGGTGGTACGGTTGTGGGCGATCAGTTCGTGAGCGCTCGGCATGTCGATGCCGTAGACGTTGGGGTAGCGTACCGCTGGGGCCGCAGAGCAGAAATAGACGTTCTTGGCGCCGGCTTCGCGGGCCATCTGGATGATCTGCTTGCAGGTGGTGCCGCGCACGATCGAGTCGTCCACCAGCATCACGTTCTTGCCGCGGAACTCCAGCTCGATGGCGTTGAGCTTCTGGCGCACCGACTTCTTGCGCGCGGCCTGGCCGGGCATGATGAAGGTACGGCCGATGTAGCGGTTCTTGACGAAGCCTTCGCGGAACTTGACGCCCAGGTGGTTGGCCAGTTCCAGCGCCGCGGTGCGGCTGGTGTCCGGGATCGGGATGACCACGTCGATGTCGTGCTCGGGGCGTTCGCGCTGGATCTTCTCGGCCAGCTTTTCGCCCATGCGCAGGCGCGCCTTGTATACCGAAACGCCGTCCATGATCGAATCCGGACGGGCAAGGTACACGTGCTCGAAGATGCACGGCTGCAGTTTCGGGCTCTTGGCGCACTGTTTGGTGAACAGCTGGCCGCCTTCAGTGATGTACACCGCCTCGCCCGGCGCCAGGTCGCGAATCAGGGTGAAGCCGAGCACGTCCAGGGCGACACTTTCCGAGGCGATCATGTACTCGACGCCTTCGTCGGTGTGACGCTGGCCAAACACCACCGGACGGATGCCGTTGGGGTCACGGAAGCCGACGATGCCGTAGCCGGTGATCATCGCCACCACCGCGTAGCCACCGACGCAGCGGCTATGCACGTGGGACACGGCGGCGAACACGTCTTCTTCGGTCGGCTGCAGCTTGCCGCGCACGGCCAGCTCGTGAGCGAACACGTTCAGCAGCACTTCGGAGTCGGAGTTGGTGTTGACGTGGCGCAGGTCGGACTCGTAGATCTCCTTGGCCAACTGCTCGACGTTGGTCAGGTTGCCGTTGTGCGCCAGGGTGATGCCGTACGGCGAGTTGACGTAGAACGGCTGGGCCTCGGCCGAGGTGGAGCTGCCGGCGGTCGGGTAGCGCACATGACCGATGCCGATGCTGCCCACCAGGCGCTGCATGTGGCGCTGCTGGAAGACGTCGCGCACCAGGCCGTTATCCTTGCGCAGGAACAACCGGCCGTCGTGGCTGGTCACGATACCGGCAGCGTCCTGGCCGCGGTGCTGAAGCACGGTTAGCGCGTCATACAGCGCCTGATTGACGTTCGACTTACCGACGATACCGACGATGCCACACATGCGACGCAACCCCTACTTTGATGAAACTTGAGTGAAGCGCGCTCAGGGCTTGGTCGGCCCGAGCAACTGCTCCTTGAACGGAAGGTCAACGGGTGCGCTGACCCCACTGGACATCCACTGGCCGCTGAACCCGAGTATGAGGTTCTTCGACCAGTCGGCTACCAATAGAAATTGTGGTATCAGGCGCGATTCCTGCCACCACGGATCCTGTTGCACCGGCCCCAGGCTCAGCAGCCCGACCGCCACCACCACCAGCAGGCCCCCGCGCGCGGCGCCGAAGGCCATGCCGAGGAAGCGATCGGTGCCGGACAGCCCGGTCACGCGGATCAGCTCGCCGATGAGGAAATTGAGCATCGCCCCGACCAGCAGCGTGGCGACGAAAAGAATGGCGCAGCCGGCAATGACTCGTGCGGACGGCATCTGGATATAGCTTTCAAGATACTGCGCAAGCGAGCCGCCGAACATCCAGGCCACCGCGCCGGCGACAATCCAGATGAGCAGGGACAAGGCTTCCTTGACGAAGCCGCGCTTGAGACTGATCAGTGAGGAAATGGCGATGATCGCGATGATCGCCCAATCAACCCAGGTAAATGCCACGGTGTTGCCTGCCGACGTTTGAGGCGGCGCATTTTACCAGAGCGAGGGGCTGGGGGTAAGCGGAATGTCAGGAGTTTGAAGGGCTGCAGGCTGACTCCGGGGACAGCTTTACAGGTTTGAAAACCATCGCGGGGCAAGTCGCTTCGGTGCGCCGATGCGACTTGCCCCGCGATAGATGCTAACCACGTTCCGGCTGGAAACGTACCACGATGCCCTTTAGGTTCTGCTGGCGATTAATCACATCACGCAGGCGCTCGGCTTCCGCTCGCTCGATCAACGGTCCGACGAATACCCGGTTCATGCCGTCCGCCGAACGAATATAGGCGTTGTAGCCCTGGCTGCGCAGGGTCTTCTGCAGATTGTCGGCACCGGCCCGATTGGACAGGCTGGCCAACTGGATCGACCAGCTCACCGGCAGGCCGTTGACGTCGATCTTCGACGGCGTAGCGGGCTTGGCCGCGGGCGCGGTAGGCGCCGCGCTCGGTGCAGGCGCCGGACGGGGCTCGACCTTGGCTACCGCCGGAGCGGGCACCGGGGTCTGCGGTTTGGGCTGAGGTTGCGCCGCAGTCGGCGCCGGAGTGATCGGCTGGCTCGGCGTAGCCACCGGCGCCGTGGACTCGTCAACCACCACTACAGGCTGCTCGCTCTGCTCCGGCAGCGGTTGTGGCTCCGGCACCTGCACAGGCTCCACCTGCACCTGGGGCAGATTGGGCATGGCCGGCGCTTCCGGCGCCTCGACACGCACCTGGCGCATCTCGTCCTCGCGGGTGAACAACATCGGCAGGAAGATCACCGCCAGCGCCACCAGCACCAGCGCACCGACCATGCGCTGCTTCATCCCTTTATCCAGCACTGCCATCTACTCCATCCTCGGAAACCTGCCGCTCAAGCCAGGCCAGGGCCTCGCCGACGCAGAAAAACGAACCGAACAGCAGGATCTGGTCATCCGCCGTCGCCCGGGCGCACTGCCCTTCGAGGGCAGCCGCAACACTGGCGTAAGACTTCACCGTCGCACCGAGGTTCGTCAAGGCATCCGCCAGTTCCGCGGCCGGGCGGCTGCGCGGCGTGTCCAGCGGCGCCACCGCCCAGTCGGAGACCTGACCGCGCAGCGGCGCAAGCACGCCGGGCAGGTCCTTGTCTGCCAACAGGCCGAAGACCGCCAGGCGTCGCCCCCTCACCGGGCGTGCCGCCAGGCGGCGGGCCAGATACTCGGCGGCGTGCGGATTGTGACCGACATCCAGCAACAGCTCGACACGCTTACCCTGGAATGACAGACCACGCCGGTCAAGGCGACCGGTGATACGGGTATCGAGCAAAGCCTGACGAACCTTGTCGGCATCCCACGGCAGCCCCATCAGCAGGAAGGCCTGCAAGGCCAGGGCGGCATTCTCCATGGGCAGGTCGAGCAACGGCAGGTCATGCAGTTCAACGGGCGAACCGTCGAGCTGGCGACCACGCCAATGCCAGTGGTCAACGCTGCTATCCAGGTCGAAATCACGTCCACGCAGGAAGAACAGGCAATCCAGCTCGCGCACCTTGTCCAACAAAGGCTGCGGCGGATCAAGGTCACCGCACAGCGCAGGCTTGCCCTGGCGGAAGATTCCCGCCTTCTCGTAGGCTACCGACTCGCGGCTATCGCCCAGGTAATCGACGTGGTCGACGCCAATGCTGGTGACCAGCGCGATGTCGGCATCCACCAGGTTGACCGCATCCAGCCGGCCACCCAAACCGACCTCGAGCACCACGGCATCCAGTGCGGCTTGCCTGAACAGCCAGAACGCCGCCAGGGTGCCCATTTCGAAATAGGTCAGCGAGATCTCGCCCCGCGCCGCTTCCACGGCGGCGAACGCTTCGCACAGGCGCTCATCGCTGGCCTCCTGGCCGTCGATCAGCACCCGTTCGTTGTAACGCAGCAGATGCGGCGAACTGTACACCCCGACCCTTAGCCCCTGCGAGCGCAGCAACGCGGCCATGAAGGCGCAGGTCGAGCCCTTGCCGTTGGTGCCGGTCACCGTGACCACACGGGGCGCCAGCGCGCCCAGACCCAGGCGCGCAAGCACCTGTTGCGAGCGCTCCAGGCCCATGTCGATGGCCGAGGGGTGCAACTGTTCGAGGTAGGCGAGCCAGTCGCCCAGGCTGCGCTGGTTCATCACGCGACGGCGGCGACCTCTTTGGCCGCTTCCGGGGTCGGCTGGCCAGTCATCTGCGCCAGCAGGCGGGCCAGGCGCGGACGCAGCTCGTCACGGGAAATGATCAGGTCGATGGCACCGTGCTCCAGCAGGAACTCGCTGCGCTGGAAGCCTTCCGGCAGCTTCTCGCGCACGGTCTGCTCGATTACCCGCGGGCCGGCAAAGCCGATCAGCGCCTTCGGCTCGCCGACGATCACGTCGCCAAGCATCGCCAGGCTGGCGGAAACGCCGCCGTAGACCGGGTCGGTCAGCACCGAGATGAACGGAATGCCTTCTTCGCGCAGGCGCGCCAGCACGGCGGAAGTCTTGGCCATCTGCATCAGCGAGATTAGTGCTTCCTGCATGCGCGCACCGCCGGAAGCGGAGAAACAGACCATCGGGCAGCGATTTTCCAGGGCGTAGTTGGCAGCACGCACGAAACGCTCGCCGACGATGGCGCCCATCGAGCCGCCCATGAAGGAGAACTCGAAGGCGCTGACCACGATCGGCATGCCCATCAGGGTGCCGCTCATGGAGATCAGCGCGTCCTTCTCACCGGTCTGCTTCTGCGCAGCGGTCAGGCGGTCCTTGTACTTCTTGCCGTCACGGAACTTCAGGCGATCGACCGGCTCCAGGTCGGCGCCCAGTTCTGCACGACCTTCTGGATCGAGGAAGATATCGATGCGCGCGCGCGCGCCGATACGCATGTGGTGGTTGCACTTAGGGCAGACGTCGAGGGTCTTTTCCAGCTCCGGGCGATACAGCACGGCTTCGCAGGACGGACACTTGTGCCACAGCCCTTCCGGTACCGAGCTCTTCTTCACCTCGGAACGCATGATCGAAGGGATCAGTTTGTCTACCAACCAGTTGCTCATGCTTGCTTTCTCCAGTATTGGCCGGGGAGACCTTTGCGGCCCCGCCCTGCCCTTGAGCTCAAATTCTTCTGTAAAGCGACGATGGGCCGACCTTGGGCCGCCCCACCTCCAATTCTTCCCCGGCATGCCCCGCGCTCTGGCGCGACCTGACAGCACCGGGCTGCGAAAGCTATGGACGATGGCGCGCGGCCAGCCGTCACATCCGCGTTCACGCGTGTTTGACCGCCTGCATGAAGGCTTCGATCCTTGCCACATCCTTGATGCCCTTGGCCTGCTCCACGCCGCCGCTGACATCCACCGCGTACGGGCGCACCCGGCGAATGGCCTCGGCGACGTTGTCAGCCGACAGGCCACCGGCAAGGATGATCGGCTTGCTCAGGTGTTGCGGAATCAGTGACCAGTCGAACGCCTCGCCGGTTCCTCCCGGCACGCCTGGTACATAGGCATCCAGCAGGATGCCGCGAGCGCCAGCGTAGTGCCGGCAGGCGGCCTCCAGGTCATCCCCCGGGCGCACCCGCAGGGCCTTGATCCAGGGGCGGTGATAGCCCTCGCAATCGGCGGGGGTTTCATCGCCGTGGAACTGTAGCAGGTCCAGGGAAACCACTTCGAGGATCTCGTTGAGCTCGCAGCGCGAGGCGTTGACGAACAGCCCCACGGTGGTCACGAACGGCGGCAGCGCGTCGATGATCGCCCGCGCCTGACGCACGTCCACCGCCCGCGGGCTTTTCGCATAGAAGACGAAACCGAGGGCGTCGGCGCCGGCCTCGACCGCAGCCAGGGCATCCTCGATGCGGGTAATCCCGCAGATCTTGCTGCGAACATTGCTCATGGACAGCGAACCTTGAGTGATCGGGAAAGCGCCGATGGTAGCAAATGACCTGTGCTCCGTCAGTCCGTCAGCGCCTCGTAGCCAGTAAGAAAGTGTGGGCCGATGTAACGCTGCGGCAGCGCGTATTCTTCCGGGTACTCCACCTGCACCAGGTAAAGACCGTAAGGGTGCGCGGTTACCCCGCCGTCACGGCGGTTGCGCCCCTCCAGCACCTCGCGGGCCCACTCCACCGGACGCTCACCGGCGCCGATGGTCATCAGCACGCCGGCGATGTTGCGCACCATGTGGTGCAGGAACGCGGTGGCACGCACATCCAGCACGATCATCCGCCCATGCCGGGTCACACGCAGGTGGTGGATGTGCTTGATCGGCGACTTGGCCTGGCACTGGCTGGCGCGAAAGGCACTGAAGTCATGGGTACCCAGCAGGTACTGCGCGGCCTCGGCCATGCGCTCGACGTCCAGCGGGCGGTGGTTCCAGGTGACTTCCTCGGCCAGGTGCGCCGGGCGGATCGGGTCGTTGTAGATCACGTAGCGGTAGCGCCGCGCGGTGGCCTTGAAGCGGGCATGGAAGTGTGCAGGCATGGGCGCCGACCAGACCACGCTGATATCGTGGGGCAGGTTGAAGTTGGTGCCCAGGGTCCAGGCGCGCTCGTCGCGCACGGCGCGGGTGTCGAAATGCACGATCTGCCCGCAGCCATGAACGCCGGCATCGGTGCGCCCGGCGCAGATCACCGAGATTGGTTCGTTGGCCACCGTCGACAGCGCCTGTTCCAGGGCCTGCTGGACACTCGGCACGCCGCTGGCCTGGCGTTGCCAGCCGCGATAGCGCGAACCTTTGTATTCCACGCCCAAAGCGATGCGGGTGTAGCCTTCGGCAGCCGATTCGGCGGCGGCGGTGTCGATGATGTCCAAGAGCGGCAAACCTGATGATGAAACGAAAGGCGGAAGTATACCGGCAAACCATGCAGGGGCCGAAATGATCGCGGGGCAAGCCCGCCCCACGTCTTGCGTGAAAGCAGGCTTGCCCCGCGATGTACAGCTTTGCGTCAGACCAGGCGCGAGAGCATCTCGTTGGCTTCCTCGCGTTGGCTGTCGTCGCCGTCCTTGACCACTTCGTCGAGGATGTCACGGGCGCCCTGATGGTCGCCCATGTCGATGTAGGCGCGGGCCAGGTCGAGCTTGGTGGCTACCTCGTCGGCGCCGGAGAAGAAGTCGAAGTCCAGGTCGTCCAGCGGCTCGGGCTCCAGCGCCGCGTCCTCGGCGGTGAACGATGGTTGTGCAACCGATGGGGTCTCGAGGTTCTGCGACAGCTTGTCGAGCTCGGCATTGACGTCGTCCAGCTCCGAGGCGAAGTTCTTCGCCGCCGGCGAGTCGTCGTCCAGCGACAGCGACAGGTCGAAGTCCTCGGGCAGCTCCAGCTCGGAGATCGGATCAAACTCCGGAATCGCCTCGAAGGCCGCCAGCTCGGCCGCCACGTCCACCGGGGCTTCCTCGCTGCCGGTCGGAGCCGCCGGCTCTTCGGCGACATCCAGATCGAATTCAGCCAAGTCGTCGACATTTTGCGGTGTCGCCTGCGCCTGGGCGAGCAATGCCTCGAAATCGTCGTCGGCATCGGTTTCGGCAACGGCGGGTGCAGCCTCGGCTTCGGGCGCCTCGACGACCAGGTCCTCGAGACCGGCCATGTCGAGGTGGTCATCTGCCGGCAGGTCATCCCCCAGACTCAGGTCGAAGGCGCTGTCCAGGTCGGCCTCTTCGACCACAGGCTCTGGCTCAGGCTCTGGTTCGGCCGCCACGACCGGCTCCACGACGACTTCCGGCGCGCTTTCACCCAGCTCCAGCTCCTTGTCCTGCAGCAGGTCCTGGACATACTGCTCATCCAGCTCGGCGGCCAGGGCCGCGGCCCCGGCAGCGCCTGCCGCAACCGCCGCGACACCCAGCATGGCCGGGAAGCGCTCCTTGAGCGCGGCGACCTCGGCCTGGTTCGCGTCGTTGACCACCAGCTTGCGCTCCTGGCCAGCGAACGCGTCCTGGTCGCCCTGACGTGCGTAGACTTCCATCAATTTGAGGCGCAGATCGCTGCGCTGTGGCTCGGAGGCCACCGCGGCTTCCAGCAGGTCGGCGGCATGGTTGAGGCGACCACGGGCCAGGCTTTCATCCACCTCGGCCAGCAACGCCGCGCGCGGATCAGCCGCCGGGGCGACGACGTCGGCAGGCGCCGCAGGCTTTTCCGCCGCAACGGCTGCAGCAGCCGAGGCAGCCACTACCGCAGGCGACAGAGTCACGCTTGGCGCCGACACATCCAGGCCTTCAAAACTGCTCGGAGGCAAGTCCAGGTCCGGGCCACGCTCGCCATCCTCGGCCAGGGCACGGGCCATGCGCAGGTGTTTCTCAGCTTCCTGCTGGGCCTTGCGCTTGCGGGCCAGAAGCAGCAGCAACAACAGCAGCACCAGGAATGCGGACCCGGCAATCAAGCCCAGCAACAGCGGATTGCCCAGCAGTTGGTCGAGCATGCCGGGCTCTTCGCTGGCCGGTGCCTCGGCTGCCGCATCCTGTGGTGCGGTGTCGGCCGCGGCAGGCGCCGGGGCGACCACCGGTTCGGCAGGGGTCAGTTGCGCGTTCACCGCAGGTTGCGCCGGAGCCGGCTCGCCCGGCAGCGCCGGAGCCGGCTCGCCCGGCAGCGCCGCTGCCGGTGGCTGTGGCGCCGCGGCGCCCTGGGCCTCCAGACGCGCCAGCTGGTCGTTCTTCAGCTCGATCAGGCGCTGCAGCTTGTCCAGCTGGCTCTGCAGGTCGACCATGCGGCTCTTGAGTTCATCGTTGTCACGGCGGCTGGTGTCGAGGCTTTCCTGGGCCATGGCCAGCTTGTCGCCCAGCGCCTTGGCCTCGCCGGCCGCGCCCTTGCCGCCCGGCGCCACCAGGCGCAGGTTGTCGCCCTGGGCGATGCGCGCGGGGGCCGCGCCAGCCTCGCCACGGCGGGTGGCATCCAGCTGCCGTGCACGCGGGCCGAGGCGGCGGCCTTCGCGCCAGGCTGCGTACTGCTCGGCGACTTCGCGGTTGGCCTGGGCCTGGGGAATGCTCTGCACCTGCTGCTGATCGGGCAGGCGCAGCACCTGGCCAGTCTTGAGCTGGTTGATGTTGTTGCCGATGAAGGCATCCGGGTTCAGCGCCTGGATGGCCAGCATGGTCTGCTGGATCGAGCCGCCGTTGGTGTTGCGCGCGGCGATCTGCCAGAGGGTGTCACGGCGCTTGGTGGTATAGCTGCCCGCACTGACAGCCGGGTTGATGCCCGCCGGGGCCGGTTGGCTGCCCTGGGCCTGGGCCTGGTCGAGCAGCACGCTGTAGTCGCGCAGCAGGCGGCCCTGGGGCCACATGACCTGGACCAGGAACTTGACCACCGGCTCCGGCAGCGCCTTGCTGGAGGTAACCCGCAGCACGCTCTTGCCGTTGGGGTTGATCACCGGCGTGAAGGTGAGGTCTTCGAGGTAAGGCGGGAAGGCCACCCCGGCCTTGGCGAACTCTTCCGGCGACGCCAGGCTTGGCGCCATTTCCGCCGCGGAGAGGTCGCGCACGTCGAGCAGTTCGATCTCGGCATCCAGCGGCTGGTTCTGCGCCGACTTGAGGGTCAGCTCACCCAACCCCAGAGCGTTCGCCACCCCGGACGACAGCGCCGAGGCTGCCGCGATGGCCAGAACCAGTTTGCGAATTCGAAGCATGAACTCTTCCCTTGTATGAAACGTCCCGAAAACCCTTGGGCGGTGCAGGACAAAATAGCTCGCAGTATCTTTTACGCCATGTGTTTTATCAACAATTGTGCCGCCTGCACGGCGTTCAGCGCCGCGCCCTTGCGCACATTGTCGGTGGTCAGCCAGAGATTGAGCTGCTGGTCTTCATCGACACCGTGGCGTACACGTCCAACATAGACCACGTCCTGGCCCACCGCGTCACCCACAGGCGTCGGATAATCACCCGGCTCGACCAGCTCGATGCCGTCGGCAGCCTCCAGCGCGGCGTTAACGGCCACCAGGTCGACCGGATTACGGCTTTGCACGGCGACACTGAAGCTATCGCCGAAAAACACCGGGACTTGAATGCAGGTCACGGAAATCTTCAGTTGCGGCAGGTCCAATACCTGACGCAGTTCATTGACTAGACGGCGTTCTACATTGGTGTGGCCCTGTTCATCGGGTGTACCGACCTGGGGGAGCAGGTTGAAGGCGACCTGGCGATCGAAGAAGCGCGGCTCCAGAGGGCGTGCGTTGAGCAGTTCGGCGGTCTGCCGGGCGAGCTCGCTGACGGCCTCCCTGCCCTGCTCCGAAACTGCCAGGCAGGCATTGACCTGAACGCGCTCGATATCGAGCAAACCCTTGAGCGGCGCCAGCGCCACCGCCAAGGCTACCGCGCCGGCGCTCGGGCTGGTGATCAGTGCGGGCTGCGACAGTTCGGCTATGCGCTCGGCGTTGGCTTCCGGGACCACCGCGATGGCGTCGTCCAAGGCGCCGGACAGGTCGATCACCGCGCAACCGGCGGCGATGGCCTTGGGCACGAAGCTGCGGCTTACGGCAGGGCTGGCGGCGAAGAAGACCAGCCTGACCTGGGAGAAATCGAAGCTGTCCACTTCGCGGACCTTCAGTTTCTTGCCCGCGAACATGACGCTGCTGCCGGCGGATTCCATGCTGGCCAGCAGGTGCAGGGTGGAGACCGGGAAGGCCACTTCCTCGAGGATCTGGACGAGGGATTCACCTACTGTGCCGGTGGCGCCGATTACGGCTATGTCCAGGGCGTTGGGGGTCATGAGATCGGTTCCTTTTCCAGGGGGTACGGCGGGGAGCGGCACTTTACTTGGATTGTGGGGTGGGAGGTAGGGGCGGGTTCGGGTTCGGGTTCGGGTTCAAGAGTGTGGGTTTTGATTTATTTATGCGCATTCATTGGCGATGTCGACGCATTATCACCCTTCCGCCATTACGGCGGCCTACTTTTCTCGTGGGAAAAGTAGGCAAAACCGTTCGGCTCCGTTCATACGGCCCCTGCGCTTCGCTCCGGGGTTCCCTCGCTCCGTTCTTGCTCCCGTGGGTACCGCGCTGTACGCCCCATCCTGGGGCGCAGCGCTCGACGGCCATCCATGGCCGTCGCCCCACTACGCAAGAACTCCACTCGGCCTCCTGAAGTCGCAATTGGTGGCGCCTGAACTATCGCGCGCTTAGAAGCAAGATCAAGAGCAGATCAAGAGCAGATCAAGAGCAGATATGTTGGTTTTATTAGTGGCTGTTATGTTGTTCTTCATTACGCTATCGCGGGGCAAGCCCGCTCTCACGTTGAATCACGTAGTCAAACTATGGTGGGAGCGGGCTTGCCCCGCGATGTTGATCTAGAGTTCCCACGATGGCAACTAGCGACTAGCTGCGTTAGTGCAGGCGCCGCCCGTAACTTCGCGACTTCAGGAGGCCGAACGCAGGTCTTGCGGAGGGAGGTGACGGGCATGGATGCCCGTCAAGCGCTGCGCCCCAGGATGGGGCGTTCAGCGCGGTCCTCCCGGGAGCAAGGCCGGAGTGAGGGAACCCGGAGCGAAGCGGAGGGCCGGATGAATGGAGCGCCACGGCTTTGCTTACTTTGGCCACGACCAAAGTAAGCCGCCGTAAGGGCGGAAAGGTGACTATGCGTCGACATCGCAAATGAATGCGAATAAAAAAAACAACCAACAACCAACAACCAACAACCAACAACCAACAACCAATCTAGCACCAATAAAAAAACCCGCATCACTCTCGCAACACGGGTCCTTCAAAATCCAAACTCAAACCACCCGGATCACCGCTCCAGCAGAATCCGCAACATCCGCCGCAGCGGCTCCGCAGCCCCCCACAGCAACTGGTCGCCAACAGTGAAGGCCCCGAGGTACTGCGACCCCATGTTCAGCTTGCGCAAACGCCCGACAGGCACGTTCAGGGTCCCGGTCACCTGGGTAGGGCTCAACTCCTGCATGCTGATCTCACGCTGGTTCGGCACCAGCTTCACCCAAGGGTTGTGCTGGCTGATCATGCCTTCGATATCCGCCAGCGGCACGTCCTTGTTCAGCTTGATGGTCAGCGCCTGGCTGTGGCAACGCATGGCGCCAATCCGCACGCAGATACCGTCGACCGGAATCGGGCTCTTGAAGCGGCCGAGGATCTTGTTGGTCTCGGCCTGGGCCTTCCACTCTTCGCGGCTCTGGCCGTTCGGCAGCTCCTTGTCGATCCACGGGATCAGGCTGCCGGCCAGCGGCACGCCGAAGTTGTCAGTCGGGAAGCCCTCGCCGCGCATGGCCTCGGCCACCTTGCGGTCGATGTCGAGGATGGCGCTGGCCGGGTTGGCCAGGTCATCGGCGACCGCCGCGTGAATACCGCCCATCTGCTTGATCAACTCACGCATGTTCTGCGCGCCGGCGCCGGAGGCCGCCTGATAGGTCATGGCGCTCATCCACTCGACCAGGCCGGCTTCGAACAGGCCGCCCAGGCCCATCAGCATCAGGCTGACGGTGCAGTTGCCGCCGATGTAGTTCTTGGTGCCCGCATCCAGCTGCTGGTCGATGACCTTGCGGTTGACCGGGTCGAGGATGATCACCGCGTCATCCTGCATGCGCAGGGACGAGGCCGCGTCGATCCAGTAGCCCTGCCAGCCAGCTTCACGCAGCTTGGGGAACACTTCGTTGGTGTAGTCGCCGCCCTGGCAGGTCAGGATGACGTCGAGGGTCTTGAGCTCTTCGATGTTGTAGGCATCCTTGAGCGGCGCAATGTCCTTGCCCACGGCCGGGCCCTGGCCACCCACATTGGAGGTGGTGAAGAACACCGGCTCGATCAGGTCGAAGTCCTGCTCTTCGAGCATCCGCTGCATGAGCACGGAACCGACCATTCCACGCCAACCGATCAGACCTACACGTTTCATCGCAACTACACCTTTGCTAAAAGTGGGCCGCCACCGGGAGTTTTGGGTGGCGGGCCAGAGAGATTACAGATTCCGCAGCGCTGCGACTACTGCGTCGCCCATTTCCTGCGTACCGACCTTGCGGCAACCTTCGGAGAAGATGTCACCTGTGCGCAGGCCCTGGTCCAGCACCAGGCTCACCGCCTGCTCGATCGCCTCGGCGGCGGCCGACTGGTTGAAGCTGTAGCGCAGCATCATCGATACCGAAAGAATGGTTGCCAATGGGTTGGCGATGCCCTGCCCGGCGATGTCCGGCGCCGAGCCATGGCACGGCTCGTACATGCCTTTGTTGTCGGCATCCAGCGACGCCGAGGGCAGCATGCCGATGGAACCGGTGAGCATGGAAGCCTCATCCGACAGGATGTCGCCGAACATGTTGTCGGTCACCACCACGTCGAACTGCTTGGGCGCGCGCACCAACTGCATGGCGGCGTTGTCGACGTACATGTGGCTCAGCTCGACGTCCGGGTAGTCCTTGGCCACATCCTCGACCACTTCACGCCACAGCTGGCTGGAAGCCAGGACGTTGGCCTTGTCCACCGAGCACAGCTTCTTGCCGCGCACGCGGGCCATGTCGAAGCCGACGCGGGCAATACGGCGTACTTCGCTTTCGCTATAGGGCAGGGTGTCGTACGCCTGGCGCTCGCCGCCCTGCAGCTCGCGCTGGCCGCGTGGTGCACCGAAGTAGATGCCACCGGTCAACTCGCGGACGATGAGGATGTCCAGGCCGGCGACGATCTCGGGCTTGAGCGACGAGGCGTCGGCCAGTTGCGGATAGAGGATGGCCGGGCGCAGGTTGGCGAACAGGCCCAGTTGCGAGCGGATCTTCAGCAAGCCACGCTCCGGGCGGATGTCACGCTCGATCTTGTCCCACTTCGGGCCACCCACGGCGCCCAGCAGCACGGCGTCCGCCTGGCGCGCGCGCGCCAGGGTCTCGTCGGCCAGCGGCACGCCGTGCTTGTCGATGGCCGCGCCACCGATCACGTCGTGGGTGAGGCTGAAGCCGAGCTGGAACTTGTCGTTGGCCAGCTCCAGCACCTTGACCGCTTCGGCCATGATTTCCGGACCAATACCATCACCTGGGAGAATCAGAATCTGCTTGCTCATGCTTTCCTCTATCCAATCGAGCGGCGCGCCTTGCGGGCGCGCCGGATAAAACTCAGTGTCCGGTGGCGCTGATCGCGGAGCAAGCCCGCTGCCACATCAATCGCGGAACAACCACGGCTGGCTGGCGCGGTGCTTGCCCTCGAACGCCTTGATCGCGTCGCGGTCCTGCAGGGTCAGGCCGATGTCGTCCAGGCCATTGAGCAGGCAGTGCTTGCGGAAAGCGTCGATTTCGAACTTCAGCACTTTGCCGTCCGGGCGAGTCACGGCCTGGGCGTCGAGGTCGATGGTCAACTGGTAGCCCGGGTTGGCCTCGACTTGCCTGAACAGCTCGTCGACTTCGGCGGCGTCGAGAATGATCGGCAACAGGCCATTCTTGAAGCTGTTGTTGAAGAAAATATCGGCGAAGCTCGGCGCGATCACGCTGCGGAAGCCGTACTCGTCGAGCGCCCATGGGGCGTGCTCGCGGCTCGAGCCGCAACCGAAGTTCTCCCGCGCCAGCAGCACGCTGGCCCCCTGGTAGCGCGCGTGGTTGAGCACGAACTCCTGGTTCAGCGGGCGCTTGCTGTTGTCCTGGTAGGGCTGGCCGACGTCCAGGTAGCGCCACTCGTCGAACAGGTTGGGGCCAAAGCCGGTGCGCTTGATCGACTTGAGGAACTGCTTGGGGATGATCTGGTCGGTGTCGACGTTGGCACGGTCCAAAGGCGCGACGAGGCCAGTGTGCTGGGTAAAGGCTTTCATGCTGCGCTCCCTTGGATCAACTCGCGGACATCGATGAAGTGGCCGGTCACCGCGGCGGCGGCGGCCATGGCCGGGCTGACCAGGTGGGTACGGCCACCGGCGCCCTGGCGGCCTTCGAAGTTGCGGTTGGAGGTGGACGCGCAGTGCTCGCCGCTTTCCAGGCGGTCCGGGTTCATCGCCAGGCACATCGAGCAGCCCGGTTCACGCCACTCGAAGCCGGCCTCGAGGAAAATCTTGTCCAGCCCTTCGCGCTCGGCCTGGGCCTTGACCAGACCCGAACCCGGCACCACCAGCGCCTGCTTGACGTTGGCGGCGACCTTGCGGCCCTTGGCGATCTCAGCGGCGGCGCGCAGGTCTTCGATGCGCGAGTTGGTGCATGAACCGATGAACACGCGGTCGAGCTGGATGTCGGTGATCGCCTGGTTGGCGGCCAGGCCCATGTACTTGAGGGCGCGCTCGATCGAGCCGCGCTTGATCAGGTCGGGCTCGGCGGCCGGGTCCGGCACGCGCTGGTCGACGGCCAGGACCATCTCCGGCGAAGTGCCCCAGCTGACTTGTGGCTTGATCTGTGCTGCGTCGAGCTCGACCACGGTGTCGAACACGGCGTCGCCATCGGAGACCAATCCTTTCCAGGCCTCGATGGCCTGCGTCCACTGCTCGCCCTTCGGCGCATAGGGACGACCCTCGACGTAGTTGACGGTCGTCTCGTCGACCGCGACCAATCCCACACGAGCACCGGCCTCGATGGACATGTTGCAGATGGTCATGCGGCCCTCCATCGACAAATCGCGGATCGCGCTGCCGGCGAACTCCATGGCATGGCCATTGCCGCCGGCGGTGCCGATCTTGCCGATCACGGCCAGGACGATGTCCTTGGCGGTGACGCCAGCGGGCAATTGACCCTCGACGCGCACCAGCATGTTTTTCATTTTCTTGGCCACCAGGCACTGGGTGGCGAGCACATGCTCGACCTCGGAAGTGCCGATGCCATGGGCCAGGGCACCAAACGCGCCATGGGTGGAAGTGTGCGAGTCGCCGCAGACCACGGTCATGCCGGGCAGGGTCGCGCCCTGCTCCGGACTGATGACGTGCACGATACCCTGACGCTCGTCATTCATCTTGAATTCGACGATGCCATATTCGTCACAGTTCTCATCGAGGGTCTGCACCTGCAGGCGCGACACCTGGTCGGCGATGGCCTCGATACCGCCCTTGCGCTCCGGCGTGGTCGGTACGTTGTGGTCAGGAGTGGCGATGTTGGCATCGATACGCCAGGGCTTGCGGCTGGCCAGACGCAGGCCTTCGAAAGCCTGGGGCGAAGTCACTTCGTGAATGATGTGGCGATCGATGTAGATCAAGGACGAGCCGTCATCGCGGCGCTTGACCTCATGAGCTTCCCAGAGTTTGTCGTAGAGCGTTTTGCCAGCCATCAGACTGTTCCTCATCAGCGTCTTTCTATGCCAAAGACCCCTTGGCTTGTACGGACGATGCTATGGCGATAGATTGAATAACTCAAATTCATAATTTTCATGCTTTGGATAACCAGCAGGAATTCTAACCGTGGACCTGGCCAACCTCAGCGCCTTTATCGCCATTGCCGAAACCGGGAGCTTTTCCGGAGCCGGCGAACGCCTGTTCCTGACCCAGCCCGCCATCAGCAAACGCATCGCCGGGCTGGAGCAGCAACTGGATGTACGCCTGTTCGATCGCCTGGGCCGCGAAGTGACCCTGACCGAAGCTGGCCGGGCCCTGTTGCCGCGCGCCTATCAGATCCTCAACGTCCTCGATGATACTCGTCGCGCATTGACCAATTTGACCGGAGAGGTGGCGGGTCGCCTGACGCTGGCCACCAGCCATCACATCGGTTTGCACCGTTTGCCCCCACTATTACGGGCTTTTACTCGACAGTACCCCTTGGTGGCGTTGGATATTCAGTTCCTCGATTCGGAAGCGGCCTACGATGAAATCCTCCATGGCCGCGCCGAAATTGCCGTCATCACCCTCGCGCCCGAGCCCCATCACCTGGTCAAGGCCGTGGCGGTGTGGGACGACGCCCTGGATTTCGTCGCCGCCCCCGAACACCCGCTGGCCAGCAACCAGCGGGTCAGCCTGGCCGACGTTGCGCGCCACCCAGCGGTGTTTCCCGGCGGCAATACCTTCACCCACCACATCGTCCAGCGCCTGTTCGAAAGCCAGGGCCTGGTGCCGAACATCGCCATGAGCACCAACTACCTGGAAACCATCAAGATGATGGTGTCGATCGGCCTGGCCTGGAGTGTGCTGCCACGTACTATGCTCGATGAGCAGGTTGCGCCCATCGCCCTGCCCGGCATACAGCTGTCACGCCAGCTAGGCTACATATTGCACACGGAGCGCACGCTATCGAATGCGGCCAGGGCCTTCATGGCGCTGCTCGACAGCCACGCCGGGGCTGCCTGACCGGTCGCAGGCACGGCATTTCTCTCCACAAGGACGCGTTTTCCGCCAAAGGTCTGGTATCGATGCCCAAATCAGCAAACCGCTTTCCGCGCCTGCCCCGTATTCCCGCGGCCGACCCCCAGGAGTCGGAACAGGCCTGGCAGAACGCTCCCCAGTTGCTGGCCGCGCTCAACGCCGCACGCCTGGGCGCCTGGCTGTGGGACATCGAGAGTGGCCGGGTGAGCTGGTCGCGGGGTACCCAGGCGCTGTTCGGCTTCGACCCGCAACGCCCGCTGCCCAACGACGTCGACTACCTCGACCTGCTGCCCGAGGAGGACCGCGCGCGCACACGCCAGGCGTTCCAGGCCGTGGTCAACGGCGAACCGGTCGAGCAGGCCATGCGCCATCGCATCCGCTGGCCCGATGGCAGCGTGCACTGGCTGGAGATCAACGGCAGCCTGACCCACGACCCCCATGGCCGCCCGCAGATGATCGGGGTGATCCGCGAGATCACCCGCCAGCGCGAGCGGGAAACCGCACTGATCAATTCGGAGAAGCGCTTCGCCACCCTGTTCCATCTCAGCCCCAATGCCATTCTCCTGACCCGCCGCCACGACGGCCTGATCATCGAGGTCAACCAGCACTTCGAGCACATGTTTGGCTGGCCAGGCGCTCAAGTGGTTGGCAAGACCAGCGTGGAACTGGGCCTGTGGGTCAACCCCGAGCAACGTCACCAGGTACTGGACGCCACCCGCGCAGGTAGCGGCCCGTTGACCCTCGAGGTGCAGTTCCGCGCTACCAACGGCAAGATCCACGATGGCATTCTCTGCACCCAGGGCATCGAGCTCGAAGGCGTCACCTACCTGATCAGCACCTTCGTCGACACCACCGAGCGCAAACGCGCCGAACAGGCGCTCAAGGACAGTCAGGAGCGCCTCGACCTGGCCCTGGACTCGGCCCAGCTGGGTACCTGGGACTGGCACATCCCCAGCGGCATGCTCTACGGCTCGGCCCGCGCCGCGCAACTGCACGGGCTGGACCCGGTGCCCTTCCACGAATCGTTCGAGGCCTTTTTCGAAGGTGTGCCCGAGCATGAGCGCAGCGTCATGCGCCAGGCCTACCGCAGCCTGCGCGAAGGGCCGGCCGGCAACTACCAGATCACCTACCGGGTGCAACTCGACAACGGCGCCTCGCGCTACATCGAAAGCCGCGCCCGCCTGTACCGCGACGACCAGGGCAACCCGCTGCGTATGGCCGGCACCCTGCTCGACATCACCGACCAGGTGGAGCGCGAGCAGCGCCTGACGGCCTCGGAGGAAAAGTTCGCCAGCCTGTTCCAGGTCAGCCCCGACCCGATCTGCGTGACCCGGCAGGACAGTGGCCAGTTCATCGAGATCAACCCGGCGTTCAGCCAGACCTTCGGCTGGGCCCCGGAGCAGATCCTCGGCCACACCGCCGAGGAAATCGGCCTGTGGGCCGAGTCGGCCGAACGCGCCCAACGCATCGAACGGGTGATCCGCGACCAGGCCTTGAGCAATGTGGCGGTGGTGGTCAACCACCGCAACGGCACGCCGCTGACCTGCGTGATCTCCAGCCGCCTGATCAGCGTCGACAGCCAGCCATGCAGCGTCACCACCCTGCGCGACATCACCCAGCAGCAGCGCGCCGAGGCAGCGCTCAAGGCCAGCGAGGAGAAATTCGCCAAGGCGTTCCATTCCAGCCCCGACGCCATCACCATCACCGAGCGCCACAGCGGGCGCTACGTGGAGGTCAACGACGGTTTCAGCCGGTTGACCGGCTACAGCCCCGAAGAGGTGGTCGGCCGCACGGTCTACGAAATCGGCATCTGGGCCGACGAGAAGCAGCGCGCCGCCCTGCTCAACGAGCTGCGCGAGCGCGGCCGGGTGCATCACCGGGAGATGCTGGGCCGCAACAAGCGCGGCGACATCCTTACCGTGGAAGTGTCGGTGGAGCCGATCAGCCTCAACGAAACCGACTGCCTGCTGCTTACCGCTCGCGATGTCAGCCTGCTGAAGAACGCCCAGGCGCAGATCCGCCACCTGGCGTACCACGACCCGCTGACCAACCTGCCCAACCGCGCCCTGCTGATGGACCGCCTGAGCCAGCAGATCGCCCTGCTCAAGCGCCACAACCTGCGCGGCGCCCTGCTGTTCCTCGACCTGGACCACTTCAAGCACATCAACGACTCGCTCGGGCACCCGGTGGGCGACACGGTACTGAAGATCATTACTGCCCGTCTCGAGGCCAGCGTGCGGCTGGAGGACACTGTGGCGCGCTTGGGCGGCGACGAGTTCGTGGTGCTGCTCAGCGGCCTGGAAGGCAGCCGCGAGCAGGTGGAAAACAAGGTTCGCGAACTGGCCGACACCCTGCGCGAGCTGCTGGCCGAACCGATGTCGCTGGACGGCCAGCGCCTGCAGGTCACGCCGAGCATCGGCGTGGCGTTGATACCCGACCATGGCGCCACCCCCGCCGACCTGCTCAAGCGTGCCGACATCGCCCTGTACCGCGCCAAGGACTCCGGGCGCAACACCACGCAGTTGTTCCACACCACCATGCAGAAGGCCGCCAGCGAGCGCCTGCGCATGGAGAGCGACCTGCGCCTGGCCCTGGCCCGCGGTGAACTGGCCCTGCACTTCCAACCCCAGGTCGACGCCCGCGACAACCGTATCGTCGGCGCCGAAGTCCTGCTGCGCTGGCACCACCCGCAACTGGGCCAGCAGCCTCCGGCGCAGTTCATCCAGGTTCTGGAAGAAAGTGGCCTGATCCTCGAGGTCGGCAGCTGGATCCTCGACGAAGCCTGCGACGCCTGCGCGCGCATGCTCGCAGACGGGCTGATCGACGCCGACGACTTCAGCCTGTGCGTCAACATCAGCCCACGGCAGTTCCGCCAGAACGACTTCGTCGAGCGGGTGCTGCGCAGCCTCGACGACTACCGCCTGCCCCGGCGCATGCTCACACTGGAGATCACCGAAGGCATCGTCATCCAGAACCTCGAGGACACCATCAGCAAGATGCGCGAACTCAAGCACCACGGCGTCAGCTTCGCCATGGACGACTTCGGCACGGGCTATTCGTCGCTCACGTACCTAAAGCGTCTGCCGGTGGATGCGTTGAAGATCGACCAGACCTTCGTACGCGACGCACCGGTCGACCCCAACGACGCCGAGATCGTCCGCGCCATTGTCGCCATGGCCCGCAGCCTGGAGCTGGCGGTGATTGCCGAGGGCGTGGAACTGACCGAGCAACTGGAGTTCCTCGAGCGGCTGGGTTGCCATCTGTACCAGGGCTATCTGCACAGCCGACCACTGCCGTTACCGGAGTTTCGCCAGATACTGCTGGAGGCACCGGCGGATTACTGAGGCGTAAACCCGGCTGGAGGCGCCGCAGAATGCAAAAAGGGCACCCGAAGGTGCCCTTTCTTCACTGCGCTGAAATCAGTTCAACGCCGGTTTGTCGCCGTTGATCGGGATACGCTTGGCCTTGGCTTCTTCCGGCACGATGCGCAGCAGTTCGATGCTGAGCAGGCCATTGGCCAGGCCCGCGCCCTTGACCTCGATGTGGTCGGCCAGGCGGAACGACAGCTTGAAGGCGCGCTGGGCGATGCCCTGGTGCAGGAAGGTGACGCCTTCGCTGCTGCCGTCGCGCTTGCCGCCGGTCACGGTGAGAACGCCTTTTTCGACCTGCAGGTCGAGGTCCTGCTCTTGGAAGCCGGCGGCGGCGACCACGATGCGGTAGTGGTCATCGCCATGCTTTTCCACGTTGTAGGGTGGGTAGCTGCTACCCGCCTCGTTACGGGCGGCGGCTTCGAACAGGTCGTTGAAGCGGTCGAAACCGACGGAGTTGCGGAAAAGTGGTGCGAGAGAGAAAGCGGTAGTCATGGTCATGAACTCCTGAGATTCAGCAAGTTAAGTCACTACGCGACCCGACTTCGGCATCGCGTACTCAAGAGATATGTCCTGGCGAAGAGCTTTCAAGGGCTGGCATGAAAAAATTTGCGATCAAGCCGGCTCAGGCAACACAAGCCTCGACAGCGTGGATTTCCATCCCCAGCAACCCGCTGATCCGCTGACAGTCATCCTCACGACGCAGCTCGGCAAACAGCGCCACCGCTTCGGGGTAGCCGCGGGTCAGCATCGCCAGCCACTGCTTCATCCGCCCCGGGGCGTAGCGTGGCGACAGCTTGTCCTGGGCCTGGCGCCAGAACTCGCGCAGCAGCGGCAGGAGTTCTTCCCAGCTCATCGGCTGGTACTCGACGCCATCGCGGGCCGCAGCGATCTGCAGGGCCAGGTCCGGGCGCGACACCAACCCACGCCCCAGCATGATGTCTTTCGCACCGCTGACCTCGCGGCAACGCCGCCAGTCATCGACGGTCCAGATCTCGCCATTGGCGAACACTGGCACCTTGACCACATCCTGCACCCGCGCCACCCATTCCCAGTGGGCCGGCGGCTTGTAGCCCTCTACCTTGGTCCGCGCATGCACCACCAGGTGTGCCGAGCCGCCCTCGGCCAGTGCCGTGGCGCAGTCCAGCGCGCCGTCGGGGCTGTCGTAGCCCAGGCGCATCTTCGAGGTCACCGGGATATGCGCCGGCACCGCTCGGTGTACTTCGCGGACGATGGCATGCAACAGCTCCGGCTCCTTGAGCAGCACCGCCCCGCCCCGCGACTTGTTGACGGTCTTGGCCGGGCAGCCGAAGTTCAGGTCGATCACCGGCGCGCCAAGCTCGCAGGCCAGCGCCGCGTTCTCGGCCAGACATACCGGGTCGGAGCCGAGCAATTGCACACGCATCGGCACCCCGGCGGCGGTGCGGGCACCCTGGCGCAGCTCCGGCGCCAGCTTTTCGAACGAAGAGGCCGGCAACAGGCGGTCGCAGACACGAATGAACTCGGTGACGCACCAATCGATACCCCCCACACGGGTCAGGACGTCGCGCAGGATGTTGTCGACCAGCCCCTCCATGGGGGCCAGGGCAATTTGCATTTCAGGGCCTCGCCATGAAAAAGGCGGCAGTCTAGCAAACTTCCGCCAGCCGTCAGCTGCCGGTCAGCGCCGGGCCGTAGCCGTCGATGAATTCCGCCGGCATGCGCCTGGGCTTGCCGCTGGACAGCTCGATGCAGGCAAAGGTGGTCTGCGCCCGCAGCAAGGTCACGCCGTCGCTCGGGCGCTTGAGCTGGAAGCGCCGGGTCATGCGCAGGCGCTGGTCCCAGTCGATGATCCAGGTGGCCAGTTGCAGCTCGTCGTCCTCATAGGCGGCGGCGAGGTAGTCGATCTCATGGCGGACCACCGCCATCGCCCGGTCCAGCCGGCGATACTCGGCCAGGTCCAGCCCCAGGCGCTGGGAGTGGCGCCAGGCGCAGCGCTCCAGCCAGGTGACGTAGACGGCGTTGTTGGCGTGGCCGAGGCCGTCGATATCCTCGTTGCCAACGCGAAGGTCGATGATGAATGGTGCCGCCAGATCCCAGCTCATGCCTGCTCCTGGTTTTCAGTGAACGGGCAGAGTGTACCGGATGCTCAGGCGCTTTGCCGCGCCCGCTCGGTGGAGCGCGCGAGCAGCTCGATCACCGCCTGGCCCAGGCGCGGATCGGCTAGCACCCGCTGATGGCCGCCCTCCTCGAGCAGCAGCAGGCGGCTGTCGAACCAAGCCTGGTGAATCAGCGGTGCCTCGCTGGCGAGCACTACGGGATCGTCCTCGGCATGCACCACCAGGCCCGGCACATCCAGTTGATAGGCACTGACATCCAGGCGCGCCACCTGGACGCCGACATCGCGCTCCACCTGGCGGATAAACGCCGCTCGGGCACGGGCCGGCAACCCAAGCCGCCGGGCAAAGCCCCGCAGCACGCCGAGCAAGCGGGCCGGGGCGGCAATACTCACCGCCGCATCGGTGCGCAGCCCCCACTGCAGCGCCAGCAACAGGCTTGCGCCCCCCATCGAGTGTCCGATCACCGCGCGCAGTGGCGGCAGTTCGGCGGCGGCCTCGAGCAACGCGCGGGCAAACGCCACCACATGCGCTTGCTCGCCCGGCGAGCGCCCGTGTGCCGGCCCTTCCAGCGACACCACGGTATGGCCGCTGTCCACCAGCCGCTCGATCAGTGCCGCGAACTGGGTGGGGCGACCTTCCCAGCCATGCATCAGCAATACCGTCGGCCCCTGCCCCCAGCGCAATGCCGACAACCCGAAGCGCAAGGTGATGCGCTCGGCCCTGGCCAGCAGCGGCAGTTCCCATGGTTTGGGCGGCAGGTTGCGCGGGGTCATGAAGGCGCGGCGCATCTTGCCGGCAACATGTTCAGGGGCCAGGTGGCCGAGGGTGCCATTGACGCCACGAATCCAGCTCAGGGTAGTCATCGCCTTGCTCCAGGGTCAGGTTGCTCAAATCACCGCCGACTTGGCGGCACGCAGTATCCGGTCGGACAGCTCGCCATCGCCCAGGGCGCGGGCCACGGCGAGGCCGCCAACCATCAGGGCGAAATCGGCGAGAGCCTTGTCGATGTCCTCGGGGCGATCGACCATTTGCGCGGTCATCAGCTCGATGTGTTCGGCCAGCACGTCACGGAAGGCGTCCGGCAGGCGCTGCATTTCGCTCAGCGCATTGGGAATCGGGCAGGCCTGCACCTCGGCATCGCGGTGCTTGCGCGACAGGTAGAAGGCCGCGACCAAGGCACGCCGCTCAGTACCGTCAAGGGCTGGATCAAGCTGGGCGAGCAAGGCACGGCGTTCGGCTAGCAGCTGGCTGAAGGCTTCGAGCATGAGCTCGTCCTTGCTGTCGAAGTGGGCATAGAAGCCGCCGACCGTCAGCCCCGCGGCGCCCATGACCTGGCTGACGCTCGGATCGGCCGGTCCCTGCTGGACCAGTGCGCTGCGCGCCGCATCGAGGATGCGTTGGCGGGTCTTGCTCTTCTTGTCGCTCATGGCTCACCTCTAAATATTATGATTAACATATTATGCTCATAATATTTTCTGGCAAGCGGAATCTGTGGCCGTTGATCGGCACAGCTGGACTTTTTCGGAGAGCGGAAAAAACAAAAGGCCCATTCAATAAGCGAATGAGCCTTATAAGTCCTGCAAAACGCAGGTAAAAAATTGGCGTCCCCTAGGGGACTCGAACCCCTGTTACCGCCGTGAAAGGGCGGTGTCCTAGGCCACTAGACGAAGGGGACTTTAACCTTCGTGCCGACCCGCTGTTGCGAATCGTGGCGAATTGGTGGAGCTAAGCGGGATCGAACCGCTGACCTCCTGCATGCCATGCAGGCGCTCTCCCAGCTGAGCTATAGCCCCGAGTAAAACAAAAGACTCATCGATCTGGATGATGAGCCTTTCAACTCCCGCAAAACGCGGGTAAAAGTGGCGTCCCCTAGGGGACTCGAACCCCTGTTACCGCCGTGAAAGGGCGGTGTCCTAGGCCACTAGACGAAGGGGACGTAACCTTCGTGCCGATCCGCTCTCGCGAATCGCGGCAAAATTGGTGGAGCTAAGCGGGATCGAACCGCTGACCTCCTGCATGCCATGCAGGCGCTCTCCCAGCTGAGCTATAGCCCCGGATTTCTAGCCTCTCGGCCCAGCGACATCTGCAACATCGCTTGTGCAAAACTGGCGTCCCCTAGGGGACTCGAACCCCTGTTACCGCCGTGAAAGGGCGGTGTCCTAGGCCACTAGACGAAGGGGACGAACCTTCTTACCTTCAAGACCCGTTCGCTGGAACCGGTCTTGCCTGACGGCCTTGGCCATCAAGCGGAATTTGGTGGAGCTAAGCGGGATCGAACCGCTGACCTCCTGCATGCCATGCAGGCGCTCTCCCAGCTGAGCTATAGCCCCACAATGTCGCTTTGAACCGAAGCGCTGGCTGGGTGCCTGGCGTTTCGTTTTCGTTCATCGCTGTGGACGGGGCGCATATTAAGATCGGATTGCAAGGCTGTCAAACGAATTTTCGAAAATATTCAAAAATTTTTTCACAGATAACAATCACTTACCGCCCTGCCCTGCCCCTCTGCGAGGAGTGCGGCCCGTGGGAGCGGGCTTGACCCGCGATGGCGGTCATGAATCCGACATCGCAATCGCGGGGCAAATCGGGTCGCCGCATCGCCGCTCCCACGTGGCTGGAAAGCAATCAGGCGATGTTCGCCAGCAGCTTTTCCCACTCCTTGTTTTCCTTCTTCGACACGCCGCCGAGCAGGTCGATGGCCTGGCGCAGACGGTAGCGGGTCAGGTCGGGGCCGAGGATTTCCATGGCGTCGAGCACCGACACCGAGCTGGCCTGGCCGGTGATGGCGGCGAACATCAGCGGCATGGCGTCGCGCAACTTGAGCTCCAGCGACTCGACCACGGCCTGGATGCAGGCGGTGATGCGGTCCTTTTCCCACTGGCGCAGGCTTTCCAGCTTCCACAGGATCAGCTGCATCACCTGGCGTACCTGGTCGGCCGACAGTTTCTTGCTCTCGAACAGCTTGGCATCGAGCTTCAGCGCGCCTTCAAAGAAGAAGCCGCCCAGCGGGGCAACCTGGCTGAAGGTTTCGACCCGGCCCTGAACATGCGGGGCGATCTTCATCATGTAGTCGCTGTTGAACGCCCACTTCTGCACGCGCGCGGCGAACTCTTCCACCGGCAGTTCACGCAGCCATTGGCCGTTGAGCCACGACAGTTTCTCGATATCGAAAATCGGCCCGCCCAGGGAGATGCGCGACAGGTCGAAGTGCTCGACCATCTCGGCCAGCGAGAACTTCTCGCGCTCGTCCGGCATCGACCAGCCCATGCGCCCCAGGTAGTTGAGCATGGCTTCGGGCATGAAGCCCATGCGCTCGTAGAAGGTCACCGAGGTCGGGTTCTTGCGCTTGGACAGCTTGCTCTTGTCCGGGTTGCGCAGCAGCGGCATGTAGCACAGCTTGGGCTGCTCCCAGCCGAAGTACTCGTACAGCTTGATCAGCTTGGGCGCCGATGGCAGCCACTCTTCACCACGCAGCACATGGGTGATGCCCATCAGGTGGTCGTCGACCACGTTGGCCAGGAAGTACGTCGGCAGGCCGTCGTTCTTCATCAGCACCTGCATGTCCATGCGATCCCATGGAATCTCGACATCGCCACGCAGCATGTCCGGGACCACGCAGATGCCTTCGCTCGGCACCTTCATGCGAATCACGTGGGGCTCGCCAGCGGCCAGGCGGCGCTGCACTTCCTCGTCGCTCAGCAGCAGCGCGCGGCCGTCATAGCGCGGGGTTTCGCCGCGAGCCATCTGCTCGGCACGCATCTGCTCCAGCTCTTCGGCGGTGCAGAAGCAGTAGAAGGCATGGCCTGCATCGACCAGCTCCTTGGCATATCTGGCGTAGATCTCGCCGCGCTCGCTCTGCCGGTACGGGCCATGCGGGCCGCCGACGTCCGGGCCTTCGTTCCATTCGATGCCGAGCCAGCGCAGTGCGTCGAAGATCTGCTGCTCCGACTCACGGGTGGAGCGCAACTGGTCGGTGTCTTCGATACGCAGGATGAACTCACCGCCATGCTGCTTGGCGAAGCAGTAGTTGAACAGGGCGATGTAGGCGGTGCCGACATGGGGGTCGCCGGTGGGCGATGGCGCAATACGCGTGCGAACGGTGGTCATTGAGAGTCTCGAACGAAGAGAAACAAAGGCGCGATGTTAGCAGGGAGCGGGCATCGGGCTCCAGCAATGGCGCTATCGTCACTTGTGACCTTGCCATCGGCCGCTGTTAAATTTACTTACACTTTTGCAATTAATGCCCCCATGCCTAGCCCACTCAAACGTCGCTTGCTGGTCTTCATCACCCTGGTGCTGCTGGTCGGCCTCGCCTTCCTGGCCCACTGGTACTTCAAGGGACGCTTCTACGAGAGCACCGACAACGCCTATGTGCAGGGCGAGATCACGCGTATCTCCAGCCAGCTGGGGGCGCGTATCGACGAGGTGCGCGTCGAGGACAACCAGCACGTGAGCAAAGGCGACGTGCTGGTGCGCCTGGAGGCCGCTGACTTCGAGCTGGCCGTCGAGCGTGCTCGCGCCGCCCTGGCCAGCCGGGAAGCCGAACTCGCCCAGGCGCGCAGCCGCCTGACCCAGCAAGGCAGCCTGATCGCGGCGGGCCAGGCCCAGGTTGCCGCCAACCAGGCCACCCTCGACCGCTCGCAACTGGACCTCAACCGCGCCCAGGCCCTGCGCAAACCTGGGTTCGTCTCCGAAGAGCGAGTGACAACCCTATCGGCCGAAAGCCATGTCGCCCGCTCCCAGGTGGACAAGGCCCAGGCCGACCTCAAGGGCCAGCGCCAACAGGTCGACGCCCTGGCCGCCGAACTCAAGCGCCTCGACGCGCAGATCGCCAATGCCCACGCCGACCTGGCCCAGGCCGAGCTGAACCTGACCCGCTGCGCGATCCACGCGCCGATCAGCGGCACCATCGGCCAGCGCAACGCACGCAACGGCCAGGTGGTGCAGGCCGGCGCCTACCTGCTGTCTATCGTCCCCGACGAAGACATCTGGGTACAGGCCAACTTCAAGGAAACCCAGATCGGCAGGATGCACCCCGGCCAACGCGCCGAGCTGGTGTTCGACAGCTACCCCGATACACCGGTCGAAGGCCGTGTCGACAGCCTGTTCGCCGCCTCCGGCGCGCAGTTCAGCCTGCTGCCGCCGGACAACGCCACCGGCAACTTCACCAAGGTCGTACAGCGCCTTCCGGTCAAGCTGACCTTCGCCGCGGACAACCCCCTGCACGGTCGCATCCGTCCAGGCATGTCGGTTACCGTCACCGTCGACCTGCGTGGCGAAGACGACGACCAGCATGGCCGGTGACGCGCTGCTGCGCCCCACCGCCGAGCCGACCCGGCGCGACTGGATCGCGGTGATGAGCGTGATGCTCGGCGCCTTCATGGCGGTGCTGGACATCCAGATCACCAACTCCTCGCTCAAGGACATCCAGGGCGCGCTGTCGGCGACCCTGGAGGAAGGCTCGTGGATCTCCACCTCCTACCTGGTGGCCGAGATCATCATGATCCCGCTGACCGCCTGGCTGGTGCAGCTGCTCTCGGCCCGACGCCTGGCGGTGTGGGTGTCGCTGGGCTTTCTGCTGTCGTCGCTGCTGTGCTCGATGGCCTGGAACCTAGAGAGCATGATCGTGTTCCGCGCCCTGCAGGGCTTCACCGGCGGCGCGCTGATCCCGCTGGCCTTCACCCTGACGCTCATCAAACTACCCGAGCACCACCGCGCCAAGGGCATGGCCATGTTCGCCATGACCGCCACCTTCGCCCCGTCCATCGGCCCGGCCCTGGGCGGCTGGCTGACCGAGAACTGGGGCTGGGAATACATCTTCTACATCAACATCCCGCCGGGGCTGCTGATGATCGCCGGGCTGCTCTACGGGCTGGAGAAGAAGGAAGCCCACTGGGAACTGCTCAAGAGCACCGACTACGCCGGCATCGTCACCCTCGGCCTGGGCCTGGGTTGCCTGCAGGTGTTTCTCGAGGAAGGCCATCGCAAGGACTGGCTGGAGTCGGGCCTGATCGTCAGCCTGGGCACCGTCGCCCTGCTCGCCCTGATCCTGTTCGTGATCCTGCAGTTCTCCCGGCCGCACCCGTTGATCAACCTGCGCATCCTCGGCAACCGCAACTTCGGCCTGTCGAGCATCGCCAGCCTGGGCATGGGTGTCGGCCTGTATGGCTCGATCTACCTGCTGCCGCTCTACCTGGCGCAGGTGCAGGGCTATAACGCCCTGCAGATCGGCAAGGTGATCATGTGGATGGGCGTACCGCAGCTGTTCCTGATCCCGCTGGTACCGCAACTGATGAAGGTGATCCCGCCCAAGGTGCTGTGCGCCCTGGGCTTCTGCCTATTCGGCGCGGCCAGTTTCGGCTCCGGCGTGCTCAACCCGGATTTTGCCGGCCCGCAGTTCAACCAGATCCAGGTGATCCGCGCCCTCGGCCAGCCGATGATCATGGTGACCATCTCGCTGATCGCCACCGCCTACATCCAGCCGCAGGACGCGGGGTCGGCTTCGAGCCTGTTCAATATCCTGCGCAACCTGGGAGGCGCCATCGGCATCGCCCTGCTGGCGACGCTACTGGATGCGCGGACCAAGGTGTACTTCGACTATTTGCGCGAGGCGGTGGTGCCGAACAATCCGCAGGTCGCCGAACGCCTGGCGCAACTGGCCGAACGCCTGGGCAGCGACAATGCGGCACTGGGCAAACTGTCCGAGATCACCCATCAGCAGGCCTTGATCATGGCCTACAACGATGCCTTCCACTTTGTCGGCGTCGGCCTGGTGGTGAGCATGCTGGCGGTGCTGTTGACGCGCAAGCTGCCACAGGGGTTGAAGGCCGGGGAAGCACATTGAGGGGGCGCTACCCTCCCCATCGCCGGCAAGCCGGCTCCCACACCGACCGCGTCGATTTCAAGGTATTTACCCAAACTTGCGCAAACCCTGTGGGAGCCGGCTTGCCGGCGAATGGGCTGCGAAGCGGCCCCTGTCTCCCACAGAGATAACACCCTGATCCATCAACTGGCCAGCAAGCGTTCGCGCAACTGTCCGATCTCGTCGCGCAATTGCGCCGCCGCCTCGAACTCCAGGTCGCGGGCAAACTGGAACATCTTCTCTTCCAGTTGCTTGATGCGCTTGGTGATCTGTGCCGGGGTCTGCAGCTCGACCTCGTAGCGCCCGGCCTCTTCCGCCGCCTTGGCCATGCCCTTGCGCTTCTTACTGCGGGCTCCGGGCACGGTGGCGCCTTCAAGGATGTCGGTGATGTCCTTGACCACGCCCTTGGGCACGATGCCGTTGGCCTGGTTGAAGGCGACCTGCTTCTCGCGGCGTCGCTCGGTCTCGTCGATGGCGCGCTGCATGGAGCCGGTGATGTTGTCGGCGTAGAGAATCGCCCTGCCGTTGAGGTTACGCGCAGCGCGGCCGATGGTCTGGATCAGCGAGCGCTCCGAGCGCAGGAAACCTTCCTTGTCGGCGTCGAGGATCGCCACCAGCGACACCTCGGGCATGTCCAGGCCCTCGCGCAGCAGGTTGATCCCCACCAGCACGTCGAAAGTCCCCAGGCGCAGGTCGCGGATGATCTCGACCCGTTCGACGGTGTCGATGTCCGAGTGCAGGTAGCGCACCCGCACATCGTGGTCGGCCAGGTAGTCGGTGAGGTCCTCGGCCATGCGCTTGGTCAGCGTGGTGGCCAGCACCCGCTCGCCCAGGGCGACGCGCTTGCCGATCTCCGACAGCAGGTCGTCGACCTGGGTCAGGGCCGGGCGCACCTCGACCTGCGGGTCGACCAGGCCGGTCGGCCGCACCACCTGCTCCACCACCCGCCCGGCGTGCTCGGCCTCGTAGGGTCCGGGGGTAGCCGAGACGAAGATGGTCTGCGGGCTGACCGCCTCCCACTCATCGAAACGCATGGGCCGGTTGTCCAGTGCCGACGGCAGGCGGAAGCCGTACTCCACCAGGGTTTCCTTGCGCGAACGGTCGCCCTTGTACATGGCGCCGACCTGCGGAACGCTGACGTGGGATTCGTCGATCACCAGCAGCGCGTCATCCGGCAGGTAGTCGTAGAGCGTGGGCGGCGGCGCGCCGGCCGGGCGGCCGGAGAGGTAGCGCGAGTAGTTCTCGATGCCGTTGCAGTAGCCCAGCTCGAGGATCATCTCCAGGTCGAAGCGGGTGCGCTGCTCCAGGCGCTGCGCCTCGACCAGCTTGTTGCTCGAGTTCAAGTACTCAAGGCGCTGCTTGAGTTCTTCCTTGATGCCGTCCACCGCCTCGACCAGGGTTTCCCGCGGGGTCACGTAGTGGCTCTTGGGGTAGAAGGTGAACCGCGGCAGCTTGCGGATGACCTCGCCGGTGAGCGGGTCGAAGGCGGCGATGTTCTCCACTTCGTCATCGAACAACTCGATGCGGATGGCCTCCAGGTCCGATTCGGCCGGGAAGATGTCGATCACGTCGCCGCGCACGCGGAAGGTGGCGCGGGCGAAATCCATCTCGTTGCGGGTGTATTGCAGATCGGCCAGGCGCCGCAGCAGAGCGCGCTGGTCGAGCTTGTCGCCACGGTCGACGTGCAGGACCATCTTCAGGTACGTCTCGGGGCTGCCCAGGCCGTAGATGCACGATACGGTGGTGACGATGATCGCGTCGCGCCGCTCCAGCAGCGCCTTGGTCGCCGACAGGCGCATCTGTTCGATATGGTCGTTGATCGAGGCGTCCTTCTCGATGAAGGTGTCCGACGACGGCACATAGGCTTCCGGCTGGTAGTAGTCGTAATAGGAGACGAAGTATTCGACGGCGTTGTTCGGGAAGAATGCCTTGAACTCGCCGTAGAGCTGGGCGGCCAGGGTCTTGTTCGGCGCCAGCACCATGGTCGGGCGCTGCACCTGCTGGATGACGTTGGCGATACTGAAGGTCTTGCCCGAGCCGGTCACCCCGAGCAGGGTCTGGTGCGAAAGGCCGGCGTCGATGCCCTCGACCATCTGGCGGATGGCCTCGGGCTGATCGCCGGCCGGCTGGAAGCGGGTGACGAGCTGAAACTCGGACATGACGGACCTCGTGGATGTCGCGGCAACTGTAAATTTAGCCAGTAGTCTATACCCAAATGCGCCCCCGGGGCGCCAGATTCAAGCGCGACCCTCGCCCCTTCAAGGCAATGGACCGGGCAATTCGACCAATGGTCGAAAAATATTTGCGCAAACAGCCGGAAAAGCTGCGCCAGACTGTCGCAGTGACCGGTGGGTATCACTATACTGACTCCCCGTTTGCGCACCGCTTCAGTGCCTTCGGCTGGAGCGTGGCGACCCTATCACTCTCCTATCAGAGCCAAGGTAACAATGAGCCTGTTTTCCGCTGTCGAGCTGGCACCCCGCGACCCTATCCTGGGCCTCAACGAAGCATTCAACGCCGATTCACGCACCGACAAGGTGAACCTGGGCGTGGGCGTCTACTGCAATGAGGAAGGCCGCATCCCGCTGCTGCGCGCGGTGATCGCAGCCGAGACCGCCCGTGCCGCCCAGCACGCCTCCCGCGGCTATCTGCCGATCGACGGCATCGCCCAGTACGACCAGGCCGTGCAGAAGCTGATCTTCGGCGCCGAATCGCCGTTGCTGGCCGCAGGCCGCGTGGTCACCGTGCAGGCTGTCGGCGGTACCGGCGCGCTGAAGATCGGCGCCGATTTCCTCAAGCGCCTGCAGCCGGGTGCCGTGGTCGCCATCAGCGACCCGAGCTGGGAAAACCACCGCGCCCTGTTCGAGAGCGCCGGCTTCCCGGTACAGACCTACCGCTACTACGATGCCGCCAGCCAGGACGTCAACCGCGCCGGCATGCTCGAAGACCTGAACAGCCTGCCATCGGGCTCGGTCATCGTGCTGCACGCCTGCTGCCACAACCCGACCGGCGTCGACCTGTCGCTGGACGACTGGAAGAACGTGCTGGAAGTGGTCAAGGCCAAAGGCCACATCCCGTTCCTCGACATGGCCTACCAAGGCTTCGGTGCCGGCATCGACGAAGACGCCTTCGCCGTGCGCCTGTTCGCCGAATCGGGCCTGGAGTTCTTTGTCTCCAGCTCATTCTCCAAGTCGTTCTCGCTGTACGGCGAGCGTGTTGGTGCACTGTCGATCGTCACCGCCTCGAAGGACGAGAGCACCCGCGTGCTGTCGCAGGTCAAGCGGGTTATCCGCACCACCTACTCCAACCCGCCGACCCACGGCGCCAGCATCGTCGCCGCGGTGCTCAACAGCCCCGAGTTGCGCCAGATGTGGGAGACCGAGCTGGCCGAGATGCGCGAGCGTATCCACGGCATGCGCAAGCAGATGGTCGAGCTGCTGGCCGAGTACGGCGCCAAGCGTGACTTCAGCTTTGTCGGCCGCCAGTGCGGCATGTTCTCCTACTCGGGCCTGACCGTTGAACAAGTGGCACGCCTGAAGAACGAGTTCGGCATCTACGCGCTGGACACTGGCCGCATCGCAGTCGCCGCGCTGAACCAGAGCAACATCCACGTGGTCACCAAGGCCATCGTAGAAGTGCTGTAACTGCTTGATTGTCTTGGGGAAGCTTGACTTCCCCGAGACACGCAGTAAGATACGCGCAGATTCCGCGATAGCTCAGTCGGTAGAGCAAATGACTGTTAATCATTGGGTCCCTGGTTCGAGTCCAGGTCGCGGAGCCAAACACTGAAAACCTCCAGATGCGCAAGCACTGGAGGTTTTTTATTGCCTGCGGTTCAGCGCTTTGGCAACGGCTCGGTCACCGGCTTGCCCTCCTCCACCAGGCTCCATACCAGAAGCTTGGCTGGCGCGCTTTTACTGGCATTGCGTGAGACGCTGTGCACCGTCCCCGGGGCCTCGTACCAGAATTCGCCGGCCTTGTAGGTCTTCTCCGGTTCGTCATTGAGCTTGGATGTCACCGCCCCTTCCAGCACATAGGCCATGACCGCAGCCGGATGCCAGTGGCCGGGCGATGCCTCGCCAGGGGCATAGCTCACCGTGAGCATCACGGCTTTGTTGCCGGGGGCATTGGTGGGGAGCTGTTCCTGGAGGATGCTGACCTGATCGGGCTTTTCGCCATGTGCCCAGGCCAGGGACAGTGGGGCGAGCAGGCCGAGCGTCAGCAGGGCTGCGGGGAAATGGACAGATCGCATGGGGCTTCTCCTGTAGGGATCTGCCTGCAGGTTAAGCCCGGCATCACCAGGGGCAAACGGCCAATTCGCGGAAAAAGCGGGAGGCCGATTGGCCGCCCGCCAGCGGCACTCAAATAAAAATCACACCCCGCAGATACAGCGCCCCCCGCCCACTGATGATCACTCGCCCATTGCCCGGCACATCACACTGCAACTGCCCCTTGCGCGCCCCACCCTGCTCACAGCGCAAGCTGTTTTTGCCCAGCCGCTCAGCCCAATAAGGCGCCAGGGAAGTGTGGGCCGACCCGGTTACCGGATCTTCATTGACGCCCACCCTCGGCCCGAACCACCGCGTGACGAAATCGAACCCACGCCCCGCCGCCGTCACTGCAATCCCCCGCACATCGAATGACGACAACGCCACGAAATCCGGCTTGAGCCCTTCGATCAGCGAAGCATCGTCAATCACCAACACATAATCGTCCGTCCGATACAACGCCCGGGCCTCGCTCAACCCCAACGCCTCGAGCAACCCCGGCGCAATCTCGACGGCAACCGGCTGCTTGGCCGGGAAATCCATCGCCAGCAGACCATCGGCATTGCGGCTCACCCGCAACTCCCCGCTGCGGGTATTGAAGCGCAGCACCTCGGCCTGCTCCCCCAGTTGCTCGAACAGCACCCAGGCCGCGGCCAATGTCGCATGACCGCACAGATCGACTTCCACCGCCGGGGTGAACCAGCGCAGGTCGAACGCTTCGCCATTTCGCACGAAGTAAGCCGTTTCGGACAGGTTGTTCTCTTCGGCGATGCGCTGCAGAACGTCGTCGGCCAACCACTGCTGCAGGGGAATCACCGCCGCAGGGTTGCCGCCGAAAGGCGTGGACGAAAAGGCATCGACCTGGAAGATCTCTAGTTGCATGCAAAGGCTCCTCAAGCCCGGCGCAGTGCCGGGCGGACTCGAAAAGGATTCAACCGCGAACCGGGGTCAGCACCGGCTCGCCGGCAAAGAACGCCTGCAGGTTGCGCAGCACCAGGGTCACGGTGTCGCGCGCCGCTTCCGGCGACTGCCCGGCCACATGCGGGGTCAGCACCGTGTTGCCCAGCGCCTTCAGCGCAGCGGGCACTGCCGGCTCGTCGTCGAACACATCCAGCGCGGCCCCCGCGATCACGCCCTGTTCAAGGGCCGTGACCAACGCCGTGGTATCCACGACGCTGGCCCGGGCGATATTGACCAGGTAGCCCTCGGCGCCCAGGGCCGCCAGCACCGGGGCATCGACCAGATGCCGGGTAGCAGCGCCGCCGGGCGTGGCGACCACCAGGATGTCCACGGCATCGGCCAGGTGCAACGGGCTGTCGTACCAGGTGTACGGTTGGTCCTGGCGGGATGTGCGGCTGTGGTAGCTGACATTCATGTCGAAGCCCTGGCTCGCACGGCGGGCGATGGCCTGGCCGACCGCGCCCAGGCCGATGATGCCCAGGCGCTTGCCGCTGACCGAGGGGCTGATCACCCGGTTCCACTCGCCGCGCCGGGTACTGGCATCGGCACGCGGGATATCGCGCAACAGCGCCAGTAGCAGCGCCATGGCGTGGTCGGCGACGGGACCGGCGTTTGCCCCAGCGCCATTGGTAACGGTAATACCGCGCGCTGCGGCGGCCTCGAGGTCGACCTGCTCGTAGCCGGCACCGATCACGCAGATGATCTTGAGTTGGGTCAACGTGGCAATTTCGTCGGCCGTGAGGCCCAGCGGACCGCGGGTGAGCACGGCGTCGATCTCGTCGGCATGGCGGGCGATGGCGTCGGCGCGCATCTGCGGCGACGGTGCGCGGATCAGCCGGTAGCCGGCCTGTTCCAGTAGCGGCAGGTAGTCATCGACGGTTTCCACCAGCACCAGGACTGTCTTGCTCATGCCACCCTCCGGTTGTATGCGAAGGGGGATTATGCCAGCTGTTGGCGCCGCCGGCCCTGTCGCGGGGCAAGCCCGCTCCCACGCCAGCCCCAAACGATGGCCTCCCGTGGGAGCGAGCTTGCCCCGCGATCAGGCCAACGGCAATTATTGCGCGAACGCCCTGCCCAGGCCGCCCGGCACGCCACTGCTGTCGGTTTCCTGCCAAGGCCCGCTAGGACTGAGCGACCAGCTCCAGCCATTGTTCCAGCGATAATAGGTGCGCTGACGGTAGAAGGTGTTGGGTTGCTTCTCCAGTACATAGACCCCCAGCTTCGGGTCCCAATGGCTGGCGCCACCGGGCGGCGGCGCGAAGCTGGCAGAAGTGCGTGGCATGGGCTTGGGAATCGCCGCCGGCTTGCTCGGCTGGGTACCCGGCTGGCCACCTGGCAGTGGCTTGACCACCGGCCCCTGGTGCGGTGGCGGCGTGGTCTCGATAGGCGGCAGCGGTTCACGCTCCCCCGGCTGGTGCACCGTACACGCGGAAAGACCCAGGGCCAGGGTGATCAGGGTCAGGCGGACGGTGCTGTTCATGACGGTTGCTCTCTTACGGATCGGGGCTGTCGATGGTCAGGTGCTGGGTGGCCTGGGTGGTGGTGGCCAGTGGCGCACTCTGGCCCTTCCACTCGCCGCGGGTCGGCACGCCTGCGCGCGAGACTCGGGCAACCAGTTGGACTTCGGTGAAGTCCGACAGTTTCATCTGCGGCATCATCGCGTCGGCATCCGACAGCTCCACTTCGATCGGCAACTGCGCCACCGTCACCCGCTTGGCCGCCAGCGGCATGGGCGGGCCATTGCTGGCGCGGGCGAAGATGAACACGGTGTCATCCGGGCGCACCTTGTCCTTGAGCGCCGCGCCCAGCTCGACCCGTACTTTCAGGCGCGCAGCCTCGGCGACCTTGCCGCCGCCGGCCTTGAGCTTGTCGGCGGCACGATCGATGCCACCCTGCAACGCGGCACGGGAGGCATCGCCCTCCGGCAGTTGCGCCAACAGGCGCTGCCAGAAGTCGATGGCTTCCTGGAAGCGTTCGCCCTCGAATGCAGCGATGCCACGCAGGCCAAGGCTGGTGACTTCCCGTGGGTCCGCTTTCAGCGCTTCATCGGTGAGCGCTTGCAGTTGCGCCGACCATTGTTTGTCGGCGGCGAAGTACAGCGCCTGGGCCCATTGCCCGAGCAGCTCGGGTTGGCGCCCGGCAAGGGCCACGGCACGCTCGAAGGCCTTGGCCGCGTCGGCCGGCCGTTGCTCGGCCATATAGGCCCGGCCAAGGAAATACAGACCTTCGGCCGAATCCGGCTGGGCCTGCACCGCGCGCTCCAGGCGTGTGGTCATTTCGCTCATCGACTGCGGCGCGCTGGCGAACTCCTGGGTCAGCTCGACCTTGTCGGCTGCGCCGAAGTGCAGGTAGAGCCCCAGGGCCATCGCCGGCACCAGCACCGCCGCCAGCAGCGGGATGGCCTTGCCCAGGCGGCCCAGGCGCACGGCCTCGTCGCGTTCGGTATCGGCCAGCAGCTCGCGGGCGGCTTCGTCACGTCCCGTGGCCAGCTGTCGATCATCGAGCACCCCGGCCGCCTGCTGGGCAGCCAGCTCGGCGACCCGCTCCTCGTAGAGCGCCACATTGAGTGCGGTACGGTCTTGTTCGGCCTGCTGGCGGCGGTGGCCACGCAGGATCGGCAACAGCAGGAAAGCCAGGGCGGCGAGCAGCAGCAGGCCCGCGCTAAGCCAGAATTCAGTCATGGGTACGTTCTTTATCCAGCAGTTTGGCCAGACGCTCGCGTTCGTCGGCGGACAGTTCGGTGTTGCCGGCCACAGCCTGCCCGCGGCGACGGCGGACGATCACCGCCAACACCACGAAACCACTGGCCAGGAGGATACCCGGGCCGAACCACAGCAACCAGGTGCGCCCGCTGAGCGCCGGCTTGTAGCGCACGAAGTCGCCATAGCGATCGACCATGAAATCGACGATCTGCTGGTTGTTCTTGCCTTCGCCCAGCATGCGGAAGATCTCGCGGCGCAGGTCGGCGGCGATCGGTGCGTTGGAGTCGGCGATGTCCTGGTTCTGGCACTTGGGGCAGCGCAGCTCCTTGGTCAGTTGCTGGTAGCGCTCACGCTCGGCTTCGTCGCGGAACTGATAGGTGTCGATGGCGGCCTTGGCCACCCCGGCCAGGCTCAGGCCAAGCACGGCAGCGGTAAGCCAGCGCCTCATGGCTTGGCCTCGTCGACCAGGTCCTGATACAGCGGCGCCAGCTGCTCACGCCACACCGTGGCATCGACCACACCGACATGCTTGTAGCGGATGATGCCCTTGGCGTCGATCAGGAAGGTTTCCGGCGCGCCGTACACCCCCAGGTCCAGGCCCAGCGTGCCTTGCTGGTCGGCAATGTTCAGCTGGTAAGGGTTGTGGAACTCGGCCAGCCACTTCAGCGCGGCGGCATTGTCGTCCTTGTAGTTGACCCCGTGGATCACCACACCCTGTTCGGCCAGCCGGTTCAGGTACGGGTGCTCGACCTTGCAGGACGGGCACCAGGTACCCCACACGTTGACCAGCGCCGGGCGCCCGAGCATGTCGGCCTGGGTCAGGGTGCGGTCATCCTGCACCGACGCCAGGGAGAATGCCGGGAATGGCTTGCCGATCATTGCCGAAGGCAGTTCGTCGGGCTTGAGGAACAACCCCTTGTAGAGAAAGACCGCCACCAGCAGGAACACCGCCAGCGGCACGACCATGATCCAACGCTTCATGCCGTTGCTCCAGACACGCCCAGGGCCTCACGCACCCGGGTCTTGACCTTGACGCGGTAGCGCCGGTCGAGGGCCGCCAGCAAGCCGCCCAGGCCGGTCAGCAGACCGCCCAACCAGATCCAGCGGACATAAGGTTTGATATGCACCCGCACCGCCCAGGCGCCGTTTTCCAGCGGCTCCCCCAAGGCGACATACAGGTCTCGGGTGAAACCGGCATCGATGCCGGCCTCGGTCATCATCGACTGCTGCACGGTGTACAGGCGTTTTTCCGGGTGCAGCACGGACACTTCGCGGCCATCGCGCGAAACACGCACAGTGCCCTTGTCGGAGATGAAGTTCGGCCCTTCGAAGTGTTTGGCACCCTCGAACAGGAAGTGGTAACCGCCCAGCTCGACGGTCTCGCCCGGCGCCATGCGCAGGTCGCGCTCGGCACTGTTATTGCTCGACAACACCACGCCCAGGGCACAGACCACCAGCCCCAGGTGAGCCAGGTGCATGCCCCAGTAGCTGCGGTTGAGCCCACCAAGGCCTTTGACCAGGCCCTTGTGACGGGTCTTGTCGAGAATGTCGCGCACGCCGCTCAGGACTACCCAGGCGGCCAGGGCGAACACGCTGAGGGCTGGCCAGTCGAAATCATCGACGATCAGCCCGGCGACCGGCGCCAGCACCGCGCTGCCAACCAGCACCGGGGTCAACATGCCGGCCAGCCACTTGCCGGGGGTATCCTTCCAGCGCACCACCACACCGATACCCAGCACCACCATCAGCAGCGCCATCAGCGGCAGGAACAAGGCGTCGAAGTACGGCGGGCCGACCGACAGCTTGGCCCCGGTCAGGGCATCGAGCACCAGCGGGTACAGCGTGCCGAGCAGGATCATCGACGCCGCCACCACCAGCACCAGGTTGTTGGCCAGCAGCAAGGTTTCACGGGACCACAGCGCAAAACCCACCTGGCTCTTGACTACCGGGGCGCGCAGGGCGAACAGGGTCAGCGAGCCGCCGACCACGAACAACAGGAAGAACAGGATGAAGATGCCGCGCGAAGGGTCGGCGGCGAACGCGTGCACCGAGGTCAGTACACCCGAGCGCACCAGGAATGTACCCAGCAGACTCAGGGAGAACGCGGCGATGGCCAGCAGCACGGTCCAGCTCTTGAACACCCCGCGCTTCTCGGTGACCGCCAGCGAGTGGATCAGCGCCGTGCCCACCAGCCAAGGCATGAACGAGGCGTTTTCGACCGGGTCCCAGAACCACCAGCCGCCCCAGCCCAGTTCGTAGTAGGCCCACCACGAGCCTAGGGTGATGCCGACGCCCAGGAAAGCCCAGGCGACGATAGTCCAGGGCCGCGACCAGCGCGCCCAGGCCGCGTCCAGGCGCCCGCCGAGCAAGGCGGCGATGGCAAAGGCGAAGGCCACCGAGAAGCCCACATAACCCATGTACAGCATCGGTGGGTGGACGATCAGGCCGAAGTCCTGCAGCAGCGGGTTGAGGTCGCGACCGTCGCCCGGTACCTGCGGCAGCAGGCGCTGGAACGGATTGGAAGTGATGATCAGGAAACTCAGGAAGCCCACGCTGATCATGCCCATGACCGCCAGCACCCGGGCCAGCATCACCTGGGGCAGCTGGCGCGAGAAGATCGACACGGCGAAGGTCCAGCCGCCGAGGATCAGCGCCCACAGCAGCAGCGAGCCTTCGTGCGCGCCCCACACGGCACTGAACTTGTAGTACCAGGGCAAGGCGCTGTTGGAGTTGCTGGCCACATAGGCGACCGAGAAGTTGTCGGTCATGAAGGCATGGGTAAGGCAGGCGAAGGCGAAAGCCAGGAAGGCGAACTGCCCCCAGGCCGCCGGCCGTGCCAGGCCCATCCACAGACTGTCGCCGCGCCAGGCGCCGAGCAGCGGCACGCTGGCCTGCACGGCGGCGAAGCAGATGGCCAGGATCATCGCCAGCTGGCCCAGTTCGGGGATCACCAGGGCTGCGTTCATGGCTTGGCCCCCGCATCACTGGCGGCCTGGCCGCTTTCTTTCAGGGCCTTGGTGACTTCCGGCGGCATGTACTTCTCATCGTGCTTGGCCAAAACCTCATCGGCCACCACCACGCCATCGGCATTGAGCTTGCCAAGGGCGACGATGCCCTGCCCTTCGCGGAACAGGTCAGGGAGGATGCCGCGGTAGGTGATCGGTACCGACTTGCTGTAGTCGGTGACCACGAAACGTACGTCGAGCGAATCGGCCGAGCGCTGCACCGAGCCCTTCTCGACCATGCCACCAGCGCGGATGCGGGTGTCCAGGGGCGCCTCGCCGTTGGCGATCTGCGTCGGGGTGTAGAACAGGTTGATGTTCTGCTGCAGCGCACTCAGGGCAAAGCCCACGGCGACGCCGACACCGGCCAGCAGGCCGAGGATGATGAACAGGCGTTTCTTGCGCTGCGGATTCACAGTTTGTTCTCCCGGCGCAGACGACGCGCCTCTTCTTGCAGGTAGCGACGGCGGGCCAGCAGGGGCGCGGCGACATTCAGCGCCAGCACCGCCAAGCAGATGCCGTAGGCCGACCAGACGTACAGGCCATGGTGGCCCATGGCGAGGAAATCACTGAAGGAGGCAAAGCTCATCGTGCCGCCTCCCGGCCAAGCTGGCTCAATACCTCATCCTTGACCCAACTGGCCCGCGCCTCGCGCTTGAGCACTTCCAGACGCATGCGCAGCAACAGCACGGCGCCGAAGAAGCAATAGAAGCCCAACGCGGTGATCAGCAGCGGCGCCCACATTTCCACCGGCATTGCCGGCTTTTCGGTGAGGGTGAAGGTGGCGCCCTGGTGCAGGGTATTCCACCACTCCACCGAGTACTTGATGATCGGGATGTTGATCACACCGACGATCGCCAGTACCGCACAGGCCTTGGCCGCGCTGTCGCGGTTGCTGATGGCCTGGCCCAGGGCAATGATGCCGAAGTACAGGAACAGCAGGATAAGCATGGAGGTCAGGCGCGCATCCCAGACCCACCAACTGCCCCAGGTGGGCTTGCCCCAGATCGCCCCGGTGACCAGCGCCACCGCGGTCATCCAGGCACCGATGGGCGCCGCGCACTGCAGCGCGACATCGGCCAGTTTCATCTTCCACACCAGCCCCACCACGCCTGCCACGGCGAGCATCACATAGCACGACTGCGCCAGCATGGCGGTCGGCACATGGATATAGATGATGCGGAAGCTGTTGCCCTGCTGGTAGTCCTGGGGGGCAAAGGCCAGGCCCCAGGTGATGCCGACCAGCATTAGCACGATGGCGCAAACGGTCAGCCATGGCAGCATGCGGCCGCTGATGGCATAGAACCATTTGGGGGAACCCAGCTTGTGGAACCACGTCCAGCTTATTTTCATCAGGGTACATCCAGGGTATTGGCCGGGCTGCAATGCCCGGCACTCGTTATTCGCCGACGCTGATCTTCAGGCCGGCCGCGATCGCAAAGGGTGCCAGTGTCACCGCCAGGGCCGTCAGGCTGGCGAGCCAGAGCAGATGGCCGGTGGCGGGCATATTCTGCAATGCCGCCTGCAACGCACCACTGCCCAGGATCAATACAGGGATATACAACGGTAGAATCAGCAACGCCAGCAGCAGGCCGCCGCGCTTGAGACCGACCGTCAGCGCCGCGCCCACCGCGCCCAGAAGGCTCAGCACCGGGGTGCCCAGCAGCAAGGAGGCGAGCAGCACCGGCAGGCAACTGGGCGGCAGGCCCAGCATCAGCGCCAGCAATGGTGCCAACAATACCAGCGCCAACCCGGAAAAGATCCAGTGCGCCAGCACCTTGGCCAGCACCAGAATGGCCAGCGGATGCGGCGAAAGCACCCACTGCTCGAGCGAGCCGTCCTCGAAATCACTGCGAAACAACCCGTCCAGCGACAACAATACCGCCAGCAAGGCCGCTACCCAGACCAGTCCTGGCGACAAGGTTTGCAACAATTGTGTCTCGGGCCCCACCGCCAGCGGGAACAGGGCGACGACAATGGCGAAGAACACCAGCGGGTTGGCCAGCTCCGCCGGGCGGCGGAACAACAGCCGCGCCTCGCGGCGCAACAGAAGGAGGAATACGCTCATGCCGCCCATTGTCCCAGGTTCAGCTCGCGATAGCCGGATGGCTTGCGTTCGAGCGTATGGTGGGTGGTCAGCACCACGGTACCACCCTGCTCGCAGTGCGCTGCAAGGTGGGCTTCCAGTTGCGCCACGCCCTGCTTGTCGAGGGCAGTGAACGGTTCGTCGAGGATCCACAGCGGCGGGCTGTCCAGGTACAGCCGGGCCAGGGCCACGCGGCGCTGCTGGCCGGCAGACAAGGTATGACAGGGCACGTCCTCGAAACCGCGCAGGCCGACGGCCTCCAGCGCCTTCCAGATCGCCTCGCGGTTGGCCGGGCGGTGCAACGCGCAGAGCCAGGCAAGGTTCTCTTCGGCGCTGAGCAGGTCCTTGATCCCGGCGGCATGGCCGATCCACAGCAGGATGCTGGCCAGGGCATGGCGTTGTTCGGCCAACGGCTGGCCCCCCAGCAGGATCTGCCCGGCGGTGGGTTGCATGAGCCCGGCCAGCAGGCGCAACAGGCTGGTCTTGCCGCTGCCATTGGGGCCGGCTACCTGCAGCATGTCGCCAGGGTGCAGTTCGAAGTGCAGGTGCTCGAATAGCAGCCGCCAGTCGCGCTCGCAGGCCAGGCCCGCGGCTTGGAGGTGAAGGGTCACGGTATCGCCTTATGCAGTCTGTGTCTCAAGTCGCATCAACCCTTGCCGTTATACTGGCAATGGCGAGCGAGCGGCATTATTGCACGCGTCACCGCACTGCCAAGAGGGCTGGTTCGACAGGTTGTATACAATCATGACTGAAATCAATAGTCTCAGCACACAAACCGCGGTAAGCGCCCAAGCGACACGGGTTGCGATGACCGGCGAGATGCTGCGCCTGCTGCAGGCCCAACCCGGCCTGCTGCCGCCTGGAGAAACCGCCAAGGCCGAGGTCATCACCCTGCGCCAGGTCGGCCAGGAATTCCAGATGCTGCTGCGGCTTGCCCAGGCCAACGGCAACCAGACACAAGTACTGACCACTGCCAGCCAGCCCATGCCGCCCGGCAGCCAGATCCTGGTCAGCCAGCCCGAGGCCAACCGCCTGGCGCTAATGGTGCAACAAGCCACTGCCAGCAACATCGCCACCCTGAACCAGCTCGACACCCGGCAGATGCCGGTCGGCACCTTGCTCCAGGCCAAGGTTCTGACCAGCCAGGCCTTGTCGCAGGGCCCTGGCCTGCCCGCGACCTTCCGTTCACTGGTGAGCCTGCTCAACAGCAGTCAGGCAGGTGCCACCCTGGCCATTGACAGCCCTCGACAGCTCCCCGTGGGCAGCCTGCTGAGCGCGCTGGTGCAGGGGGAGCAGGCGCTGCGTTTCGTGCCCCTGAGTGGCCGACAGGACCAGTTGGCCGTTACCCAGCACCTGTCGACCCAGCAGGGTCTCCAGGCTTCGCTGCCAGGCGTGCTCGCCAGCCTGCAACGAATCGCCAGCAGTCCCGATGCGCCCCCCGAGTTGCGCGCCAGCGCCGAGCGCCTGCTCACCAACCTGCCGGATGCCCGACAGATGGGAGACGCCAAAGGCCTGGCGCAGGCGCTCAACAACAGCGGAACGTTCTTCGAGTCCAAGCTTCTCGGCGGGCAGGCGAGCAGTATCGCGCCCGATCTCAAGGCTCAACTGGTCAAGCTGGTGGCCCAGGCACTGCCCGGTACCCCCGGACACCTGCCGCTGGCCACCGCGACCATCGCCCAGGCCTTGCCAGGCCTGGCCCGCAGCGCCCTGGGCATGCTTGGCCAGGTCAGCCCGCGACCACTGCCCAGTGCATTCCCCCTGCCCTCACGCCTGCTGCAGAAGCTGGAAAGCGAAGGCGATCTGCAACAATTGCTGCGCCTGGCCGCCGCCGCCATCTCCCGATTGCAAAGCCACTCGCTGTCCAGCCTGCAACAGAGCGGCACGCTCGAGAACGGCAATCAGCAGACCACCTGGCAAACCGAAGTACCGGTACGCCATGGCCAGGAATTCGTGCCCCTGCAGGTCAAGCTACAGCGCGAGGAAACCCCGGAACAGCAGGCCGAGCGGGAACGAGAACAGTCTGAACCGCTGGAAGCCCTGTGGCGTGTCGAGCTGGCCTTCGACCTCGCGCCACTGGGCCCATTGCAGGTACAGGCGCAACTGCTCCAGGGCCGGCTGTCAGGCCAGCTCTGGGCGCAACAGGAACGCACCGCGCGCCTGATCGACAGCCAGCTTGGCGCCCTGCGTGAGCGCCTGCTGGCCCGCGGTCTGGATGTGGGCGACCTGGAATGCCACCCGGGTATTCCGCCTCAGGGGCCACGCACACGCCTCGAACAACGCTGGGTGGATGAGACCGCATGAAGCACAAGCAACCGCGCCAGGCCATCGCCCTGAGCTACGACGGCCAGCAGGCCCCGACCCTGAGCGCCAAGGGCGACGACGAATTGGCCGAAGCCATCCTCGCCCTGGCCCGCGAGCATGAAGTGCCGATCTACGAGAACGCCGAGCTGGTACGGCTGCTGACGCGCCTGGAGCTGGGCGAACAGATCCCCGAGGCGCTGTACCTGACCATCGCCGAGATCATCGCCTTTGCCTGGCAGCTGCGTGGCAAGGTACCCCCTGGCTTCAGCGATGAGCCCAGCGCACCACGGGACGTGACTCCGGTAGCCGCGCTACTGCCACCGGGCGGCACTGATAATTAGCTACCGCCCCCTGCGTGCATAAGCCATTCAGCCTTGCCATTCCCATAAATGAGCAAGGTGAACAAAATGCCCACAAGCCGCATCAACGCCGCCGGCGTTCAGTACGTTGTCGACCACCTGAGCCATGTGCCGCGCCCGGATCTCGAAGCCAGCCGGGCAATTCAGCAATGGCTGGCACAACAGGGCCATGACCTGGCCGCTGCGCAGATCGACGTCGTCACCCTGCACTACCGCCCCGATGGACCGAATCGCTACCTTGCCGCGGTTACCCAACGCATGAGTTTGCCCCAGGCGGTACTGAGCAACTGGCAAGGTGAATCCAACAACAACCTGTTCGGCAGCCTGTTTGGCAACCCGTGGGCCGGCACCATGCCCGATCGTCCGCTACGCCTGGTGGAAACACTGCCAGCCCCCGCCTTCAATCACAACGGTGCCGCCTTCGAGGTGTTCAACGGTTTGTTCCGCCGTACCACGCCACAACGCTATGACACCTCGACTCACCTGCCGATAGCCGCAGAAGCTTTCCAAAGGTTCATAGAAGACCTGGACTTCCATACACCCTTCAAGACCCAGCTAGACCGATACTGGAACGAACATCTGCAAGACCACAGGCTTGCCTGCAAGCTCAATTTCATAGCGGCCTGTAACAAGCAGGTCGGCGAAGGCAGCCTCAGCGAGGCGGCCAGGACGCTCATCTGGCAAGCCGCCGGGTTGCTACCCTGCAGCAGGCAGCTGCACAGGAGTACGCTGAACATCTACGGCTACGCCGCTACCGACCTGTTATATCTGAACGACCCTGCCAGCGACCTGACCGTACTCTACATGCCCGGTAACAGCTCGCCATTGCTGGAGTTCAACAGCAAGACGCTTATGAAGGACTGGGTTGGCCGCCAGTGCCAGGATCCGGCAAAGCGCCACGCCTTTAAACAGTACTTCCGACTGGCCGACCGCCCGCAAGGCGTCGACTTCAGCGGCCTGGAAACCGCCCTCGATGGCCTGGCCGACTACCCGGCCCGTCACCCATTGCCCCCCGAACACGGCTACTTCAATGATGACGGCACCTGGCCGCCACGGACCTATGTCGACTATCGGCCCGGCAAATACAACCCAAGGCTTGAAGGCGACCTTTTCCAGGCACTGGCCGAGCGTCAGCGCCAACGCAGTTACGACGATGCCGACTTTCTCATCACCCGCGACAGCCAAGTCAGCAAAGCCCGCTGGATCGGCTATCTGACCACCACACTCAACCTGCTGGCACCGTTGTGTCTCGTGGTGCCGGGCCTTGCCCCGCTGCTGGCCCTGGGCGGCGTCGTACAGTTGGGCCTGGGGCTCGACCAGGCGATCAACGGTCGGACACTGCAAGAGAAGGAAGCCGGTGTCGGGAACATCACCTGGGGCCTGTTCAATGCCGTGCCATTGGCAATCGCTGGCGCCCGTGGAGCCAAGGCGCTGTTCGCATTCAAAAGCGAGGGCTTCGTCCCGCCAACGCGCCTGAACGAACAGATCGGTTACCCATTGAGCCCGAGCACCCCACCCCGCTTTCCAGCGCCTGAGGGTGCCCGCTATTTCCACACACCCGACTCGATCCTGCCGCTGCCGGACGGCGATCAGGCCATCACCGACTCCGTTGTACGAACGCCGCTCTACAACGGCGAACCCGACAACCTCGATGTGAGTATCCATGGCTACAACAATCGTGTGGTCTACGACATCGAGCGCGATGTCTTCATTCAAGAGGATGAGCTCAACGAGATCGATCCAGTCGGTTACATTGCCCAGGCAGGCAGCAAGGACCTGGTGCCGGCACCCTCCACCCGTTCAGTCACCAACACCATGCGCACCCGTAGCCTGCGCGCGCTGGGGATCGATCTTCCATTGCCGGTGGAAGTACCGATGCAAGCCGCGGACAGCCACCCCATCCCGAAGAGGATCAATTGCCTCTGGGTGGGCGACAAAGTCATCAACCCTGAACTGCTGACCAACCTGGGCAAGAATGCCGCACGGCTCAAGGACAGTGACTATTCTCTGCGCCTGTTCCTTTCGCGCGCCAACCCCGACGTCTACGCCGAAAACCAGTGGCTGCTCGCTGCGCAAGCACCAGGGCTGCAGGTTCTGCCGCTGGAAGAGCAAGCCTTCTTCAGAGCGTTTCGCCAGAGCAAGTACTTCGCCCAATATGATGCAGCGCTGGATGGCAATGGCGGTATCGCCAGCAACTACGCCTCGGCATCCGACGTGTTGCGCTACCCTATGCTGCACCACGAAGGGGGCTTGTACATGGATGTGGACGATACCCTGCTGAGCCAAGGGGACCGTCCGCAGCTAATCAATGGGCAACCGGCGGAGAGCCCCAACGAAGCCATCGACCAGGTTGAATTGAGCACTACACCCGATGGCTTGCTGCTGGCGCCCCCGATGTCCAACGAAAAGATGGGCATGAACTGCCTTTACAACACCAGCCTGATCGGCAGCCACCCTGGCAACCCCACCCTCGAGGCGATTTCCGAAGAAATGCATGCCCGCTTCCAGACCAACTCGGACTTCTACGACAGCAAGCCCAGCCTGGCCGATGACCCGGCCAACTTCTATCGCTATGCCAACCGCCTCAGCCGCATGACCGGCCCAGCCTTGCTCAGCGATGTGGTCGACCGCCACTTGCCGGCGCTGCGCACCTTGCGCCAGGTCATCAATCTGTACGCCATGCCGCGGATCAACGCCTACCAGTTCATCGACCTGCAACGTGGCAAGGAGGCCATACGCACGATGCTGCCGCTGAACCGTTTCGCCCAGGTCGGCGGCAATCATTCCTGGAGCAAATAATCAGTCGTACAGTGCGGGGGACTACCGCAAACAGTTATTGAATGGCCCTGTATCGCGAGCAGGGTGCGCAACAATGATTGCCAGTCGTCGTGATTTGAAAGCCCAAAAAAACAGGGCGACTTTCATCGCCCCGTTCATCACTCGCCGCGGTGCAGCTTGCTCATCAACTGCGCCTCGGCCTGGGTCAACCCGCAGGTCTGGGTCAGCTCCTCGACGCTGGCACCCATCCCCACCAGCTTGGCGGCCTGGGCGAAGGTGACGCTGTTGGGGTCGCGCTGCTCGAGTTGCTGGAGCTTCTCGGGCAGCGGCGCCACCACCGCACGCAGTTCATGGATCGCCTCGCCCATGCGCACGGTGCCGTTCTGGTAATCGTCCAGGCGTTTGGCGAGGTCCTTGATGCGCTGGTCACGCAGCGCATCGCCCTGCGCCTGCTGGGCGGCCAGCTCGCGCTGGCGCTTGCTGTAGTTGAGAAAGAACCACAGGCTCAGTGCCCACAGCAGCGCCAGGAAGATGACAGCAACCTCGAAGATCAACTCAGATGTTCTCCAGCTCGGACCACTCTTCCTCGGTCATCATCTTGTCCAGCTCGACCAGGATCAGCAGCTCGCCATTCTTGTTGCACACGCCCTGGATGAACTTGGCCGATTCTTCGTTGCCGACGTTCGGCGCAGTCTCGATCTCCGACTGGCGCAGGTACACCACTTCAGCGACGCTGTCGACGAGGATGCCGACCACCTGCTTGTCCGCCTCGATGATGACGATACGGGTGTTGTCGGTGACTTCGCTCGACATCAGGCCGAAGCGCTGGCGGGTGTCGATCACCGTCACCACATTGCCGCGCAGGTTGATGATGCCCAGCACATAGCTGGGGGCACCCGGTACCGGGGCGATCTCGGTGTAGCGCAGGACTTCCTGCACTTGCATGACATTGATGCCGTAGGACTCGTTGTCCAGACGGAAGGTTACCCACTGCAGGATCGGATCTTCGGAACCTTGTGCAGACGACTTTTTCATTCCCCTAGCCCTCAAAATCCGCCATTGGCGGTGTGCTCTGTGTTGCCGCGGCAGTAGCGGCGTTGATTCAGTTGTGTTTGGTGTTCATCTGCTTGACCGCGCCACTGGCGATCAGCTCGGCCAGCTCGGCAACATCGAGCAGCGCGCACATGTGTTCGATTACCGTGCCGGCCAACCAGGGGCGCTGGCCGCGCTGGCTGCGCCACTTGATCTCGCTCGGATCCAGGCGCAGCGAGCGGCTGACCTGGTGTACCGCCAGCCCCCATTCGTAGCCCTGGACCGAAATGACGTATTGCAAGCCCTGGCGAAAATCGTCCCGGTAGCGGTCGGGCATGACCCAGCGGGCGGTATCCAGTACCTTGAGGTTGCCCGCCTGGCAGGTAAGGATGCCGAGGAACCAGTCCGGCTGGCCGAACAGTGGCGTCAGCTCCTGACCGGCCAGGGTATAGATCGACCCCAGGCACACCAGCGGTACCGCCAGGGTCAGCCCGGCGACATCGAACAGCAGGCATTCGAATGGCTCGGCGGCCCACTCCGGGCGCCCGTCGACCGTGGCCGGTGGTGTCGGCGCGGCAGGCGCCGCCGGCACGTGCAGTTCCACCAGTGGCGCCGCCGGCTCGATGGCCGGGGGCTCGATCAACAGCGGAATGCTGGCCTCGGCCACCACCTCGCGCTCTACGACCGCCACCACCGGTTCCATGACAGGCGTGGTGGGCGGCAGCACGGTCGGCAGGACCTTGGCCTGCGGCTCGGCGAATGGGCGGGGCGCAGGCGCCGCTGGCGTGACCTGGCGCTGGGCATCGCGCGCCTGTTCCTCGCGGACCGCCGCTTCGAACTCATCGCCGGGAGCCTGCTCCACGGGCTGCGCGACAGGCGCATCCTGCGCGGGCGGCAACTCGAACGGCTCGGTGGCTTCCTGCAGCAATCCATCAAGGTAGGACTGCAAGGCCATCTGCGGCTTGCTGGTGATGTGCGGTGCCTGGTTCATCAGGCCACCTGCAGCGCGGAGCGATAAGTCAGCAGGTGCTTGAGCAGCGCCCGGTAGGCCACCACGCCACGGCTTTTGCCATCGAACTGCGAGGGCGTGACACCGTTGCGGCTGGCATCGCGCAGGCGCGTATCCACCGGGATGTAGCCCTGCCAGACTTGATCGCCATAGGTGTCGCGCAGCACTTTCAAGGTACCCAGCGAAGCTTGGGTGCGGCGGTCGAACAGGGTCGGCACGATCTGGTACGGCAACGCCTGCTTGCGCGAACGGTTGATCATGCCCAGCGTGCCAACCATGCGCTCCAGGCCCTTGACCGCGAGAAACTCGGTCTGCACCGGGATCACCAGCTGCTGGCTGGCGGCCAGGGCGTTGACCATCAGCACGCCCAGCAAGGGGGGGCTGTCGATCAGGGCGAAGTCGAAATCCTGCCACAGCTGCGCCAGACTCTTGGCGATCACCAGGCCCAGGCCACTCTGGCCCGGCGACTGACGCTCGAGCACTGCCAACGCGGTGCTCGACGGCAGCAGCGAGATACGCTCGTCACTGGTGGGTAGCAGCAGCTGACCCGGCAGCCCGTCGGGCACCGTGCCTTTGTGCAGGAACAGGTCGTAGCAGCTGTGCTCCAGCGCATCCGGGTTGTGCCCAAAATAGCTGGTCATCGAGCCGTGCGGGTCAAGGTCGACCACGACCACGCGCTTGCCCGCCTCGGCCAGCAGGCCGGCCAGGGCGATGGTGGTGGTGGTCTTGCCGACGCCACCTTTTTGATTGGCTACTGCCCAGACTCTCATCGTGCGTTGCTTCCTCCCGGTATGGCCGCCTGCCCTGCCGGGAACGGTGTGAAGTTCAGTGACGGGGATTTGACGAAATCAGCCCCCGGTCCTCGGTGCTGGCGAGGCTGGTGCACTTTGTGTGCCAGCCCGGCGCATCGCCGCATCCGGGGTGGCATTGGCGCTGCCGCTGCCGGTCAGGCTGCGACGCACCTCGAGGTTGCGCGAAATCACCAAGACCACGCGGCGGTTGCGCGCACGGCCTTCGGCAGTGTCGTTGCCGGTCACCGGCTGGTACTCGCCGTACCCCACCGAGGCCATGCGGGCCGGGTTGATCCCCTCCATGGCCAGCAGGCGCACGATGCTTGCCGCCCGCGCCGACGAAAGCTCCCAGTTGGTTGGGTACTGCGCGGTGCGGATCGGCAGGTTGTCGGTGAACCCTTCCACATGCACTGGGTTGGCGAACGGCTTGAGGATCCTGGCCACCTTCTCGATGATCTCGAAGGCGACATCGCTGGGCATGGCGTCGGCACTGGCGAACAGCAACGAGGAATTGAGTTCGATCTCCACCCACAACTCGTTACCGCGCACGGTCATCTGGTCGGACTTGATCAGGTCGCCAAAGGCATCACGCACATCGTCGGTAATGGTCTTGAGCGGGTCGGCGCTGGTCTGGGCCAGGCCCGCATCGGTCTGCTCGCTGTCCTTGATCAGCGGCTCGGCCGGCTTGACGCTCAGCGGGCGCTCATCGCCGATCGGGATCGGCTTCATGCTGCGTTCGGGGTCGTTGAACACCCCGATCAGCGCCTGGGAAATCTGCTTGTACTTGCCTTCGTTGATCGACGAAATCGAGTACATGACCACGAAGAAGGCGAACAGCAGGGTGATGAAGTCGGCATACGAGACCAGCCAGCGTTCGTGGTTCTCGTGCTCTTCGACTTTGCGACGGCGGGCCATGGCTTACTCCATGAAGCCTTGCAGCTTCAGCTCGATCGAGCGTGGGTTCTCGCCTTCGGCGATCGACAGCAGGCCTTCGAGCAGCATCTCCCGGTAACGCGACTGGCGCAGGGTGATGGCCTTGAGCTTGTTGGCAACCGGCAGCAGGATCAGGTTGGCACTGGCCACGCCATAGATGGTGGCGACGAAGGCCACGGCAATGCCGTTGCCCAGCTGCGAAGGATCGGCCAGGTTGCCCATCACATGGATCAGGCCCATTACCGCACCGATGATGCCGATGGTTGGCGCGTAGCCGCCCATGCTCTCGAACACCTTGGCGGCCTGGATGTCACGGGACTCCTGGGTCAGAAAGTCGACTTCGAGGATGCTGCGAATGGCTTCCGGCTCGGCACCGTCGACCAGCAACTGCAGGCCTTTGCGCGCATAAGGGTCGGGCTCGGCGTCGGCCACGCCCTCCAGGCCCAGCAAGCCTTCCTTGCGCGCCGTCAGGCTCCAGTTCACCACCCGATCGATGCCTCCGGCCAGGTCGACCCGTGGCGGGAAGAAGATCCAGCGAATGATCTGCAGGGCACGCTTGAACGACGACAGTGGCGACTGCAGCAATGCCGCCGCCAGGGTACCGCCCAGCACGATCAGCGCCGCCGGGCCGTTGATCAGCGCACCGACGTGGCCACCCTCCATGAAGTTGCCGCCGACAATGGCGACAAACGCGAGGATCAGGCCGATCAGGCTCAACACATCCATCAGACGCACGCCTCGACCAGGTGCTTGCCGATCTCGTCCAGGCTGTAGACGGCGTCGGCAAGGTTGGCCTTGACGATGGCCATGGGCATGCCATAGATCACGCAGCTGGCTTCATCCTGCGCCCACACGGTGCTGCCACCCTGCTTGAGCAGGCGCGCGCCCTCGCGGCCATCGGCGCCCATGCCGGTGAGAACCACCGAAAGCACCTTGTCGCCGTAGGACTTGGCGGCGGAACCGAAGGTGATATCCACGCAAGGCTTGTAGTTCAGGCGCTCGTCGCCCGGCAGGATCTTCACCGTGCCACGGCCATCGACCATCATCTGCTTGCCACCCGGGGCCAGCAGGGCCAGGCCCGGGCGCAGCACGTCACCGTCCTCGGCCTCCTTGACGCTGATCTTGCACAGTTTGTCCAAACGCTCGGCGAAGGCCTTGGTGAAGGCAGCCGGCATGTGCTGGATCAGCACGATCGGCGCCGGGAAACCGGCGGGCAGTTGGGTCAGCACCCGCTGCAGCGCCACCGGGCCGCCCGTGGAGGTGCCGATGGCAACCAGCTTGTACGGCTTGCGCTTGGGCGCCGGCGAATGCGTGGCAGCCGGCGCAGCGGCGCGGGCCGGGGCGGCAGTGCGCGCAGGCGCGGTGCCGGCAAAGCTGCTGGCCGGGGCCTGGCTGCTGGCCGGCGCCGCGGCCGGGGCCGGGCTGGAATAGGCGCTGAAACGGCGGTTGCTGCGCGAGATGGTGTGGACCTTCTCGCAGAGCATCTGCTTGACCTTCTCCGGATTGCGCGAGATATCTTCGAAGTTCTTCGGCAGGTAGTCGACCGCACCGGCATCCAGGGCGTCGAGGGTGACGCGGGCGCCTTCATGGGTCAGCGAGGAGAACATCAATACCGGCGTCGGGCAGCGCTGCATGATGTGACGCACCGCGGTGATGCCGTCCATCATGGGCATTTCATAGTCCATGGTGATGACATCGGGCTTGAGCGCCAGCGCCTGGTCGATCGCTTCCTTGCCGTTGGTCGCCGTACCCACCACCTGGATCGTCGGGTCGGACGCGAGAATTTCCGAGACACGGCGGCGGAAGAAACCGGAATCATCCACCACCAGGACCTTGACTGCCATAAACACTCCGTTAGGCGGCGCACCCGCCTGGGCGCGCCACCGAAATCAAATACGCCGGGCGGCGTAACGCTTGAGCATGCTCGGGACGTCGAGGATCAGCGCGATACGGCCGTCACCGGTGATGGTCGCGCCGGACATGCCCGGGGTTCCCTGCAGCATCTTGCCCAGCGGCTTGATCACCACTTCTTCCTGGCCGACCAACTGGTCGACCACGAAGCCAATGCGCTGGGTGCCAACCGACAGGATCACCACATGACCTTCGTGCTGCTCCTCGTGCTCGTGGTCCTGGACCAGCCAGCGCTTGAGGTAGAACAGCGGCAGCGCCTTGTCGCGTACGATCACCACTTCCTGGCCGTCGACCACGTTGGTGCGCGACAGGTCGAGGTGGAAGATCTCGTTGACGTTGACCAGCGGGAAGGCGAACGCCTGGTTGGCCAGCATCACCATCAGCGTCGGCATGATCGCCAGGGTCAGCGGCACCTTGATGACGATCTTCGAGCCCTGGCCCTTGGCCGAGAAGATGTTGATCGAGCCGTTGAGCTGGGAAATCTTGGTCTTCACCACGTCCATGCCGACGCCGCGGCCGGACACGTCGGAAATCTCGGTCTTGGTCGAGAACCCCGGGGCGAAGATCAGGTTGTAGCAGTCCGACTCGCTCAGGCGGTCGGCCGCGTCCTTGTCCATCAGGCCCTTTTCCACGGCCTTGGCGCGCAGGATGCTCGGGTCCATGCCCTTGCCGTCATCGGAAATCGACAGCAGGATGTGGTCACCTTCCTGTTCGGCGGACAGCACCACCCGACCCATGCGCGACTTGCCGGAAGCCTCGCGTTCGTCGGGCATCTCGACGCCATGGTCGACGGCGTTGCGCACCAAGTGCACCAACGGGTCGGCCAGGGCCTCGACCAGGTTCTTGTCCAGGTCGGTTTCTTCGCCGACCAGCTCCAGGTTGATCTCTTTTTTGAGTTGGCGGGCCAGGTCGCGAACCAGGCGTGGGAAACGCCCGAAAACCTTCTTGATCGGCTGCATGCGCGTCTTCATGACTGCGGTCTGCAGGTCGGCGGTGACCACATCGAGGTTGGACACGGCCTTGGACATGGCCTCGTCACCGCTGTTGAGCCCCAGGCGCACCAGGCGGTTACGCACCAGCACCAGCTCACCGACCATGTTCATGATCTCGTCCAGACGCGCGGTGTCGACCCGCACGGTAGTCTCCGCCTCGCTGGCGCCATGCTTGTCGGCGGCCGGCGCCGGCGCCCGGGCCGGTGCGGCAGGCTTGGCGGCGGCTGGCGCGGAAGCAGGCGTCGGCGCAGGTTTGGCAACCGGCTTGGCTTCGGCCTTGGCCGCGACAGGCGCGGCGACGGCGGCGGCTGGCGCCTCGGCCACAACCGCCTCGCCAGAGAACTTGCCCTTGCCGTGCAACTGGTCGAGCAACGCCTCGAATTCGTGTTCGGTGATGCTCTCGTCAGCCGCCGCTGGTGCCGCGGTGGCTGCAGGCGCAGCGACGCCAGGCAATGCATCGACGGCGAAGGTGCCCTTGCCGTGCAACTGATCGAGCAGCGACTCGAACTCGTCGTCGGTGATCTCATCACTGGCAGGGGCAACGGCCGCTGGCTCACTGGCAGCGGCATCGGGCGAGAACTGGCCTTTGCCGTGCAGCTGGTCGAGCAACGACTCGAATTCGGCGTCGGTAATCTCGTCACCACCCGCGCTGACCTGCTCACCCTGCAATTGCTCGTGAACCTGGGCTTCAGCCTTGACTGCATCAAGCGAATCGAGCAGTTGCTCGAACTCGGTGTCGGTGATGTCGGGCTCGGCAGCCGGCGCTTCGGCGACAACAGCCACCTCGACCGGGGCCGGTTCGTCGGCGCCAGCGGGCTCGGCCAGGCGCGACAGCGCCGCCAGCAGCTCACGGGTGGCCGGCGTGACGTCGGTGCGCTCGCGCACCTGGCCGAACATGCTGTTGACCGTGTCGAGTGCTTCGAGCACCACGTCCATCAGTTCCGCGTCGACCCGGCGCTCACCTTTGCGCAGGATGTCGAACACGTTCTCGGCAATGTGGCAGCACTCCACCAACTCATTGAGCTGAAGGAAGCCGGCGCCCCCTTTTACAGTGTGGAAACCGCGGAAAATCGCGTTGAGCAGGTCCGCATCATCGGGCCGGCTTTCCAGCTCGACCAATTGCTCGGACAGTTGCTCGAGGATTTCGCCGGCTTCTACCAGGAAATCCTGAAGGATTTCTTCATCGGCGCCGAAGCTCATTAAACGTGCTCCTTAAAAACCCAGGCTGGACAACAGATCGTCGACATCGTCCTGGCTGGACACGACGTCTTCACGCTTATCGGCATGAATCTGCGGACCTTCACCCCGAGTCGGATGTTTTTCTTGATCTTTTTCAGCACGCAGCTGCTGGTGGTCATGTTCGATACCGGCAAAGCGGTCGACCTGGCTTGCCATCAGCACGAGCTTGAGCAGATTGCTTTCGACTTCGGTGACCAGGGTGGTCACCCGTTTGATCACCTGGCCGGTGAGATCCTGATAATCCTGGGCCAGGACAATATCGTTGATATGGCCGGCGACCTTCTGATTACCTTCGGCGCTGTGCGTCAGGAAACTGTCCACACGCTTGACCAGCTCACGGAACTCCGGCGCCGCCACTTCGCGACGCATGAAGCGCTGCCAGTCGGCGGACAGGCTCTGGGCCTCGGCGGCGAGGTCGTTGAGCACCGGGGTGCACGCCTCCGCCAGGTCCATGGTGCGGTTGGCCGCACCTTCGGTCAGACGGACCACGTAGGAGAGGCGCTCGGCGGCATCGGTAATCTGCGACACTTCCTCGGCCTGCGGCATGGCCGGGTCGATCTGGAAGTTGACGATTGCACTGTGCAGTTCGCGGGTGAGCTTGCCGACTTCCTGGTACAGCCCGCGGTCGCGGGTCTGGTTCAGTTGGTGGATCAGCTGCACCGCCTCACCGAAGCGGCCGCGCTCCAGGCTCTCGACCAGCTCCTGCGCATGCTTCTTCAGGGTTGATTCGAACTCACCCAAAGAGTTGTTGGTTGACTCCATTGCGCCCCCCAGACGTGACTCAGCCGTTGACGCGTTCGAAGATCTTTTCGATCTTTTCTTTCAGCGCCAGGGCGGTGAAAGGCTTGACCACATAGCCGTTCACGCCGGCCTGGGCAGCTTCGATGATCTGCTCGCGCTTGGCTTCCGCGGTGACCATCAGCACCGGCAGGTGCTTGAGGCGCTCGTCGGCGCGAACGGCGCGCAGCAGGTCGATACCAGTCATGCCCGGCATGTTCCAGTCGGTCACCAGAAAGTCAAAATGCTCGCTGGTGAGCATCGGCAGTGCCGTGTTGCCGTCATCAGCTTCCTTGACGTTGGTGAACCCCAGGTCACGCAACAGGTTCTTGATGATCCGCCGCATCGTCGAAAAGTCGTCAACGATGAGGATTTTCATGTCTTTGTTCAATTAGACCTCCAAGCAGTCTTAAACGCGCTCGGCGCCGAGCGCGCGCTCAATCAATTCGGCACTACAAAAAAAACGACTGCACTGAACCCGGGTTCAACGTGCCCGCCACTCCCCAAGGCGGCTGCGCAAACGCGCGGCGCACTGGCTGTGCAACTGGCTGACACGCGATTCGCTGACCCCCAGCACCTCACCGATTTCCTTGAGGTTCAGCTCTTCGTCGTAGTACAGCGCCAGGACCAGGCGTTCGCGCTCCGGCAGGTTGGCGATCGCATCGGCCAGCGCAGCCTGGAAGCGCTCGTCTTCCAGGTCACGCGCCGGCTCCAGCTGGCCGCTGGCTCCGTCCTCGTGCAGCCCTTCATGTTCGCCGTCCTGCAGCAGATCGTCGAAACTGAACAGGCGGCTGCCCAAGGTGTCATTCAAAATCCCGTAGTAATCATCGAGACTCAATTGGAGTTCGGCAGCAACCTCGTGATCTTTAGCGTCGCGGCCAGTCTTTGCTTCGACACAGCGGATCGCGTCACTGACCATGCGCGTATTGCGGTGTACCGAACGTGGCGCCCAATCGCCCTTGCGCACCTCGTCGAGCATGGCGCCGCGAATACGGATACCGGCGTAGGTTTCGAAACTGGCACCCTTGCTGGCATCGTATTTGTTGGCCACTTCCAGCAAGCCGATCATCCCGGCCTGGATCAGATCCTCGACCTGGACGTTGGCCGGCAAGCGCGCCAGCAGGTGATAGGCGATACGCTTGACCAACGGCGCATAGCGTTCGATCAGCTCGTACTGCGCATCCTTGGCGGCCTTGCTGTACATCTTGAAACCGCTCGCGTTCATAGCACCGGCCCTGCACTGGTGGGCTGCACCAGGCGCTCGACAAAGAATTCCAGGTGCCCACGCGGGTTGGCAGGCAGCGGCCAGCTGTCGACCTTCTGCGCGATGGCCTTGAACGCCAGCGCGCACTTGGACCGAGGGAAGGCCTCATAGACCGCCCGCTGCTTCTGCACGGCCTTGCGCACGCATTCGTCGTAAGGCACGGCACCGACGTATTGTAGGGCGACGTCGAGGAAGCGGTCCGTGACCTTGGTCAACTTGGCGAAAAGGTTGCGGCCTTCCTGCGGGCTCTGGGCCATGTTGGCCAGCACACGGAATCGATTCATCCCGTAATCGCGGTTGAGCAGCTTGATCAGCGCATAGGCGTCGGTGATCGAGGTCGGCTCGTCGCACACCACCAGCAGCACTTCCTGGGCGGCGCGAACGAAACTGACCACCGAGTCACCGATACCCGCAGCCGTGTCGATCACCAGCACATCGAGGTTGTCGCCGATGTCGCTGAAGGCCTGGATCAGGCCGGCGTGTTGCGCGGGCGCCAGGTGCACCATGCTCTGCGTGCCGGAGGCCGCCGGGACGATGCGCACACCACCCGGCCCCTGCAACAGCACATCACGCAGCTCGCAACGGCCTTCGATCACGTCGGCGAGGGTGCGCTTGGGCGTGAGCCCCAACAGAACGTCGACATTGGCCAGGCCCAGGTCGGCATCCAGCAACATCACCCGGCGGCCGAGTTCGGCCAGCGCCAGGGACAGGTTCACTGAAACGTTAGTCTTGCCGACGCCACCTTTGCCACCGGTCACGGCGATCACCTGTACGGGATGCATGCTACCCATGTCTGTTCTTTACCTTGTCTCGCTTGGACCCAGGCCACATGAGGGGCTGAACATTCAAGGCCACGGTCCGGCCGGGCAACCCCATGATGTAGGTACTTTGCACAGTATTCACCCTCAACCCGCGCGCTTGCCAGGGTTGTGGTACAGATCAGCGAACATGTCGGCCATGGCCTCGTCGCTGGGCTCTTCCTGCAATTGCACACTGACTGCGCGGCTTACCAACTGGTGCTTGCGCGGTAGCTGCAGGTCGTCGGGAATGCGCGGCCCATCGGTCAGATAGGCCACCGGCAATTCATGACTGATTGCCAGGCTCAGCACTTCGCCGAGGCAGGCCGTTTCGTCGAGTTTGGTCAGGATGCACCCGGCCAGGCCGCAGCGCTTGTAGCTATGGTAGGCGGCGGTGAGCACCTGCTTCTGGCTGGTGGTCGCCAGCACCAGGTAATTCTTTGCGGCGATGCCGCGCCCGGCCAGGGTCTCGAGCTGCATGCGCAGCGCCGGGTCGCTGGCCTGCAGGCCGGCGGTGTCGATCAGCACCACACGTTTGCGCAGCAGCGGCTCCAGGGCCTGGGCCAGCGACTCGCCCGGGTCGACGTAGGTGACCGGCACATTGAGGATGCGGCCCAGCGTCTTGAGCTGTTCCTGGGCGCCAATGCGGAAGCTGTCCATGCTCACCAGCGCCAGGTTGTTCGCGCCGTACTTGAGCACATAGCGGGCGGCCAGCTTGGCCAGCGTGGTGGTCTTGCCCATGCCAGCCGGGCCGACCATGGCGATCACTCCGCCCTCCTCGATCGGTTCGATCTCGGGCACGTCGATCATCCGCGCCAGGTGCGCCAGGACCATGCGCCAGGCATGGCGTGGTTCTTCGATCCCGGCAGTGAGGTCGAGCAGTTCGCGGGCCAGGCCACCGGAAAGGCCGAGGCGCTGAAGCCGGCGCCAGAGGTTGGCCTGCTGCGGCTTGCTGCCTTGCAGCTGGCTCCAGGCGAGCGAACCGAGCTGGACTTCAAGCAGCTCGCGCAAGCCGGTCAGTTCGAAACGCATGGCATCGAACAGACGTGGATCAACGGGTGCCGAGGCTGGCGCGGCAACCGGCGCGGGCTCGTCGACATGAGGCTCGATCAGCGGCTCCGAGGCGGTCAGCGGCTGCCCGGCGAACAATTGCCGGTTGCCGCCTTCGACGGCATCGCCACGCCCGGTCAGTTCGGCCTGGGCGGTAACGATGCGCGACTGGGTCTTGCGCAGCTCGTCTTCGAGCTCTGCGTTGGGCACGCGCGGGGCCAGGGCGGACAGCTTGTAGTCCAGCGCAGCCGTCAGCTCGACACCGCCGGCAATGCGCCGGTTGCCGATGATGGCGGCGTCGGAGCCGAGCTCATCCCGGACCAGCTTCATGGCCTGACGCATATCGGCGGCAAAAAAACGCTTAACTTGCATAACCCACTACCTCAGCCGTTCGGGCCCACGGTGGCAACGATGGTGACTTGCTTGTTGTCAGGTATTTCCTGATACGCCAAAACATGCAAATTCGGTACAGCCAGGCGGCCGAAGCGCGACAGCATGGCGCGGATCGGGCCGGCTACCAGAAGGATGGCCGGCTGGCCCTGCATTTCCTGGCGCTGGGCTGCCTCGATCAACGAACGCTGAAGCTTTTCGGCCATGCTCGGCTCAAGAAGAACACCATCTTCCTGACCCTGCCCGGCCCTTTGCAGACTATTGAGCAAGATCTGTTCCAACCTTGGCTCCAAGGTGATCACAGGCAGCTCGGACTCAACGCCGACAATGCTTTGCACGATGGCGCGGGACAACCCGACGCGCACCACCGCCACCAGCGCGGCGGTATCTTGACTCTTCGCCGCGTTGTTGGCGATGGCTTCGGCAATGCTGCGGATGTCACGCACCGGCACCTGTTCGGCGAGCAGTGCCTGCAGGACCTTGAGCAGGCCCGACAAGGAAATGACGCCCGGCACCACCTCCTCCGCCAGTTTCGGCGAGACCTTGGCCAGCACCTGCAGCAGTTGCACCACCTCCTCGTGCCCGATCAGTTCGTGACAGTGCTTCTGCAGTATCTGGTTGAGGTGGGTGGCGACCACGGTGCTGGCGTCCACCACCGTATAGCCCAGCGATTGCGCCTGGGCACGCTGACCGACATCGATCCATACTGCCTCCAGGCCAAATGCCGGATCTCGTGAGGCGATGCCGTTGAGGGCACCGAACACCTGGCCCGGATTGATCGCAAGCTCCCGATCCGGGTAGATCTCGGCCTCGGCCAGAATCACACCCATCAGCGTCAGGCGGTAGGCGCTGGGCTGCAGGTCGAGGTTGTCGCGGATATGCACGGTGGGCATGAGGAAGCCCAGGTCCTGGGAGAGCTTCTTGCGCACGCCCTTGATGCGCGCAAGCAACTGCCCCCCTTGATTGCGGTCGACCAACGGAATCAGGCGGTAGCCAACCTCAAGGCCGATCATGTCGATTGGGGTGACATCGTCCCAGCCCAGTTCCTTGGTTTCCATGGCACGCTGCGGCGAAGGCAACAGGTCCTGCTGGCGCTCGGCCTCCTGCTGGGCCGCGACCTTGGTCTTTTGCTGCTTTTTCCAGAGCAGGTAGGCGCCACCGCAGGCCACCCCGCCCAGGCCCAGGAAGGCCATGTGCGGCATGCCCGGCACCAATCCCATGACAATCATCAACCCGCCAGACACCGCCAGCGCCTTGGGCGAATCGAACATCTGACGGTTGATCAACTTGCCCATGTCCTCGGAGCCCGAGGCGCGGGTGACCATGATCGCGGCGGCGGTGGACAGCAGCAGCGAGGGCAGTTGCGCCACCAAACCGTCACCGATGGTCAGCAAGGCATAGACCTTGCCGGCGTCGCCGAAGCTCATGCCGTGCTGGAGCATGCCGATGAGCATGCCGCCGATGAGGTTGATGAAGAGGATCAGCAGGCCGGCGATGGCGTCACCGCGCACGAACTTGCTGGCACCGTCCATGGAACCGTAGAACTCGGCTTCCTGGGCAACTTCGCTACGCCGCGCCTTGGCCTGGGCCTGGTCGATGAGGCCGGCGTTGAGGTCGGCGTCGATGGCCATCTGCTTGCCGGGCATAGCGTCGAGAGTGAACCGGGCGCTCACTTCGGAGATACGCCCAGCACCCTTGGTCACCACCACGAAGTTGATGATCATGAGGATGGCGAAGACCACGGCACCGACGACATAGTTGCCGCCGATCACCACTTCACCGAAGGCCTGGATCACCTTGCCCGCGGCGCCATGGCCTTCCTGGCCGTGCAGCATGACCACACGGGTGGACGCGACGTTCAGCGCCAGACGCAACAGGGTCGCCACCAGCAAGATCGTCGGGAAGGCTGCGAAGTCCAGGGGACGCAGCGCATAGACGCAGACGAGAAGCACCACGATCGACAGGGCGATGTTGAAGGTGAAGAACACATCGAGCAGGAACGGCGGTATCGGCAACATCATCATTGCCAACATCACCAGCAGCAGCAGCGGCACGCCGAGATTGCCCCGACCGAGGCCGGCCAGGTTGTTACGGGCGCTGCTGATTAACTGAGTGCGATCCACCGCGATTCCTCTTCAAGCAAAACTTTGACGCCCAAGGGGCGCTCGGGCGTGGCTCTGCAAGAAGCTTTCCAACTTTGCTCGCCTGGAGCTTTTGTTACATGTACCGACCTCTTCGCGGGCAGACCCAGCGGAAGAGGCAAGATTTCTTCAGCGGCTCCCTGCTGCTCGCTGTTGCCAGGCCATGACGGAGCTGATCACGCAAGCCGCAGCTGTGCGGCTTCCCAACTGAAAGCTCTTCATCACGAGCCTCCACGCAAAGCGGCCCACAGCGCGCCCTCACATGCCACTGCAAAGAAGCCCGATGCACTGCATCGGGCATATTGAGAGGTGGCGACCTACCTGAGAAGGTGTAGACCCCATATCAAGATCAGAAAACTGTTACATTCATTCAACAGCAGATTATTGATAAGCGCTCATGACCAGCCCACCCGTGCCAACGATGGCAGCTGAGTACCTCCACTTCTTTTTTCTTCACCACGGAAATCAGGATTCAACACACTAAAGTCCAGAACATAGGCTGTACCAGCGGGGTAGTAGTTATCGCCGGACCACAGCAAGGGTTGAGTCCACCCAAGAATAGTAGCCACGCTCTTAGTAACGTCATCGTTTCTGTACTGCTCCCAGAACGACTGCATCTGCAAGACCGAGAGTGAGTGAAACTCCGGGCGGCTTCCGTGGAATACATGCCCGGTCCACCACTGATTCGGGCGCACCTCAACCAGTCTGACGCCACTGAATGTAATTTTGTACTTTGCGACTTGCTGATTGGCATCGGTCACGCTGATTTCCGCCACACCGTTGTCCTGCGCAACTACCACGCCCTGACCATTAACCTTGGCAACCGCCTCGTTACTTGACGAGTAAGTGTAGGGCGGCTGGCCGCCACTGCCTTGCCGCTGATAAGAGCCCTTGGAATCGGCTGTTGGATGCAGAGGTGCTCGCCCCTTCAGGATGATGTACCTGAGGCTTGCCGTGATGCTGATGTCGGCGCCAAATGTCAAAGGGTGGCTGACCAAAGCGCCGGTAAGCGTGGCAACGGTTTTACTTGAGCGACTCCTGCCGGGCACCTCGTAATAGGCAGTCAGCTGCCCTGCCTCCAGGGCCAACCCGGAATTGCCGGGGACGTCGAACGTCAGGTCGGTGGACGACGACGCTACCGTTTCAACCCGCGTTCCAGAAAGCGTCGTTCCGTTGGTCGTCACCAAAGACCACTTCAACGTCACGACCTCCCCCACAAACAACCCAGAGGTCGCTACACGTACCGCCGTATTGGGCCCAGGCAAAGCAGCGAGCGCCACCGTGCCAGACGAAGGATTGACATCCAAGAACTGCGGGGCAGCTTGCGGGTTTTGAATGTTGTCGATGATGAACTCAGCACTGGGTGAAGGCTGACTCACATTGCCCACCTCATCCACGATTCTATAGTGGATGCCTACCGATGTGCGCCCAGCAAAACAGAGAAGCTCTTGGGGGGGTACGGTAAATACCACGGGCTGATTGACCTCCGCCGCTGTATCCAGACGCTTGCTCAGCGTTGCCCCCGGCATTTTCAGCTCCACCGTGTCCCATTGTTTCATCCCAGGGTAGGGAGCGACTGTAAAGGTAATGCCTTGCTGCAGCTCCACCCCACTGATTTCCCCGGGAATAAGCAACGCTGCAGTGACCAGAGCCAGGTTTTGCTGAACACCGGAGGGATCGACCGGGCCGCCGGGCGCCTGCAGATCGATTTTCACTTTCAATTTCGGTGTTAGTTCACTTACGTCAGTATCGGGGTTAGTGATACTCGCGTAGACCTCAACAATCCCTTCTACCACATCGGCCTTGGGAACTGTGAACTCGAGCACCCCTTGTGTATCGAAAGGAATCGTACCGGCGTAAACGATTGGAACAGAAGTAGCGTCAGCGCCCTCCAGCGTCAATTGGATAGGATAGCCTTCGACACTAGTCGGCGTTTCCAGCCACCAAACCAGTTCATCATCAGCATTCAACGCACTGGCATTAATACCCACCGGTGCGTCCCCACTCGGCAAATCATGAACAAAGGCATCAGGAAAAATATACTTATAGCTAGAATTTGCAATTGGTGGCAGCAATTCATAAAAATGATCAAGCTCTGACTGGCGCGGCTTTCTGCTAAAGTTCATCATCAGACCCTCACATCCAAGTTAAGATAAATAATGATACTTAGCCATTTAAGCCTTACCCGGAGCTCTCCACAACTGACAAAAATACTAGGTATATTTCCCAGCATTAAATAACAAAGGGATGGGGACTGACACTGAAACGCTTTGGACTGTTCTCGCAGCCCCGTTTCAACCGGTCAAGCGTGCGCACGATTATGTTGCGCTATCAGCACATGGGCCAGTCAAAAAGCCTGCGTAGGCCTCACGGATTTCAGTTATCGCGGCGAAGATCTGGCGGAATCGGCAGGTCTTCTTTCAATGGCTCTGGCCGCTTGCCCCTGCCGGCGCGGTACTGGCGGATCTGGAACACATAGGCCAACACCTGTGCGACCGCCAGGTACAACCCCGCCGGAATCTCCTGCTCGATCTCGGTAGAGTAGTAGATGGCCCGCGCCAGGGCCGCCGACTCCAGTATCTGCACATTGTGCTCGGCACCGATCTCACGGATCTTCAGCGCGACAAAATCGGTGCCCTTGGCCACCAGCAACGGCGCCATCCCCCCCTTCTCAGGGTCGTACTGCAACGCCACCGCATAGTGAGTCGGGTTGGTGATGATCACATCCGCCTCAGGCACTGCGGCCATCATCCGCCGCTGCGACGCCTCACGCTGCAACTGCCGGATACGCTGCTTGACCTCAGGCTTGCCCTCACTGTCCTTGTACTCGTCCTTCACTTCCTGCTTGGTCATCTTCATTTTCTTGTGCGTCTGCCAAAGCTGGAACGGCACATCCGCCGCCGCAATCAACAGCAGCCCCGCCGCCATCCACAGCGCACTCCACCCCACCACCTGCACCGAGTGGATGATCGCCTGCTCGAGCGGCTCATTGGCAATGGCCAGCAACGCCTGACGGTCCGCCGACAGCACGACCAGGGCAACGATCAGGATCATGAAGAACTTGGCCATGGCCTTGACCAGCTCGGTCAACGCATTCAGCGAGAACATGCGCTTGATCCCCGACAGCGGGTTCATGCGGCTGAACTTCGGCTGCAGCAAGCTGCCCGAGAACAAGAACCCTCCCAGCGCAATGGGCGCCACGAATGAAATCACGAACAGCAGCAGCATTACCGGCTGCACAGCCCAGATGGCCATCTTGCCCGAGGCCAACAGGAATGCCGCCATGTAGCGCTCGTCGACCACCACCTCCCGGGTAAGGCTGAAATTCATGCGCATCAAGGCCATTAACGTCTCGGCCAGGTAGCCACCGAACGCCATCAGCGCACCCGCGCCGGCCAAGGTTACCGCGACGGTGTTCAGCTCCTTGGAACGGGCAATCTCCCCCTTTTCGCGCGAGTCCTTCTTGCGCTTGTCGGTGGGTTCCTCTGTCTTGTCCTGACCGCTCTCGCTCTCTGCCATGCTCAGCGCGCCCGTGCCAGCTCACGCAGCCACTGCAGCGCTTCGCTGGCCAGTGCCTGGTAATGGGAAAGAATATCGGCCAGGCCGATCCAGAAAATGATCAGGCCCAACACCAGTGTCAGCGGGAAGCCGATGGAGAAAATATTCAACTGTGGCGCTGCGCGGGTCATTACACCGAAGGCAATGTTGACCACCAGCAGCGACGCAATGGCTGGCAAGACAAGCAGCAACCCAGCCCCCAGCACCCAGCTCAAACGCCCCGCCATCTCCCAGAAATGGTTGACCACCAGGGCACTGCCAACCGGTAGCGTGGTAAAGCTCTCGGTGAGGATCTCGAACGCCACCAAGTGACCATTCATCAACAGGAACAACACGCTCACCAGCATCGTCATGAATTGGCTGACCACCGCCACGTTGACGCCGTTGGTCGGGTCCATCATGGAGGCGAACGCCATGCCCATCTGGATCGCAATGATCTGCCCCGCAATCACGAAGGCCTGAAACAGCAACTGCAAGGAAAACCCGAACAACGCCCCAACGATCACCTGTTCGCCGCACAACAGCACGCCGCGCAGGCTCAAGGGGTCAATCGGTGGCAACGGCGGAAGGGCCGGCACTATCACCACGGTAATGGCCAATGCCGCATACAGCCGCACCCGGGCCGGCAGCATCTTGGTGCCAAAGATCGGCATGGTCATCAGCAGCGCCGTCACCCGAAACAACGGCAGGATGAAGGTGGCCACCCAGGTACCGATCTGAGTATCGGTCAGCTCCAGCATGGCCGCGTCAACCGATCAACTGCGGGATGCTGGTGTACAGGCCAATGAAGTACTCCATGAACTTCTGCACAAGCCAAGGGCCGGCGATGATCAGCGTGACCAGCATCACCAACAGGCGCGGCAGGAAGCTCAGGGTCTGTTCGTTGATCTGCGTGGCCGCCTGGAACATTGCCACCACCAGGCCGACCAGCAGGCTCGGCACCACCAGGATAGCCACCATCATGGAGGTCATCCACAAGGCTTCACGGAACAGGTCGACTGCGACTTCAGGTGTCATGCAAGACTCTCCTTGGTGGCATCAGACACCGCCGAAACTGCCGGCCAGGGTACCCATGATCAGCGCCCATCCATCGACCAGCACGAACAGCATGATCTTGAACGGCAACGAAATGATCAGCGGCGACAGCATCATCATACCCATGGCCATCAGCACACTGGCGACCACCATGTCGATGATCAGGAACGGGATGAAGATCATGAAGCCGATCTGGAACGCCGTCTTGAGCTCGGAGGTCACGAACGCCGGCACCAGGATCGTCAGCGGCACCTGATCCGGGCCTGCGATATCGGTGCGCTTGGATAGGCGCATGAACAGGTCCAGGTCGCTCTGCCGGGTTTGCGCCAGCATGAAGTCCTTCAACGGACCCTGGGCCTTGTCGATGGCCTGCTGGGCCGTCATCTGCTCGGCCAGATAAGGTTGGATGGCATCCTTGTTCACTCGCTCGAACACGGGCGCCATGATGAACATGGTCAAGAACAGCGCCATGCCGGTGAGGATCTGGTTCGAGGGTGTCTGTTGCAGGCCCAGAGCCTGTCGCAGGATCGAGAAGACGATGATGATGCGGGTAAAGCTGGTCATCAGGATGACAAACGCCGGAATGAAGCTCAGCGCAGTCATGATCAGCAGAATCTGCAGGCTGACCGAATACTCCTGCTGCCCGTCCGCCCCATTGGACAGGGTGATGGCCGGGATGGACAACGGGTCGGCAGCCAGGGCCAGCGGTGCAGCCAGCAGCAGCGCCAGCGTCAACAGTAAGCGCAGTGCGCCGGTCATCACTTCTTGTCCTTCTGATCCTTGCCCATCAGCTCAAGCAGCCGCTGGGCGAATTCCGGCGTGGCCTGGCGCGCATCGGCGGGCACGTCGACAGGCTCGGCCAGCACATGCAACGCCTCGATGCTGCCAGGGGTATGGCCAATGAGAATCTGCTCCTTGCCCACCTGGATCAGCAGCAGCCGGTCGCGCGGGCCAATGGCACGGGTGCCGACGATCTCGATGACCGGAGCGCCCCGCTGCACCGAGCCCTGCATGCGCCGCAGCAACCAGGCCAGGAAAAAGATCAGGCCGACGACCACCAGCAGGCCGAATACGGTCTGCGCCAGCTGCGCGCCGAAGCCGCCAGGGGCAGGCGCCGCAGCCGGCACGGTTACCGGCTCGGCAGCGGCGATCACCACCTCACTGGCCAGCAACGTGCCAAGGGCCAGCATGGCCCGCACCATGCGCTTCACTCAGCGCAACTTCTTGATACGTTCGCTGGGGCTGATCACGTCGGTCAGGCGAATGCCGAACTTCTCGTTGACCACCACGACCTCGCCATGGGCGATCAGCGTGCCGTTGACCAGCACATCCAGCGGCTCGCCGGCGAGGCGATCAAGCTCGATCACCGAACCCTGGTTGAGTTGCAGCAGGTTGCGGATGTTGATTTCGGTGCTGCCCACTTCCATCGAGATGCTCACCGGAATATCCAGGATCACATCCAGGTTGGGACCTTCGAGGCTGACATTCTCGTTGGGCTTGGGGGAGCTTGCGAACTCTTCCATCGGCAGGCGGCCGGCGCCGGAGTCTGCAGCCAACAGCGCATCGATGTCGGACTGGCCGGCATCGCCGGTCTCTTCCAGGGCCGCAGCCCACTCATCGGCCAGGGCCTGTTCCTCTGGAGAGTTGATCTCGTTTTCGTTAGCCATGATTTCCTCGACAGGCATTCAATACGTTTAAGCGACCGGCACGCCGTCAGCGGCGCTCGATCGGGTCGATGATCTGCAGCGACAGGGTGCCCTTGTGCGATCCCAGCCGCGCCTTGAACGACGGCACGCCATTGGCGCGCAATACCAGGTGCTCCGGCAGTTCCACCGGGATCACGTCGCCTGGCTGCATGTGCAGGATGTCGCGCAGTTTGAGCTGGCGGCGGGCAACAGTGGCCGACAGCGGCACATTGACGTCCAGAACATCCTCACGCAGCGCCTTGACCCAGCGCTCGTCCTGGTCGTCCAGGTCGGACTGGAAGCCGGCATCGAGCATTTCACGCACCGGCTCGATCATCGAGTACGGCATGGTCACGTGCAGGTCGCCGCCACCGCCATCGAGTTCGATGTGGAAGGTCGAAACCACCACGGCCTCGCTGGGGCCAACGATGTTGGCCATGGCCGGGTTGACCTCGGAGTTGATGTACTCGAAGTTGACCGGCATGATCGCCTGCCAGGCTTCCTTGAGGTCGACGAAGCACTGGTCCAGGACCATGCGCACTACGCGCAGCTCGGTCGGGGTGAATTCACGCCCCTCGATCTTGGCATGACGGCCGTCGCCACCGAAGAAGTTGTCCACCAGCTTGAACACCAGCTTGGCGTCGAGGATGAACAGCGCGGTGCCGCGCAACGGCTTGATCTTGACCAGGTTCAGGCTGGTCGGCACGTACAGCGAGTGCACGTACTCGCCGAATTTCATCACCTGCACGCCGCCCACCGCCACGTCGGCGGAGCGGCGCAGCAGGTTGAACATGCTGATGCGGGTGTAACGGGCGAAACGCTCGTTGATCATTTCCAGGGTCGGCATGCGCCCCCGGACGATACGATCCTGACTGGTCAGGTCGTAGCTCTTGATGCTGCCGGGCTCGCCGGTGCTCTCGGTTTGTACCAGCCCATCGTCCACCCCATGCAGCAGGGCGTCGATCTCATCCTGGGACAGCAGGTCCTGCACGGCCATCTATGTGCTCCTACTGCAATACGAAATTGGTGAACAGCAGCTGGTCGACGACCGGCCTGCCGACTTCCTTCTGCGCCACTTCCTGGACCACCGCAGTAGCCTTCTGGCGCAGCATTTCCTGGCCGACCGGGCTCGCGGCGAGGGTGTCGAAACCCTGCCCGGAGAACATCATCACCAGGTTGTTGCGGATCACCGGCATGTGTACTTTCAGCGCCTCCAGGTCCGCTTGGCTGCGGCCCTGCATGGTGATACTCACCTGCATGTAGCGCTGGCGGCCATTCTGGTTGAAGTTGACGACAAAGGCCGGTGCCAGGGGCTCGTAGATCGCCGCTGGCTTGATGTTGCTCTGAGCTGCTTCAGGCGCCGGAGCCGACTCGCTCTTGTGCATGAAGAACCAGGTCGCACCCACCGACAGGCCGACTGCGAGAAGCAGCGCCAGCACCAACAGCAGGATCAGCTTGAGTTTGCCTTTAGTGGCGGGGTCTTTCACTGCGTCGCTCTTCGCCATGCCAATAATCCGTCGTCCATCGGGGTTTCAAAGAAGGATGACGTGGCTGAGCAAGTGTTATGCCAGATTTGCCTTTGCGAGCTTCTGGGGGTGCAACCACTTTACGAGATGCGGCATCTGTAAAATTTCGCCTGGCGTCGCTGCACACAGGCAACGCCAGGCAAGCCCGAACAATCAAGCGTAATAATCGACCACACTGTCGCCTACCACCACCTGCTGCTCGACAGGGCGCGCGACTTCAGCGGGATCGGCATCGTCCCCGTCCGCTGCGTTGCCACGCCGCGCCGCCACGCCGGACAGGCCCGACCCACCCTGCTGCGCCTCTTGCTGTTGCTGCTGGCCACGGGACTGATCAGCCACGCTGACGTCGGGCTGGGCCAAGCCCTGCTGGGCGAACAGCTCTCGCAGGCGATGCACCTGGCTGTCGAGGGCGTCGCGCACACCGGCATGGCCGCTGACGAAGTGGATCTGGGTCGACTGGTCTGTCGCCACGTTGACGCGAATATCCAGGCGTCCCAACTCCCGCGGCTCAAGCTGGATGTCCGCAGACTTGAGGTTCTGGCTGGAGAGGTACATGACCCGGTTGACCAACCCCTCGGTCCAGCCGCCCTGGTTCATCGCCAACGGTTGCTGCAGCGGGCCAGGCGTGACGGGCACGGTGTTGGCGGTCTTGGGCGTCACCGCCTGGGTAAGGCTGGCCAGGCGGTTGGCGAAATCGTCGACGCGGGTATCACTGCTGGCACCCTTGATATCCTTGAGGCCGTCATCGAGCAGGCCGGCAAAGGCCTTGTCACCACGCTCACCCTGCCCCGGCTCCGACTCCCCTTTCTCGGCCAAAGTCGCCAAGGTATTGACGGCTGCAGCAGCAGGACTGGCAGTTTGCTGACCGTTGTTATCGACAACGGCATGGGCAGACGTCTTGCCCTTGGACTGCGCATCCTGTTCAAGCGCCAGGCGCAAGGCCGGCATATCGGCAAGCGCATCGGCCTCGGGGTCGAACGCCGTGGTTTGCTCAGCCTCTTGCGCTACCTGCACCGGCGCTGGTGCAGGCTGCAGCGGCGCTTGAACCGCCGCCTGCAACACGGGCGCCACCGCTTCCGCCTGGGCCTGGAGCAGTTGCGCCCCGGCCTGGGCATCGGTCACCTGGCCGGCGACCAGGCTGGCATCGAGCGGGGGCACTGCACTGCCATCGGCGGCCTCATCAGTGTCGTCGGCGGACTGCGAAGATGCAGTCGATGGCAAGCTCTTGCCGTCATCGGCAACGGCCGGCGCCTTACCCGCGGCCTGCTTGCCGCCCGCGGCTGGGTCAGGCTGCGCCTTGTTCTTCGCCGACGGCACTTGGCTGACGGGCTTTTCATCCCTTGCCGGGGCACTCTTGACCGGGGTGCTGTCACGCTCTTGTCGGGCCATCACCTGATCAAAGCCGGCGCCTTGCTTCGCGGCCTGCAGCGGCTTTTCCGCCGCACTGGCAGCTTGGCGTTGCGCCTGATTGGCGAGGCCGGCTTGCAACAATTGATTGGGTGCGACTGGCATTGAACAATCTCCGCTCCAGAACCTGGAAAAATACGTCTGGGGCTGGAAAAGCAAAACTCGCGCCAGGTTCGGCTATTGCGCGGAAACTCGTTGCCGTTCACTGCGATAGTAACGCTGGACCACCAGGTATTCCTGATCGATGCGATTGATCAGGTCCTCGATACCATACAAAGGCTGCTGGCGCACACGTTCTTCAAGCTGCTGGCACAAGGCGGCCAGGCCAACGGCCCCCATATTGCTGCTACTGCCCTTGAAGCTGTGCGCTGCCATGCCCAGCTCATCGGCATCCCTGGCCTTGTGCAACTGGTTCAGGCGTCGCTCGGAGTCTTCCAGAAAGGTCTCCAGCAACTGCAGGTAGCCATCTTCCATGACCTCCTGCAAGTCACTCAACACCTGTTGATTGATGTGAACGTCCACTTGCTCACTCCCTGATCAAGCCTCGCTTAGCCAGACCCCGCAGGCATCCCGCAGGCTCACCATTCAAAATCCACCTGGGCAAGGCGACCACCCTCCAGCCAGCGGGCCTGACCTGCCAGGCGCTGTACCAGACCCATGCCTCGTCCACTGAAAGCTTGCTGCTCAGGCGCCCTGGCAAGCTCACGCGCCACGTCGAAGCCTGCGCCACTGTCTCGTACCTCGATCATCAGACGCCCGCCAGCACCCCGCGGTTCAACCTGCAGCCCGATGCTCACGAACCCGTCCACCTCGTGCATCAAGCGCTCGGCACGCTGCCGATAATACTGCGCAAAGCCCTGGGCGTCGCGCTTGAGCCGGGAGTCCATCGCCAGCACGCCGTGCTCCAGCGCATTGGAATACAACTCGCTCAGGACGCTGTGCAGGCGCCCGCTGCTAGGCCTGAGTCCGTGAATTTCCTGCAACAGTTGCACCAGGTAAGGCACGGGGTTGAAGCGGCGCAGGCTCTGCCCCCGCAATTCGAACCGCAGCGACCAGTCCAGAGGGCTCGAACTACCACTGTCGGAGTACACCACTGGTTGTGCCACCAACTCATCGGGGGCAGACATGCGGATATCGCACAAACTGATGTCATCACGCGACTGCCCGCCGAAACCTGCCAAAGCCTGCATCACCTCATCGAACAATAGATCGGGGTTGCGGTTGCCAGCCAGCACATCGCGCAAGCGATCGACCCCGAACAAGCGTTCCTGGGCATCCCCCGTGTCCACCACTCCATCGGACAGCAGGAACAACCGCTCGCCGACCGCCAGTGGCAACACCTGTGTGGCATCGTCGAACTGCTCCGGTGCCAGTACCCCCAATGGCAGATGATGGGAACACAGCATGCCCAGCACCTCACCTTCGGCAGAAAGATGATAGCCATCCGGCATCCCGCCATTCCAGACCTCGACCGTACCGCGCTGAAAACTAAGGCTGAGCAACAGCGCGCAGCAGAACATGTCCACCGGCAGGATACGCTTGAGCTTGGCGTTCATTTCCCGCAGCGTCTCGGCCAGGCCATAGCCCTTGGCGGTCATGCCATAGAACACCTCCGCCAGCGGCATGGCCCCCACTGCAGCCGGCAAACCGTGGCCGGTAAAATCCCCCAGCAGTACATGCATGTCGCCAGACGGCGTGAATGCTGCCAACAGCAGGTCGCCATTGAACAGTGCATAGGGCGATTGCAGGTAACGGATATTTGCCGCCTTCAGGCAGCCGGAATGGGCGATCTTGTCGAACACCGCCTTGGCCACGCGCTGCTCGTTGAGCAAGTGGTGATGGTGACGGGTGATCTGGTCACGCTGTTCAAGCACCGTGGCGTGCAATCGGCGCAAACGGTCCATGGCGCGGATTTTCGCTGCAAGAATGACGGCGCTGTAAGGTTTGGCCATGAAGTCGTCGCCCCCGGCCTCCAGGCAGCGTACCAGGCCCTCCTCTTCGTTGAGTGAGGTCAGGAAGATGATCGGCACAAGGGCTTCGCCAGCCAACGCCTTGATTCGCCGCGCAGCTTCAAAACCGTCCATCACCGGCATCAAGGCGTCGAGCAGAACCAGTTGCGGCCGTCGCTCGGTGAACATCGCCACGGCCTGTTCACCGTTCTCGGCGGTGAACACCTCATGCCCTTGGCGGCGGACAATCTGCGCCAGCAAGAGGCGATCTGCGGCGCCGTCTTCGGCCACCAGCACGGTCAACGCCTGCTCGGCGGGCATGACGGCACTCAACTGATGTCGAACAGTTTTTCGAAATTGGAGATGGCGAGGATCTTGCGCACGTCCGGGCTGGCATGGACCACGCGGATATCCGACTCCTCACCGCCGACATGGTCGCGCAGCAACAACAGCATGCCCAGCGCCGAGCTGTCGAGATAAGTGGCCTCCTTCAGGTCGACCACCACGGAATCCGGGCGCGGGCGCTGGCGCTCGTAGGCATCCCGGAATTCCTGATGCTTGCCGAAATCGAAACGACCCTTGACCTTGATCGTCAGCTTTTTCCCGTCCTGTGAAAAATCAGTTTCGACTGCCATACGAGCGATTCCTTCGGTGATGGCGAATGCAACTCCTGAAGGTTTAGCAGGCACCATGGGCTGGTGCAAGGCGCTGGCGCCGGGCGGCCAAGCTCCTTCCTACAGATGCCCCTGCCGCGGCAAGCGCTGGGACAACTCGTCGAGCAGGCGCTGCTCGCGCTTGTCTTCAGCCCTGCGTGCCTCGTCGAGGTAGCGCTGCACCAGCTTGCGCAACCCCTCCACCCGTGCGTAGGTCTGCTGCCAGGCGTTGCGTGCGTTGTTGAGGTTGTTCTGGTGCCAGGCCATGCTCTGGCGCTGCTGGGTCATGGCCGTTTCCAACTGACCGAGGAAACGCTGGTAATTGACCAGCCAGTTGCCGTCGACCCCCTTGGAGCCACGACTGATCCACTGCTGCTGGTAGGCCTCGCGGAAACTTTCAAGCTCGGCCTGCTTGGCCTGCGCATCGGTCAACATTCGCTGAAAGTGCCCAACCCGCTGAGCGGCCTTGCGCTCGGCCTCCTCGGCCATGGTCACCACGGGAGCCAGGCGTGCGGCACGGCTGGGCTGGGCCATGGCCTATCAGTTCCCCGGCGGCGCAAAGATTGCGCCCAACTGCTCGCGGCCCTGGGCCATGCCCACGTTTTCATCCAGACCCTGGCGCAGGAAGTCCACCAGTTTGGGCTGCAAGGCAATGGCCAGGTCGGTTTCCGGATCACCGCCAGCCACATACGCACCGACGCTGATCAGGTCGCGGCTTTGCGAAAGGCGCGACCACAACTGCTTGAATTTCTGCGCCTGGCGCAAGTGATCAGGGTCTACCACCTGAGGCATCACCCGGCTGATCGAGGCTTCGATATCGATGGCCGGGTAGTGCCCCTCTTCGGCCAGGCGCCGGGACAACACAAAGTGTCCGTCGAGCACGCCCCGCGCCGAGTCTGCGATCGGGTCCTGCTGATCGTCGCCCTCGGAGAGCACGGTATAGAACGCGGTGATCGAGCCACCGCCCGGCTCGCCATTACCGGCACGCTCCACCAGCTTGGGCAACTTGGCGAACACCGACGGCGGATACCCACGCGTGGCCGGCGGCTCGCCGATTGCCAGGGCGATCTCACGCTGGGCCTGGGCGAAACGGGTCAACGAGTCCATCAACAGCAGGACGTTCTTGCCCTTGTCACGGAAATATTCGGCGATTCGCGTGCAATACATGGCTGCCCGCAGGCGCATCAGCGGGGCATCATCCGCAGGCGAGGCCACCACCACCGAACGCTTGAGCCCCTCTTCACCAAGAATGTGCTCGATGAACTCCTTCACCTCGCGGCCCCGTTCGCCGATCAGCCCCACCACGATGATTTCGGCCTCGGTAAAGCGCGTCATCATGCCCAGCAGCACCGACTTGCCCACACCAGTACCGGCGAACAGCCCCAGACGCTGGCCGCGACCCACGGTAAGCAGGCCATTGATGCTGCGAATGCCCACGTCCAATGGCTGGCTGATCGGGTCACGGTTCAGAGGGTTGATGACCGGGCCATCCATCGGCACCCAATCCTCGGCCTTCATGCCGCCCTTGCCATCCAGCGCACGGCCGGCGCCATCGAGCACCCGCCCGAGCATGCTCATGCCCATCGGCAAGCGGCCGCTGTCATCCAGCGGCACCACGCGGGCACCGGGCGCCAGCCCGACAATGCTGCCGACCGGCATCAGGAACACCTTGCCACCGGCAAAGCCCATGACTTCGGCCTCGACCTGCACAGGGTGATAGCTGTCGTCGTTGATCACCAGGCAGCGGCTACCCACTGCTGCCCGCAGGCCTTCGGCCTCAAGCGTGAGGCCGACCATACGCAGCAGGCGGCCCTCGACGATTGGCTGCTCAGGCAGCCTCACCGCATCGGCGTAGCCTTCAAGGCGCTTGCCGAAACTGGTGCGTTCAAGGCGCATCGGCTTCACCTGCAGGCTCATCGAGTTCGACCTGAATATCTGGCGCCGCGGGGTGCAATGCCTGGTCATGGGATTGGTCGAACAGCTGCGCCACGGCCTTCTCGATACGGGTTTCCATGGTCGCGTCGATGCGGCTGTGGGCGGTTTCGATCCGGCAACCGCCAGGCAGCAGGGCTTCGTCCTCAAGCAGCTTCCAATCTTCCTCATGGCGCTCGCGCAGGGTCTTGGCCAGCTCGAAGTCCTGGGGGTTGAGATGGATACGGATGTTGTCAGCGCCCATTGGCAGCAGCTTCAGTGCCTCGCGAAGCACATGGGTGATCTGGCTGGAATCTGCGCGCAGCTCGCGGCCGATGACCTGGCGGGCAATGTTCGCTACCAGCAGCACCAGCGCCTTTTCGATCTGCGTATCTTGCTCGGCGATCGGCTCCAGCAGGTGATTCATGACCTGCTCCAGGTTCGCAAGTTTGGCGGCCAGCGCCACTTCGGCCTCCTGACGAACCTTGAGCTGGGTACTGTGGAAGCCTTCCCGCTCGCCCGTGGCGAAACCTTCGTTGTAGGCCTCCTGGCGAATGGCCTCAAGCTCTTCGAGGGTAAGGGGCTGGACTTCCTCCAGCGGCACCTCTTCGACTTCTTCCTCGACGACGGTCGGCTCAGGCTCAGGCTGTGGTTCAGGCTCCGGATCGAAGCTAGGCAACGACCATACATCCACGCCCTCAAGGTCGCGGGCACGGATCAGATCGCTGGGGTGTTCGGTGGTGGACATGCTCAAAAACCTCTTTAGCTGCAAGCATCACGCTTCAAGCAGCAAGAAACGGCAGCCCTTGCTTGACCCGCTGTTTCTTGTCGCTTGCAGCTTGAAACCTGCCGCTTAAATCATTTCCTCGGCGCCCTTGCCGCCAAGCACGATCTCGCCGGCCTCGGCCATGCGGCGGGCGATGGTGAGGATTTCCTTCTGCGCCGTTTCCACGTCGCTGACCCGTACCGGCCCCTTGGCCTCCAGGTCGTCGCGCAGCAGCTCGGACGCACGCTTGGACATGTTCTTGAAGATCTTGTCCTTGACCCGCTCGTCGGCGCCCTTGAGCGACACCACCAGCACGTCCGACGACACTTCGCGCAACAGCGCCTGGATGCCGCGATCGTCGACGTCGGCCAGGTTGTTGAAGACGAACATCAAGTCTTCGATCTGCTCCGACAGGTCACTGTCGATCTCGCGGATCGAGTCCATCAGCGCACCTTCCACAGAGCTGTCGAGGAAGTTCATGATATCGGCGGCGCGCTTGATGCCACCCAGGGTGGTACGCGCGGCATTGGAGTTGCCGGAGAACTGCTTCTCGAGGATCTGGTTGAGCTCCTTGAGTGCCGCCGGCTGCACGGTGTTGAGCGACGATACGCGCAGGACGATGTCCAGGCGCACCTTGTGGTCGAAGTTGCTCAGCACCTCGCCGGCCTGGTCGGGGTCGAGGTAGGCGACCACAATGGCCTGGATCTGCGGGTGCTCGTAGCGGATGACATCGGCCACGGCACGCGGCTCCATCCACTTGAGGCTGTCCAGGCCGCTGGTGTTGCCACCGAGCAGGATGCGGTCGATCAGGCCGTTGGCCTTGTCCTCGCCGAGGGCCTGGTTGAGCATCTTGCGGATATAGCCGTCGGAGCCGACACCCAGGCTGGTCTGGTCGCCGACGATTTCGACGAACTCGCTCATCACCTGCTCGACCTGCTCGCGATGGACGTTGCCCATCTGCGCCATGGCCACACCGACCCGCTGAACTTCCTTGGGCCCCATGTGGCGCAGGACCTGCGCGGCATCGGTCTCGCCAAGCGAGAGCAGGAGGATGGCCGCCTTGTCGACGCGGCTCAGCTTGGCGGTAATGGCTCGATTGTCACTCATCGGCGTTGATCCACTCTTTCACGACCTGGGCCACCCGGCCCGGGTCTTCGGCCACCAGGCCCTTGATTGCGTTGAGCTGTGCCTCGTAACCCTCGCTCGGGCTCGGCAACAGAATGCTTGTCGGGCCACCCAGGCTGACGCGGTCGTTGGCCAGTTCGCCATCCAGACCGATCATGCCGCCCAGCTCCATGTCGCTGTCCGTGGCCGCCTGCTTGCCGCCACCTGTGATGTTGTTGAGCACCGGACGCAGCACGCCGAACACCAGCACCAGGATGAACAACACGCCCAGCACCTGCTTGACGATGTCCCAGAACCAGGGCTGCGAGTAGAACGGAATATCGACCAGCTCGTCGCCACGGTCGGCGGCGAACGGCACGTTGATCACGGTGACACTGTCACCACGGCTGGCATCGAAGCCCACCGCGTCCTGTACCAGGCGGGTGAAGCGCGCCAGGTCCTCGGCGCCCCACGGGGTGCGGGTGGCTTCGCCGGTAGCGGCATCGAGCTTGACCTGGTCGTCCACCACCACGGCTACCGACAGGCGGGTCAGGCGACCTTGCTGCTGGCGGGTGTGGCTGATGGAACGGTCCAGTTCGAAGTTCTTGGTGCTTTGCTGGCGCTTGTCGCTCGGGTATGGCGCCAGCATCGGCTGGCCAGTCGCCGGGTCCATGATCTGTTGGCCATTGGCATCCAGCAGCGGCTGGCCCGGCTGGATCGCGCCGGCAGGTGTCGCGCCAGCGGTAGCGTTTTCGGGGGCAGAGGCGCCGGCCGGCGGCTGGTTGCTCAACGCCCCCGGCACACCCTGCGGCCCTTGGCTGCTGGCACGCTGCTCATTGACCGATTGCTCGCTGCGCAGCGCCGGTTGGTCGGGGTTGAACTGTTCGGAGGTGGACTCGACAGCACTGAAGTCGACGTCAGTAGACACCTCTGCCTTGTAGCGGTCGTTACCCAGCACTGGCTGCAGAATATTGTGCACACGCTGAGTGAGCATGCTTTCCATGCGACGGCTGTAGTCGAATTGCTTGCCGGCCATGGTCAGGGCCGTGTCTTGCAACTGGTCGGAGAGCAGGTTGCCCTTCTGGTCGACTACGGTCACCTGGGACTTGTCCAGCTCCGGCACACTGGTCGCCACCAGATTGACAATCGCCATCACCTGGCCAGCTTCCAGAGCGCGCCCCGGATACAGCTCGACCAGTACCGAGGCGCTGGGCTTGCGCTCGTCGCGCACGAACACCGAACTTTTCGGGATCGCCAGGTGCACACGGGCAGCCTTGACGTTGTTCAAGCTCGATACCGTACGCGCCAGCTCGCCTTCAAGGCTGCGACGGTAACGGGTAGCTTCCATGAACTGGCTGGTACCCAGCCCTTGCTCTTTATCGAGCAATTCGAAGCCGACATTGCCATCGCTCGGCGCCACGCCGGCCGCAGCGAGTTTCAGACGCGCACGGGAGAGATCGTCGGCCTTGACCAGCAGCGCGCCGGAGTTGGGCTCCACGCGATACGGGATGTCGGAGGTGGCCAGGGTATCGATCACCTGCTTGGTGTCCATGCCCGCCAGGCTGCCATAGAGCGGGCGGTAGTCCGGTTGCTGCGACCAGAGCACCACGGCGAAGCCGATGGCCACGCTTGCCGCCAGCCCGACCAGCAGGCCGACCTGACGCAGCATGGGCATCTGCGAAATGTTTTCCAGGAACGACATGCCGAACAGCGGCGGCTTGGCTACTGGGGGGCCACTCTTGGCGGGGGCGTTATCGACGACTGCTTCGGCCATGACTCACTCTCGCCCTTATACCGGCATCTGCATGATGTCCTGGTACGCTTGCACCAGCTTGTTACGAACCTGGGTAAGTGCCTGGAACGACACGGAAGCCTTTTGCGAGGCGATCATCACGTCAGTCAGGTCAACACCGCTCTTGCCAATTTCGAAGGCGCTGGACAATTGGCTGGATGCCTGCTGAACCTCATTCACCTTGCCAATGGCCTGGCCGAGCATATCGGCAAAGCTGCTCTGCCCGGGCGCGAGCTCAGGCGCGGCGCCAACCTTGGGCAGGGACATGGCATCGGCCTGCATGGCGCGCATGTCCAACATCAGACGATTGAATTCAACACCTTGGGTCATGGACTTCTCTCTCCGGCGGCCGCACTTTTTTTGACACTCATGCAGCGAATAGTGATGGAGCTAGCAAGAGAAGTGCCAGCCATTCAGAAAACATTCAAAAGGACGTATCAGCCGAACAGACTAGCCTCGACATCGAACCCAGCGTCACGCATCTGCGCAAGCTTGTAACGCAAGGTTCTAGGGCTGATCCCCAGACGATCGGCCGCCTCCTTGCGACGACCGCGCTCGGCACGCAAGGTGTCGATGATCATCTGGTATTCGTGGCGACGCATGTCATCACCCAGGCCACCAGGCTCAACCGCAGAATCCGCAAATACTGGCTCAATAGTGGCCACTTTGGATGCCGACAATGGAATGGCGCCAGCCAGACAAAAATCCGCCGCCTCGATCACTCCGCCCTGCTGCAGGATCAACGCCCGCTGCAGCGCATTATCCAGCTCGCGAACGTTGCCAGGCCAGGCATAAGCCTGCAGGCAGGCCCGCGCCTCAGCGGATAGCTTGACCTGAGCGTGGCGCATCTTGCTGACATGACGTGCCAGCAAACGCTCAGCGAGCGGCACGATGTCGGCCGGCCGATCACGCAATGCACGCCAAGCCATGGGGAATACCGATAGGCGGTAGTACAGGTCCTCCCGGAAGCGCCCGGCCGCAACCTCCTCCGCCAGATCGCGGTTGGTGGTAGCGAGCACGCGAATATCCAGCACCACCGGCTTGCGCCCGCCCACCCGCTCCACTTCACGCTCCTGCAGCACACGCAGCAACTTGGCCTGCAGCCCCAACGGCATTTCAGAGATCTCATCGAGCAGCAAGGTACCGCCGTCCGCCTGCTCGAACTTGCCAGCCTGCGCGGCGATAGCCCCGGTAAAGGCACCCTTCTCATGGCCGAAAAGCGTGGCTTCGAGCATGTTGTCAGGGATCGCGGCGCAGTTGATCGCCACGAACGCCTGCCCGGCCCGGCGCGACTGTTGGTGAATGAAACGCGCCAGCACTTCCTTGCCTGTGCCGGACTCACCGGAAATCAACACCGTCGAGTCGCTTTGCGCAACCCTTACAGCCAGCTCCAGCAGTTGCCGACTGGCAGGCTCACAGGCAACAGGCCCCGCCTCGTCACCCACGGCACCGCCACCCACGGCATGGCGTGCCACCAGGTCGAGCAAGGCCTTGGGTTCGAATGGTTTTACCAGATAGTCGACCGCTCCCTGGCGCATGGCCTCCACCGCACGCTCCACAGCCGCGTGAGCCGTCATCAGCAGCACCGGCAAGTGCGGGTGGTGACGGCGTAATTGTGCCAGCAGCTCGTGGCCATCCATGCCCGGCATGTTCACATCACTGACCACCAGCGCAAAGGATTCCTCTGCGACCGCCCGCAACGCCTCCTCAGCACTGCCAACTGCACGGTGAGCGAGGCCGCCGATCTCCAGGGTGTCGGCCAGCGCCTGGCGCAGGACTCGGTCATCCTCGACCAGCAGCACCTTCATCGTCATTGCCCCGCCTCCTCCTGAACACCGATCAATGGCAGCTCCACGGTGGCGCATGTACCGCGCCCCACCCGGGAACGCAGGCGCAGCGTACCGCGGTGCGCCCGCACCACTGCCTGGACCACAGCCACCCCCAGCCCGGTACCCGTGGACTTGGTGGTCAAAAACGGCTCCCCCAAGCGAGTCAACAACTGGCTATCGATACCACTGCCTGCATCGCTGACACACAGGTGCACAGCGTTTTCGCGGCGCAGCAGATGAATCTTCAAACGCGCCGACTCGCCACCGGCCTGCACGGCATTTTCGATCAGGTTGAGCAATGCACCCACCAGCGTATCGCGGTTGCACAGCAGTTCTCCCAGATGGGTATCGCATTGCCAGCGCACCGCATGCCCCTGCACATGGGAGTGAGCGGCTTGCTGCAAGGCCTGGAACAACCCCTTGGGGCTGACTCGATCATTGAGTGGCAGCTCGCCACGGGCGAACACCAGCATGTCGCGAACCTGATGCTCCAGTTCGTGCAGGCGCTCCTTGAGATTGCCGGCAAAACGCAGGCGCGTGTCGCAGGCCAACGCCTGCTCCGGGTCCGCCAGGTGGCTGGCATAGAGCATCGCGGCCGACAAGGGCGTGCGAATCTGATGCGCAAGGGAGGCAACCATGCGCCCCAACGAAGACAGACGCTCGTGTCGCGCCAACTGACCCTGAAGGCGACGCGTTTCGGTCAGGTCATTGAGCAGCACCAACTGCCCAGGTTCGGCATCCAGAGAGCGGGTGGCAATGGACAAACGACGCCCGTCACGCAAGGAAACCTCATGACCGTCGTCCTCGCGCGGCGCGAAACTGCGCGCAATCACCTGGCGCCACAGCAGCCCCGTCAAAGGTTCACCCAGCAGCTCGCAAGCCGCCGGATTCGCCTCGCGCACACAGCCCTCACCATCGATGACGATCACCCCGCCAGGCAGCAGATCGAGCAAATTCTGCAGACGGTTGGCCAGGCGCTCTTTCTCGTCCAGCTCGGCCATGCGCTGCGCACTGACCACTGCCAACTCGCCCTTGAGCTCGCTGACCCGCGACTCAAGCATGCTGTACGAGTGGCTCAACTGGCTGGAGACCTGATCGAACAGGGCGAACGCCTGCTCAAGACCCTGCCGGCTCTCCTGCTCAAGCGGGGTGTGCCCTCGCGAATCGGGGGCTGGGGAACGGTGGGCGGCCTGGGGCATCGTGCTCTCTCGCATGGCTGACCGTCATAAAAACGGTATGTTGCCTGCGGTGTAGCAATAGCCGTGCCGAAGATGGGGACAATGACACCAGGCAGCATTGCACGCTGATCGACGTCAACGCCCGGGGCCGCATCGCGACCCCGGGCGAGCAAACGTCACTCGTCGGCCTGGTCTTCGCCACCTTGCCGGCTCATGCCGTACTTGCGCATCTTCTCGACCAGCGTGGTCCGACGGATACGCAGACGCTCGGCAGCACGCGCAACGATGCCATTGGCATCATCCAGTGCCTGCTGGATCAGGCCCTGCTCCAGGCTGCCGAGGTAGTCCTTGAGGTCCAAGCCTTCCGGCGGCAGCATGGCGTGGTTGGCGAAATTCGGCGCATGGCCGTTGATCGCCACGCGCTCTTCCAGGTCGGAGCGCAGGCTGTCCACCAACTGCTCGTCTTCATCATCGACGTAGCGGAATTTCTTCGGCAGCTCCGCCACGCCGATCACCCCATACGGATGCATGATTGCCATGCGCTCCACCAGGTTGGCCAACTCGCGGACGTTGCCCGGCCAGCCGTGGCGGCACAACGACATGATCGACGCTGAGTTGAACCGGATCGACCCACGCTTCTCGTGCTCCATGCGCGAGATCAACTCGTTCATCAGCAGCGGAATATCTTCCACCCGCTCACGCAACGGCGCCATCTCGATAGGGAACACGTTCAACCGGTAATACAAATCTTCGCGGAAGGTCCCATCCTCGATCATGGTCTCGAGGTTCTTGTGCGTCGCAGCGATGATGCGCACGTCGATGCTCTGGGTCTTGTTGCTGCCGACCCGCTCGAAGGTGCGCTCCTGCAGTACGCGCAGCAGCTTGACCTGCATCGGCAGCGGCATGTCGCCGATCTCGTCGAGGAACAACGTGCCACCATTGGCCAGCTCGAAGCGCCCAGCACGGCTGGTGATCGCCCCGGTGAAGGCGCCCTTCTCGTGACCGAACAATTCGCTTTCGAGCAGCTCCGCCGGGATCGCCCCGCAGTTGACCGGCACGAACGGTGCCTCGCGGCGCTTGGAGTGGTAGTGCAGGTTGCGCGCCACCACTTCCTTGCCGGTGCCGGACTCGCCGAGGATCAGCACACTGGCATCGGTGTCGGCGACCTGCTGCATCATCTGCCGCACATGCTGGATGGCACGACTGGTACCCACCAGGCTGCGGAACAGGTTGGGCTCGCGCTGACGACCGCGCTCGCGGGCCTGGTCGTACATCTCGCGGTAAACCTGGGCACGGTGCAGGGAATCGAGCAACTGGCTGTAGCTCGGCGGCATCTCGAGATTGGACAGCACACGACGGCGCAGGTCCTCGGGGAAGTCCGCAGAAGAAATTTCCCCCAGAAGCAGAACCGGAAGGAACTCATCCCACCCGGCCACTGTCTTAAGGAGCCCCAGTACGCTGGCCGGGGCATTTACGGTACCGATGAGAACACACAGCACTTCACGGCTGGAAGACAAACCCTCGACCACCTGCTGCCAGTCCTGGCTGGAGCAAGAGAGGTTTTCTTCACCGAGAAAATTCAGGACCACCGCCAGATCGCGGCGGCGTTCGCTGTCGTCATCGATCAGGAGAATCTTGGTTTCACGCCACATGCAATAGCAACTTCCCTAGTCATATCGGCGCCCGCTGGGCGTGCACGACATCATTCCGACTGAATGGTCAGTGTTCGGACGTCTGAATTTGGAAAACAGCCACTAGTAAAGTCAAAAAACGGCACACAGTCAAATTTATGGCGCGCCGTTTTGATAAAACATCCGTGGTCAACTGAACAGATGGTATACCTTCGTGGCGTTTTTCGCCTGACGGATCTGCGCCATCTCATCGACTATTGATTGACGCTCACCACTTGCAATTTCGATTAGCTGGCGGTAGACCACCAGAAGCTCCTCCAGGCTCGCTCGCACTTCGTCCTCATTCGACAGTGCCTCGGCCAGCACATCGTCGACACACAGACGGCATTCCAGATCCAGCTCCCCCACTGCCTCCCAATCACGAGCGGCCAGGGCGTCCAACAGAAATTTGCGGGTCTGATCGATACGCTCGATTACCTCACTCATGACAACCTCCTGATTCAGGGCGTCGGCTGCTGATCGCCGATAGCATCCCAGCCTTCCTTGACCGTGATCAGCAAGCGAGCAACCTCGTCGATGATCTGCGGATCACTCTTGGCATTCGCCTCGACCAGGCGTCTGCTCATGTAAGTGTACAGGTTGTCCAGGTCCGCCAGCTCCTGCCCATGGTTTTCCAGGTCCAGCCCTTCGCGCAGGCCGCCAATGATATCGATGGCCTTGCCGAGCAGAATGCCCTTCTGGGCGACATCCTTGCGGGCAATGGCGCCCTTGGCCTGAGCCAGGCGGTCGAGACCACCCTGCATGAGCATCTGCACAAGACGGTGGGGGCTGGCTTCGGAAGTCTGTGCCGCGCCATTGACTTTCTGGTATTGCCGAAGGGCCAACATCGGGTTCATGGATCTACCTCGTTGCAGCGAAAAGGTGCATATACCTGCTGTATCGCCGTTACGTCAAAAAACTTTAGCCAGAAAACAGCAAAGCCCGGAGCACCTCAAAGGTGTCGCCGGGCTTGCATCACGCGATTCGATCAGGATTTCTTGGCCTGGGCGTTCATCGCTTCGAAGATGGAGGTGATCTGCTCACCCTGCTTCTGCATCTTGGCCAAGGCTGCGTCAAGCGCCGAGAACTTCTTGGTCAACGATACAGTCAACAACTCGATACGGTTGTCCAGCGCGTCCTTCTGGTTGGCGAGGTTCTTGGCAGCCTGGTCAAGGTTGTTCTTGCGGCTGTCCAGCGTACCGCCCGACGCATTGTACGGATCGATAGCCTTGTTCATCCGCGTAAACACGCCTTGGTCACCCGTGAACAGCCCCTGAATCTCTGCACCAAGCTTCTTGTCGTTCAAGGCAGCGGTGAACTTGGTGCTGTTGAACTCCAGGGTGCCATCTTTCTGGGTGTTGATCCCCAGCTGGCTGAGCGTGTTCAGGTTGCCGTTGCCTGCAGTGTCTGCGATTACCTTGCGCAGATCGCCCAGCAGCGCCTTGGTCGTCGGGTCGTTGCTCAGCGGGCCGAGACTGGTGACCTTGCCATTTTCATCCTTGGTAGGCGTGGTGAGCGCACTCACCGCTTTCTGCAGGGTGTTGTAGGCATCGACGAACGACTGTACCGACTTTTTCAGGCCTTCATTATCCAGCGCCACGGTTACCTTGACGCCGCTGGTGACCTTCGGATCGGAGACACCGGTAAGTTCCAGGCTCAAGCCGCTGACCGCGTCATCAACGGTATTCTTCGAGCTTGTCAGCTCCAAGCCATCAATAGAGAACTTCGCATCCTGGGCCAGGCCATTGATGTATCCCGCACCATCACCCACCATCTTCTGGGTGCCGTCGATATCCAGCCCCAGGCCGCTTACAGAAATATCGCTGCCTGCACCTGTCGTGGTGGAACCGAACACCAGACGCGAACCACCCGCTTCGTTGATGATGTTGGCGGTGATACCCTTGGCCCCGATCTCCTTGTTGATCTGGTCACGCACGCTTTTGAGCGTGGCACCATTAGGGACGTCGATCTTGTAGTCCTTGCCGTTCTGGCTGATGGTCATCTCGCCAGCAGGTATGGGCGTATCGGCGCCACCCACGAATTTCGCGGAGGCCACCTTCGAGCCGGTCGCCAACTGGGTGACCCGCACGTCATAGCTGCCAGCCACGGCGGTGTTGCCCGCCTTGATCTTGACCACGCTTTCATTGGCCGACGTGCCCGCGAATGCATTGAACGAAGGAGCGTCCTTGTCGTTGAGCTTCTTCATGGCGTCCTGGAATGCAGTCAACGCACTGCGCAGAGAGCCGATACCCGAGATCATCGCCGAGTTGTTGCTGGTCTGCCGGGCAATCTGGTTGGCCTTGGCCGACGTGTCGGCATTGACCAACACCTTGACGATATTGGTGATATCGAGCCCGTAGCCTGCTCCCGTGCTCGTAGTAATCGGGCTTGCCATGCTGTCGCTCCTCTGCTCATTGCGCCAGCCTTGCGCTTGCAAGGCCGACTGAATCACAAGACTGTATTCGCCGCCGGATCAGACCTTGGCGTCGAACAAAACACTGTTGACATCGCTCAGGCTGTGGGCAATTCGCAGCGCCTCTTCCGAGGGTAGTTGTCGAATCAGCTCACCGGTTTCGCTGGCGATGACTTTAACCACGATCTTACCGGACTCTTCGTCTGTGACGAACTCCAGGTTGCGTCGGGTTTCCTTGAAAAACTTCTCGATTTCCGAGACAGCACCCTTGACCTTGTCGGCGTCATGCACCTTGATCGGGTCCTGTTTTTTTTCGCCATCAGCGGAAAAATCCACCGACCGGGCAACCGGTTTTTCGGCAACCTGCTCGGCCGTCCGCGCGGCCGGGTAAGACAGGTTCAGCTTGACGCTCATGTCCATGCCTACCACCTCACAATGAAAAAGGCGGGGAAGCGCCTGGAGAGCACTCCCCCGCCATCAGCTATCAGGCAGATTAGCCCAGCAGCTTCAGTACTGCCGATGGCAGCTGGTTGGCCTGGGCCAGAACCGAGGTCGAAGCCTGCTGCAGGGTCTGCTGCTTGGTCAGCTGGGCAGTTTCGGCAGCGAAGTCGGTGTCCTGTACACGGCCACGAGCGGCTTCGGCGTTCTCGTTGACGTTTTGCAGGTTGTTGATGGTGCTGGTCAGACGGTTCTGGGCAGCACCCAGGTCAGCACGCGAGGTGTTGATTGCCTGCAGAGCGTCGTCGATGGCGCTCATGGCAGCGGTGAAGTTGGCTTCGATGTTGGCGCTGGTACCGGTGATTGCTTTACCGTTCAGGCCGCTCAGAGCGCCACCGGTGCCAGTGCTCATCGACGAGCTCAGGCTGATGGTGATCTGGTTGTCGCTACCGGTGTTGGAGCCGACCTGGAAGGTCATGACGCCGGAAGTACCGTTCAGCAGTTTCTTGCCGTTCAGCTCGGTGCTGGCGGAGATACGGTCGATTTCCTTCAGCATCGACTGGAACTCTTTGTCCAGAGCTTCACGGTCCAGGGTGCTGTTGGAGTCGTTTCGCGCCTGGTTGGCCAGTTCGCGCATACGCTGCAGCATGTTGGTCTGCTCTTGCATCGCGCCTTCAGCGGTCTGGGCGATGGAGATACCGTCGTTGGCGTTCTTGATAGCCATGGTCTGACCGCGGATCTGCGAGGTCATGCGGGTAGCGATCTGCAGGCCGGCGGCGTCGTCTTTGGCGCTGTTGATTTTCAGGCCGGAGGACAGACGGGTCATCGAAGTGCTGAGTGCGTCGGAAGCACGGTTCAGGTTCTTCTGAACGCCCAGAGAGGTGGTGTTGGTGTTTACAGTCAAAGCCATGACGAATTCCTCGTTGGATTGGGTACTACGGCTTCCGGCCTTGGCAATTCGCCGGGTAGGTGGCCTAGAGAACCTTCGTAATGTTTATCGTCGTCAGGGCAGTTTGCTTTAGGGCGATTTCTCAAATTTTTTACTGGCATCCTGCCACCCCAATGAAATCAAGGGTTTGACGCCAGGAATTGCACATCAGAAATAAAAAAGCGCCGGCCGTGTCTGGCCAGCGCTTCTTGTTCATCCCCGCCGAAGGTCAGGCATTGCGTTCGATGATGGCCGAACCCCAGGACAGCCCCACACCAAATCCGCTCAGGGCCACGCGCTTGTGCTGCGAGCCAAGTACATGTTTCTCCAGCAACAGTGGAATGCTCGAAGAAACGGTATTGCCAGTCTCGACCATGTCCTTGACGAATTTTTCCTTGTACGCGCCCTCGCAGAAACGCGCGGAAACCGCGTCGACAATGGCGGCACTGCCTTGGTGCAGACAGTACAGGTCTATATCCCCGGCCTTCAACGCGCTAGCCTCAAGCAACTGCTGCAAGTGCGCCGGCACCTTGACCAGTGCGAAGTTGTAGACCTGACGGCCATTCATGAAGAACTTGCCATCCGTAGTACGCAGGTGCTCGGCACCGGCACCGTCGCTGCCAAACAACGACTTGCCCAACTGCCAGGCAGCCCCGTCGGCCATCCAGGTTGCCGTGGCGGCGTCGCCGAACAGCATGGTGGTGTTGCGGTCCTCGGGGTCGACGATCTTCGAATAGGGGTCGGCGGTCAGCAGCAAGCCGTTCTTCAGACCTGCAGCTTCCATGAACCCCTTCATTGCATACAGCCCGTAGACATAGCCCGAGCAGCCCAGCGAAACGTCGAACGCCGCGATGGCGGTCGGCAGCCCAAGCTTGTGCTGGACAATAGCGGCGGTGTGCGGCAGCCCCTCGGCATCGCCGTTCTGGGTGACGACGATGACGATGTCGATGGACGCTGGGTCCAGCGCCGGGTTGGCGGCGAACAGATTTCTGGCGGCCTCGACACACAGGTCGGAGGTTTCCTGGGTATCGGCCTTGCGCGGCAAGAAGGTCGAGCCGATCTTGCCGAAAATGAATTCTTGATCCTTGCCGAATTTCGCACCTTGGGCGTAGTTGTCGACACCCTCCACAGGTACGTAACTGGCGATGCTTTTAATGCCAATCATTGTGGCTTCCCGGTAGACATGGCGGATATTGCGGGACAGGCCTTGCAAGCCCTTCAGACGTGGCTGTCCTGACTCGATAGACTAAAGATGCGCGTTTCGACTGCCAAGTCACGGTTATACGACCAAACGGCCGGGCACGGCAACGCCGCGCCCCTTTTCAGTCGTCAGTCAGGCTGCCAGGCAGCATGCCATTGCATCAGCGCCTGCCCCTCAAGAAGCCCGTTTGCCATGACCGCCTCACGCAGGGCATCCCCCAGCATGGCACACGCGTCTGGATCGGACAGATGCAACCTGATGGCATCCAGCCATGCCTGTGCCGTGTTGGCCACCCGCTTGAACGGATACGCGCCATACTCCTGATAACTGCGCACGTCGCTGCAGATCACCGGCACACCGCAGGCGCCCAGCTGCAACAGGCGCACATCGTCCCTGCAGTCGTTGATCAGGGACGCTTCGCGAGGCAACAGCGCCAAGTCGAGGTCGAGCCCGGCGAGCAGCGCCGGGAACGCCGCCTCCACCACCACGGGCTGGAACTGCCGGATGCAACCGCGCAGCTCTTCCGGGCAATGGCCGTAGAACACCCAGTCCACTTCATCGGCCAACTGCTTGATCACATCCAGTACAGACGCGAGATCGGCATCGCCAGCAGCATCTGCAATCCACCCGACCCTCGGTCGCGGCGAAACCTTACGCCGGCTGGAAAGCCCGCGCCAAAGGTGCGCCGGCAGGCGCGTCGGCAGTACCTGCAGGTCAGCATGCAGCCCCATGTACAGTTCGGCCATCGCAGGCGTGGCGACAATGAACCGATCAACCTGTGCCAGCCCGCGGCGCAAGTGGTCGGGCATATCCTTGGCTCGCATCAGGCGGCTGTCGCGCAGGGGCGGCGCCAGCCATTCACCCAGGTCGAACACTTTGAAGGCATTCGAAAAGGTTCGCATCCGTGCCATTGCAGCCAAGCGCGCCTCGCTCAGATGCTGCTGCATGACGATCACATCCGGGTTGACCCGTTCAAGCTCGACAACCGACAACGGCTCCAACGCCACCATGCCATCGACAGCCCCGCTGGCGCGCAAGCTATCGAACGGGTGCAGACCACGCAGTGCGGATATCGGACGCACCCCATCCGGGTAAACGATGACCTTGGCCTGGGAAGTGCCCTGGACATTCAACTCACGGATCAAGGGCCTTTTGCGTGCAGAAAAGCCGCCCTTGCCTTTGAGCGAGAAGTTGCAGTTGTAGGCAGGGTCGCTTGCCAACGCGGGCAGCCAGCGCCGGTACATGGCCAGCTCTTCATCGTCGCTTGGCGCATCGACTTGCGGCGGGTCGACAATCAACTGGACCCAAGGCGTGCAGATGTTCAGGTAGCCCGCTTGCTGAAGTTTCAGGCACAGGTCGACAGCGACCCAACGATCGAACAAGGGGTCCTCGTCGAAACCGCCCGCCTGAAGAAACAGATCGCGACGCAGCGCCAGGCAGTGGTGACTCAGCGCCGAAACGCAATGCGCAAGCTCCAGACGATGCATGTAGCCAGCGTCCTGATGCCCAAGCCCCTCGAACGCGGCCCCCGCCACCCCCTCTAGCCCCAGCACCATGCCCGCACTGAAAATGTCGCCTGCCGGTGTCAGCAGCTTGCCGCCCACCGCCCCTACTTCCGGGCGCCGGGCGTGCTCCAGAAGCAGGCCTAACCAGTCCTGCCCAAGTTCCGTCGTGGCGCCTTCCAGCCAGACCAGATACTCACCGCTGGCCTGCTGGGCAGCCTGGTTGCACAGGTACACCCAGGGCAGACCCGCCTTGAACGACAGGACACGCAATAGCCCACCTGCAATCTGTTCAACGGCCGCGAGCCAGGCGTGAACCTCTTCGTCGAGGTCGGTAGGTGCAATCAGCAGCACCTCCAGCACTTCATGGCGAGTGCGTTCCAGCAGCGAAGTGATGCAACGTTGGAACTGCGTCAATGTTCCTCGCAGCGGTATGAGAATGCTTACCGAGGCCTGCGAGGCCTGGCCATAGGCGATGCGGTAGCGCCCTGAAGGCAGGGTCGTCACCTTCCCCAGATCATAGCCACGGGCGTTGAGATGCCGAGCAATAGCGGCCTGCTCGTGAGGGCACGCCTGGCGTTGCGCCAAATCCTTGACCAGCAAGGGCGTAGCCACATGAGCAACGCAACCAAGGCCAAAATGCTCGATCAGGCGCAGCTGGTAGTCAAGTTCGAAGGCTTGCCCATAAGCGCCATCGAAACCGCCCAGTTGCAGCAACGCGTCCTGGCGCAACAACCAGTGCCCACCGAGCCCGCCCGGGTCTCCCAGCAACAGGTCAAGGTTCAGATCGGGGCGCAGCACCTCGCCAAGGCTGCCATCCGCGGCGCGACTGACCTCATCGGCATACAGCGCCACACATTCATCGGGCAGCACCGCCAGCTCACGACCGATGACCAGCAACGCATCATGACTAAAGACCACCCCCGCCCGCACGATCAACTGCCAGCGCGCCGTCGACCGCTGCACCAGGGCATTGACTACACTGGCCGTCTGGTTGCCGTCCCAGAACACATGCTCCACGCCAGGCACCACCTGCGAGGGGGCAAGCACCGTCACCTGAAGCGTATCGAGCGGGCAGCCCTCCAGGCTTTGCAGCGTACGAGCCAATGCTGCAGAGCCAACAGCGCCATCAGCGAGCACCCGTATGTCGAGAGTTGCCGTTGCCGGGCGCAGGCTGGCATCGGTCGATGCCAAACGTCGCTGCGCCATGCTGTGGCGCCCCTGCAGCCAGGCAGGCAGCGAGCGCGCAGGGGCCGTCGCCAGTAGCATGCGCGCAGCTGCCTGGGTCGTTTCGATAAAGCGATCCAGAGCCTCCCAAAACTCACGCTGCTGCATCAACAGGCGCTCACGCAGCATGCCAATCGTGCTTCTGGCCCGCTCGAGCTCATCCGGCTCAAGGCTCCAGGCTACGCCATGGCTTTTGCTTTCGTGCTGGGCAATCTTGTTGGGTGCCCAGCGGCTCGGCAGAACCACAGCCAGGCAACCACACAGCACAGCCTCGGCGGCCAGCCCCGAGGACTCACCGCAGTAGAAGTACTCGCACTGCTGGAACAAATCGCTCAGTGCCTCCCAGCTGTCTGGCCAGTGCGGCGTGATCTCGACAGCGTCTGCCGGCAGCAGTGACGGATCGATCGTGGCCTGCTGGCTACGCCCCAGGTAGTAGCAAACTTTGCCCGCAACCCGCTTGCTGGGGTCATCGCTGGGACGGAAAACGCTCAGATCGAACGCCGGGAGGAACATCACGCGGTCGGCCGGCATGCCTGGCTGCACCAGGTCACGGGTGTAGGCATAAAAGATGTCGTTATCGCCGAAATCTGCGGTGGTTCTGATGAACCCTGGCTGATTCAGCAGATAGCGCACCACGATATTGGCGTTCAAGGGGTTGCCGTCGATGACCTCTGGGTAAACGGCAATGGGCTCCAGCCCCAACGCTTCATGGCGGCGCTTGATGTCGTCACTGAGAAAGGGCGTCACCAATTCTGGCTGGCCTTGGACAGTGACAATGTAGGCCTCCTGGCCAGAACGGTTCAGCGCGTCGCAGAGCATGTGCAAAACGCGAATGCCTGCAGAGCTGCGCCGGTATTCCGACACATAGATGTAATAGGGCTGAGGCCGCCTGGAAAAGAGTTCACGCATCAGCGTCACACCTTGAGCAAGAAATGGAAGGTCGCCGGGGCTACAGCCCCGGATCGATGGCACTGAAGCTCAGGCCGAACGCGGCAGTGCACGGGCCCAACGGGCCATGCTGTCGATGCAGCCGTCCAGCGAAGTCCAGGTTTGCAGCCCCAGTGCCTTGGCACGGTTTGTATCGGGCACGTAGAAAGAGCGCGCTGCGCCCTCTGGCCGCCCCAGGATGCGCAGCGGCTTGTGCGGCGCGACACGGGCAATGACCCGCGCAGCCAGCTCGGCGATAGTCACTGGCTGGTCGGAGCCGACGTTGTAGGCCTGCCCAGGTTCGCCGCGCACCAGCAACAGCAGTAGCCAAGCAGCCAGGTCGGCACCATGTAGGTAGCTGCGCACAGCCTCGCCGCTTGAATTGAGTACGATTTCGTCGGCGAACAGGGCATCGCGCACAAAGTTGCCGATAGCGAAGTGTGCATCCAGTGGCAGGCCGGGGCCTGCAAAAGCAAAGCAGCGGGTCATCACTACCGGCAGGCCATGGGCCTGGGCATACAGGGCGGCCAGGGTTTCCTGCGCCCGCTTGCCTTCGCCGTACGCGCTGCCGGCCTGGTTGCTTGGGCAGGCACCGGCATGCTGCTCTGGCACCCCACGGTCACTGGGCAAGTCGCCGTACTGGGCGCCAGAGCCTGTAATTAGCACGCGCTCGCAACCGCTTTGCACAGCCAGGTCAAACACCCGACGGGCGCCTTCGACAATTGTTTCGAACAACGCCAAGGGCTGCGCATGAGCAGCGGCCGAAGTATCTGCTGCTGCATGCACGATCAACTGCGCAGGCCGCCCGGGCAGCGCGCCCAAGCGGCGAATGTCGGTGACCTGCCAACGCAGCCAGGCACATTCGCGATAGCCCGGCATTGCCGCCAGGAAAGCAGCCGGATCCCGCGAGACCAGCGTCACCTCGATGTCAGCCCCTACGCGGTTGAGCTGATTGACCAGCGCCAGCAGCCAGCGCCCGAAGAAGCCGGTTCCCCCGGTCACCAACAAGTGCTTGCCGGCCAACGCTTCATGCAACTCAGCCAGCACGGGCAGGCGCCGTAGCTCCTCGCCAACCTGGCCATCGCTACGCGGGTCGAACGCCTCGAACATCATGCCAACCTCGCCAGCACGCCCATCACCTCGGCTTTGCGCCAGCCGAGGTCAACCGGCAACAGGTGGCTATCGACCACCCTCAGCCCGGCACCCTCTACCAGCCGATGGAGTGCTTGCTGGGTAAAGAAGTTGATGTGTTCGTGCCAGTGCTTCTTGGCCCTGGCGAGGGTCAGGCTATCCGGATGCTCGCGCATCAGCGCCTCATGAGGCACTTCGAGATAAAGCAAAGTGTCGCGACCCATCGCTGGGAGGATCTGCTCGAGGAGCGACCTTGGCGATGAGACATGTTCCAGCACCTGGCAGCATGTCACCAGATCGTAGCGGCCACGCACCAATTGGTCCGGGCTGATCGACTCAGCCCCATCGGCCAGCTCTACCGCCGATATGTCATGCACGTGCAGCAGCGAATGCTGCCCCCGGAACGGCGTGTTCAGGCCGCTGCCACCTCCCCAGTCGAGCACCGCAGGCTGCCTGGGGACATGCCTTGCCAGCCAGTGCTCGACGTCGGCGATATAGTCCTCACGCCCGTGGTAATGCTCGGCCACGGCGGCATAGCCGGGTTCGTAGTGGTCGCGCTGACGGGTGTAGGCTTCGTCCCGATAACCTGCATACAACGCGGCCATCTGCGTATCCGTGAAGCGGTAGTCGAGAAACAGCGCGCCACACACCTGGCACTGCACCGAATTGCACAGGGTGTAGGCCATGCCAACACGCAGGTCGCGCAGGCCCCATTCGGTAGTGATCTCGACAGGGTCGTGATCAAAGACCCGCTTGGCCACGAAGGGCATCAGCACCGCGCCGGACTTGTCCAACTGCTCGCTGGCACAACAGATGCAGGCGCGGGCAATGAAGTCCCCAGGCGAGGTCACCATGTGCTGCGCCCCCCGTCGACCACCAGGTTCGTACCGTTCATGTAAGTGCTGGCATCCGAGCACAGGAAGGCTATCGCCCCCCGGTACTCGTCAGCCTCGGCCATGCGCCCCAGCGGAATGAGCTGGGTCAGGCGGCTGAGAAACACATCGTTCTGCCCAGCGAAAACACCCCCTGGAGACAAGGCGTTGCAACGTACGCCCTGCTCGCACCAGTAAGTGGCCAGGTACTTGGTCAGGCCAATCAGGCCATGCTTGACCACCGAGTAGGTCACAGGCTTCACCGGCTGGTTGTCCGCCTCACGGCCATCGACACGGTACAGACGCTGGTCCGGCGCAATGACGCCAAGATCAGAGGCAATGTTGATGATCACCCCACGCCCTTGGCTCGCCATCTGGCTGCCAAATATCTTGGCGCAATTGAAAGCGCCCCCCAGCCCCACGTCGATATCCAGGCGCCACTGCTCCCAGGGAAAATGCTCAAGCCGCGAGAAATCCTGGCCGTCGGTGTTTTCGACCTTGGGGTTGCGGGCAGCGTTGTTGATCAGGATATCGACCTTGCCGAACGCGGCCTGCACTTGATCGGCGGCATCTTTCACGGCAGCCAGGTCGGTGATGTCGGCGACCAGGGCAAGGGGCTTGCAGGGATAGGTTTCCTGAAGTTTCGCGGCATTGCGCTCAAGACCAGAGGCGTCGATATCCAGCAAAACTGGCGTGCCGCCCAGACCGGCAATGGTGGCGGCATGCTGGTAACCCAGCAAGCCGGCACCACCGGTGATCACTGCCACGCGGCCGCTCAGATCAAACAGTGCCTGCACGTCATTCATCGACCTGAACCTCATCAAGGCGGATTTCGCGCTGATCCTTCAGCGAGCGCAGGGCAGCCAGAGCCAGGCGCAGGCTCTGCAAGCCATCATGCAAGTCCACGACCGGCCGCTCGCCACTGGCCACGCATTCCAGGAAATGCCCGGCCTGGGCAAGGAACATGTCGTTGCGCGCAAAACCTTCAAAGGCATCCTGCTCGCACAACTCACCCTGGGTGTCATACACCCGCAGGCGGTTGGCCAGCAGGTCCATCTCAGCCACACCGGCATCGCCTGCGATCTTGAACACACGCACCGGCGGCCGCTGCAGGTAGTCCTGATGCAGCATCACCGGGAAGCGCCCGGCGGAACTCTCATAACGCAGCAACGAAGACACACTGTCTTCGACGTCGATTTCCAGGCCACTCAACTGGCCGCCATGGCTGGTGATACTCTGCGGCAGCCCGAAGAACCAATAGAGCAAGTCCATTTCATGGATCTGCGAAAGCACCACGCCGCCACCTTGGTCGGCACGGGCCGCATACATCTGCCGGTAATCTTCATAACGATGCCAATTGGGCAAGTACTCGCCGATTTCGGCACGCACACTGATCAGGCGACCGAAGAAGCCGCTGTCGAGCAAGGCTTTCATGCGCTGCAGGCCAGGGTGGAAGCGGAACTGGTAGCCCACGTGGAACACCAGGCGGCGCTGGCGAACCTCCTCCAGCAACTCGGCCACACCGTGCAGGTCGCTGGCCAGGGGCTTTTCCATGAATACCGGTACGTTGGCCTTGACGCAGGCCAGCGCTACCGGTACGTGCAGCGCATTTGGGTTGCAGATGAACGCAGCGTCCGGCGCCACCGCCAGCGCCGCGTCCAGGTCCCGGTGCACGGTGATTCCGTAGTCGGTTTCCAGGTCGGCGCCTTCATCGATGGTCAGGTTGTCGCGCAGCTTGATCTTCTGGCCACGTACTCGATAGGCGTGCACCTCAAGGCGCTCGCCCAGCAACTGGCGCAGGTTGCGCAAATGACGCTGGCCGATCCCACCCAGGCCACAGAACAGCACTTTCACAGGTTTGCTCCCTTTTTCTCGCTCAAGGCGTTGCCACGCAGCCACTCACAGGCAAGCGTCGCCATCTGCGCCAGCCAGCGCACTTCATCACCCGGCTCACCGCGTGCCACCTGCAGCACGAAATCGCCGCGGTAGTCATAACGGCGCAGTTGTTCGAGCAGCTCGGCAAAATCAGCATCCCCCTGCCCCAGGGGCACGGTAGTACTGCCCTGGCGCCGGTCCTTGATGTGGAAACTGCCAATGCGCTTGCCGTAGGCAGCAAACTCATCTGCCGGGCGGAACCCCAGCGATGCACTGTTGCCCGCGTCGTAGTTCACCCACACCATCGGGTGGTCCAGACGTGCCAGGAATGCCGCAAAATCCTGAGGCCCCAGGTCGGTCTCCAGGTGCAGTTCCACCCCAAAGCGCTCGGCTTCGGGCAGCACTTTGGTCAGCGCCTTGACGACCTGCTCGCACTCATCCACGGTACGCATGCTGGAAGCATCGACAAACGGCAATACCACGCGGGTAACGCCCATTTCCGGGCAGATGCCCAACAGCCACTGCAGGCGTTCAAGCAACTGCTGATGCTCCGCTTCGCTGCAGCGCAGCAGCGGGCGATCCATGAAGTAATCGGCGCAGATCGATACCACCGAAACCTCGTGGGCGTTCAGCGCCTGGCGCAGTTGCTCGCGGCCTTCCGGGGTTTCCAGCGGGTTGGCCCCTTCGCCATACAGGTCGTAGATCCACTCGATACCACGCAGCCCGGCTTTGCGGGCATTCTCGATTTCGCGCATCCAGCCATCGCGGGGGAAGGACTGGAAGCGCCCGCCCTCGGGCGCCCCCAACCGGCCTTGCATGGTGTACAGGCCGGCGTCGGCGTACTGGCTCAGGTAATCGCTCATGTCATTGCTCCACCAGCGGAATCAGCATGTTGGCCTGCAACTCTTCTGGCTCAAGGAAGGGGAACAAGTCCTCCAATGGCCTTGAGACCATCGCGCCGTTCTGGCCGATGCGCGAAGTCACCCGTGGACCGATGGCCTGGTCAGGTTCGACCATCAGTTCGCAGAGCACCGGGCCTTCCTGGGCCAATACCTTGTCCAGGCTGGCACGCAAGTCATCCTCACCGGTGATACGCACGGTCGCCAGGCCAAAGGCTGCAGCCAGGGCGCTGATATCCGGCAGGGTCAGCCCCGAGTCCGGATCACAGCCGATGGTTTCCTTGAAGTACCCGCCCTGGGATGCGCGGATCGAGGCGTAACCGTTGTTGTTGAGGATGAAGTACTTGATCGGCAGGCGCAGGCGGCGTACCACTTCAAGCTCCTGAATGTTCATGACGAAACCACCGTCACCATCCACCGAAATGGTCCGCCGCCGTCCGCTGCCCAGGCAGCCGCCAATGGACGCTGGCAGGCCATAGCCCATCGAACCGAGGCCGCCTGTGGCCACCGCGCGCTGGCCACGCTTGAGGCGCACGGCCAGCCAGAAGGTGTCCAGCGCCGCACCGGAGCTACCCGGAATGATCTGGTCGCCTTCGGCCATGGCTGCCGACAGGGTTTCAGCAAACACATAGGTATTTACGTAAGGGCTCGGCTTACGGTACTCCGGCAGCACTACCGGGTAGCTGTGCTTCCACGTCGTGCAACGCTCGATCCAGGCGGGATAGGCATGTCCACCCTGCGCCGTGGCCTGGCTCAGGCCGTCGATGAACGCCTTGGCATCGCAGACGAAGCGCTCGTCAGGCATATCACCGAGCTTGTCGATTTCGGCCGCATCGATGTCTACCACCACGATGTCGGCAGCACGGGCGAAATGCGCGCGGTTGAAACCGGTGATGGAGAAATCCATGCGGCAACCGATGGCCAGTACCAGGTCGGCATTCTGCACAGTGAAGTTGGCCCCACGGGCGGCAACCGTACCACAACGCCCGAAGTAGAGCGGGTGATCGAATTCCAGCAGGTCGGCACCGATCCAGGTGGTCAGGGTCGGAATACCCAGTTGCTCGACCAGCTGACGCAGGCTGGTTTCAGCCGAGGCACAGTGCACACCATTGCCAACCAGCAGTACCGGGCGCTGTGCCTCTTTCAAACGCTGAGCCAAACGCTGCAACGCAGCCGCGTCGGGCAAGTGGGCGTCATCTTCGGGCGGCTCGAAGCCTTCCAACTGGCCAGGGTCGATCTCGGTAGCCTGAACATCCAGAGGCACATCCAGCCACACCGGGCCTTTGCGCCCGTTCAGCATCAGGTAGGCAGCCTTTTCCAGCTCGTACCGCACGCGCAGGGGGTCGAGCAGGCACACAGCGTACTTGCTCAGCGGGCTGACCACGCTGACGATATCCAGCTCCTGGGTCCCCAACTGGCGCAGGCCAGTCTCGCCCTTGAGATCGGCACGCTTGACCTGGCCCGACACGAAGAACATCGGCGTGGATTCGAACCAGCCACCGGCCAGGCCGGTAATAGCGTTGGTGGCCCCAGGGCCGGAGGTGACCAGGCAGGCGCCGAAGCGCCCCGAGGTACGGGCATAGCCTTCGGCAGCGATGGCCGCGCCTTGCTCGTGAAGCATGCTGACCGCACTGAGACGCGGCTGGCGCAGCAAGGCATTGTTCAGGTGCATGGCACCACCGCCAGGCAGGAAGAACACATGCCCGATGCCCTGGTCGGCGATGAACTGGAAGATATAGTCGGCAACGCGCATGGGGGCTTTACTCGGCACGATTCAAAGTGGGAAGACGGTCGGCAGGCACGGCGTACAGCACCAGGTCCCAGCCTTCTGCCAGGTGCGGCCCGAGGCTGAAGTGGTAGCCCGGGTAGTAACCGTGCAGTTGCAGCAAGATGCTCCAAAGGTGGTCTTGCTCGTGGTACACGCACACGGCGATAAGCGGCTGGCGCTCGCTGATCAGGCGCTTGCCGCCAGCCAGGCACTGCGGTTCGAACCCTTCGATATCGATCTTGATGAACGTCGGGGAGGCGATGGTTTCGGCCAGCTCATCGAGGGTTGTCACCTGCACGCGCTCACTGCCGCTGCCAACACGGGCAGCAGGGCCACCAGTGGCTTCCATGAAGATTTCACCGCTGCTGTCGCCGACAGCCTTCTGGTGGGCATGGAAGCGCTCGCTGCCCTCCAATGCCGCCAGCGTGGCACGCAACGCCGCGTGGTTGGCCGACGATGGCTCGAACGAATGAATCTGGCTGAACGGGCGGCCGCTGTGCAGATACCCTTCGACAGAATCGCCATTGAACGCGCCAATGTCGTAGACCACCTCGTCAGCCCTGGTGTTGCTGAACGCTGCATCGAAGTAGATTGCACGTGGCGAAGCAGGCGGCAGCAGGTCGTAGTCGAGGAACAGACGCCATTGCACGTGATCGACGAACAACTGGCGCGATGCGTCGTCGCCCAGCAAGGCATAAGCCTGGCGAATGCGCTCGGCTTGGGCAACCACCTTTTCCGGGAGGTCCAGCGAATAGTGCGGCAGGAAGCTCTCGTGGTAACGCCATGCCAGGTGCCCGAACAGCGCGATGCGTTGGAAGCCCAAGGCCAGCAAGGGCTCAAGGCGATCCTGCATGCGATCGGTCGCTTCGCCGCACCAGATAGTGGCGATCATGCCTGGCAGCTCGCCCTGGTGCTGCGCCACGTAGTCTGCTGGCTTGAACACCGGGACGCCCTGAACCTCGCTGCCCCAGAGAGCCGGATTGTTGTCGATGAACGCCTCGGGGCGCAGCCCCATGCCTTGCAGGACCTTGACAGCCTTGCGCCCCAGGTTGCCGGCGCCAAACAGGATGAAGGGCTTGTCCAGGCCGCCGAGCAGGTGATCAAGCGTTTCGTGCTGGCGCTGGCGGATGGCTTCCACGGGCTCGCTCAGCAAGCGCTCCAGGCGGTCGTTCAGATGTTCAACAGTCATCAATGGCGCCTCACAATGATTCGAGGAAACGCAACGCCGACCAGAAGCCGGCACCGTGGTCCTTGTGGCCCTGCCAGACTTCAGGGATGAAGCTGGCATGGGTGTTTTGTGCAATCTGTGCCCAACTGGCAGGCCAATCGATGTCGCCGGTGCCCATCAGCACACCTTCACCGTTGGTGCCCTTGGCATCGGCCACATGCAAGTGCGCCGAGTACGGCAGCAGCTCGCGCAGCGCAACCTGGAAGTCGAGGCCGAAGTGGAAACAGGTCATCTGCAGGTGGGACAAGTCCAGGCACAAGCGCAAGCCATGGGTGCGTGCCTGCTCCGCCAGCTCGTCGGGCATCATGAAGATGTTCTGGTGGCGCTGGCCACCAAAATGCCAAGGGAACGGCGCCATGTTCTGCGGGATCAATTCGGTTCCGGCAAAGTCGACCCGCGCACAGGCCTCGTGGAAGCGCTCGTACAGTTCACGACGCTCAGCCAGCGGTCGCGGCTGGTCGGCAGAGAAACCTCCGATGTTGGCGACGATCAACCTGGCATCGGCGTGGGGGAAGAACTCACCAATCTGCAAGGTGGCATCCACCACCCGCTGCAGATTGTCGATCGAGCGCTGACGATACGCCGGGTCATCGGCCACCAGGTCCAGCAGTTCGCTGTTCTCGAACAGCTCCGGGGCGTGGACGACCAGCCGCGAACACTCGGTGCGCGCCAGGAAAGGCGCCGGTGCCAGGCTCAGGTCACGGTACGAGAGATGGAACTCGAACAGGTCGGGGGTAATGCGGCGATGATAATCGGCGAAGTCGTGGTACCGAACTGGTACGCCCCAGCGTACGGGGAGGTTGAACGTCAAAGGCTGGCTCGCCTGCTGCTCTTGCAGGTCGCTGTCGAACAGGAAATCGCCTTGGCTGATATCACGGTTTGCCGGTTTGCCCAGCAGCTCTTCGAGGCGATACGGCGCCAGGCCCTGGCCGGGGCTGGCCACCCGCAGCATATCGGCGCTGATGAGGGTGCCTCGGCTGATATCGCGGGCCGCGATGACGCTTTTAGCCAGGTTCTCGCGGTTGAGCAATTCACCCTGGCTGGCATGACGCCCAGGCCCTTGCCACGGCAAGGCCAGTTGCAGTTGGCGAATACCGTCGACCAGTTGGCGGAACTCGGTCGGCTCAAGGCTGGCCAGGTGGTCCGGCCCTTCCATGTCGCGATCCAGGGTGATGTGCCGCTCCACCAGCTTGGCACCCAGCGCCACAGCGCCGAGGGTGATGGCGATGCCTCGCTCATGGCCGGAGTAGCCAACCAGCCCGTGCAGCTCCTGCAAACGGCGCAGATAGCCCAGCTGAATATCGGACTCCGGCGCCGGGTAGGCGCTGTTGCAATGCAGCAGCGCGAATGGCGTGCCGAGCGCGTTGAGTTGCTCGATTGCACGAATGATTTCGTGCTCGAACGACATGCCGGTAGACAGAATCAACGGCTTGCCCAGGCTGGCGGCCTTAGCGATGAGATACGGGTTGCACAGGTCGGCCGATGCGATTTTCAGCGCCGCCACATCGAAGGTCGCCAGCGCATCGACACTGGGCTCGTCCCAGGGCGTGCACAGGTAGGTAATGCCCTTCTGGGCGCAGTAGTCACGCACCTGGCGGTGCTCGTCCAAACTCAGCTCGACCTTGTCCAGCAGGTCCTGGATGTACTCGACGCCCAGGTCTTCGGCTCGCGAGCCATCAGCCTTGCGTCGGTACAGGGCTTCACGGTTGCGCAACTGGAACTTGACGCAGTCGGCACCGGCTTCGATGGAGGCATCGACCAGGCGCAGGGCCAAATCCAGGGAGCCGTTGTGGTTGTTGCCCACCTCGGCGATGACATAGACGTGCTCGCCGCCCAGCGGGGTGCCGTCAAGAAGAATGGGGGTCATTGGATTTTCGCTCGCCATGAGGTTACGCCGCTGGATTCAAATCGGAAATTCTGGGTTTCGCAGCCAAGCTCGGACAACACGCGTATCACCCGTTGGCGCAGCTGTGGCTGGACATAGAACAGGAAGAAGCCGCCGCCGCCTGCGCCCAGCAACTTGCCTCCCACCGCGCCAGCGGCAATGGCCGCTTCATAGATATCGTCGAGCCGACCGTGGCTGATCGCGGTTGAGAAGCGCTTCTTGAGGCGCCAGGCCTCATCAAGACAAACCCCGACACCGCGCAGTTCGCCACGGATAAGGTGGCGATGCATCCGCCGGCACAACGCCACGCTGGCGTGCAGCAGTTCGGTTTGCGAGTCCTGGGCTTCAATCTCTTCGCGCTGCAGTTCGTGCAGGCGCCCCGAATCGTGGGAGATGCCGGTATTGCACAGCAGCAGGCACGATTCGAATTCGTTGCGGATCGCGTCTTCCAGGCGAATCGGGTGCACCAGGTTGCGCTGGTTCTCGAACTCGATCAGGTTGAAACCGCCGAACGCGGAGGCGTACTGATCCTGCCAGCCCCCCGCGATGCCAAAGCACAGGCGCTCGGCCTGGAAGGCGAGCTCGGCGATCTCGTAGGTGCTCCAGCGGTCCTGGCGCAGCTCGTTGAACACTGCAATGGTCGCCGTGGTGGCCGCCGAAGACCCGCCAAGGCCAGAGCCCACCGGGAAGTCCGAACGCAGGAACAGGTCAAACCCGTAGTCAGGCTTGATCACCGCAATGATGGTGGCCAGCAGGCTTTTCTCAGGGGCTGCCAACAGGTCAGCCAGCGAATGGAAGTGCTCCTCGCGCCCCAGGTCTTCAGCATGAATGCTGATCTGCTGGTCCTTGCGTGGCACCAGCGTGGCATGGGCATACAAACCGACCGTGCAACTGAGCACCGCCGCCGGGTGGTCGATGAAGAAATAGGTAAGGTCGGTACCGCCTCCACAGAAGCTCATGCGCACCGGCGCTCGAGCCCGCGCCAGCACCGGCACCTCGGCACTTGCGGCCAACTGGCGGGTGTAGACTTCAGCCAGGCGCTGCTCAGCATCTACCCCTGGGATGGCAATGTAGCCAAGGTCGAACAGTTTCAGCAGCTCTTCTCGCGAAGTGCCGACAGCTACCGCCCTGAACTGGCGGTTCATGCAGGTAGTGACGGGGGCGTCGGTCTGCCCCCCCTGCAGCAGGTGTCGACGCACATCACCATTGGTCACCACACCCACCAGGCAACCGCCATCGTCGACAACGAAGGCGATCTGCAAGGCACCGGCCTCGATATGTTCGATGGCATCGAGAATGCTGCGCCGCGCGCTGATGCTCAGGGTCTGGACGAGTGAGTTCATGGTGCAGTGCCCCCCTGGAATTCACTGGCATAACGGGCGAACGACTCCGGCGTGCCGATATCGATGAAGCGCCCCTCGTATTCACCTACGCCCACCGTTGCCCGTTGCAGCAGCGAGGGCAGCAGGTCGCGCTCCAGTGAACATGCCTGCACGGTGGCACCGGCAAATGCCGTGGCAACAAAGGCGTAAACCCCCGCGTTGATCAGGCCCGGGCCAGCAGGCCCTTTTTCTTCTATCGCACGCAAGCCACCCTCGCCGTCGAGCGCCAGGCTACCGTAGCGGCTGCGGTCAGCAACCTTGACCCCGACCACACAATTGCCGTCGGCCTGCAGCGCCTGGCGATAGGCCGGCGCATCCAGGTAGGTATCGGCGTTGAGCACCAGATAACGGGCCTGCGCGGGCTGCTCCTGCAATGCATTGAGCAACGCCCCACCGGTGCCCAGTGGCTGGGCTTCGACCACCAGATGCAGCGACAGGCCACTGGCCGTTGCCAACACGCTGAGGTGCTCGGCCATCTGGTCGGCACGAAAATGTGCGCACAGCACCGCCTCGGTCACGCCCGCCTGCGCCAACTGGCACAGGACCGCCTGCAGAAACGGTGCGCCATGCACCGGCACCAGGGCTTTCTGACCGCCCTGGGTCACACTCTGCAGGCGCGTGCCAAAGCCGCCACACAGCACGTAGGCGCGCATCAGCGCAGTCTCCGCACGTAGCTTTCGATGCTGCTTGCCGCGTGCTCCAGGTGCGCCTCGCCCAAACCCGGCCACAGGCCGATCCAGAACGTGTCCTTCATGACCTTGTCGGTCACGCTCAGGTCACTGGCTACCCGGTATTGCTGGTCTTTCATGTACGGCTGGCGGGTCAGGTTGCCGGCAAACAGCAAGCGTGTGCCAACATTCTGCGCATCGAGGTGGCGCAACAGGTCCAGGCGTTCTACGCCACAGCCATCGCGCAGGGTCAACGGGAAACCGAACCACGAGGGGTCGCTGTCGGGGGTGGCGTGGGGCAGGATCAGTTGCTCGGTGCACCCGGCCAGGCGATCGCTGAGCCAGGCGAAGTTACGCTTGCGCGCGGCGATGAAGTCATCCACCCGGTCCATCTGCGCCAGCGCGCAGGCAGCCTGCATGTCGGTGATCTTCAGGTTGTAGCCCAGGTGCGAATAGGTGTACTTGTGATCATACCCCTGGGGCAGGTCGCCGAGTTGCCAGCAGAAACGCTTGTGGCAGGTATTGTCTTCGCCTGGGCCACAATAGCAGTCGCGCCCCCAGTCCCGGAACGACTCGACGATACGCTTGAGCAGCGGCGAATCGGTGAACACCGCCCCACCCTCCCCCATGGTGATGTGGTGCGCGGGATAGAAACTGAGCGTGCCAAGGTCACCAAAGCTGCCGACCTGACGGCCATCGTAGGTGGCACCCAGGGCATCGCAGCAATCCTCGATCAACCACAACCCGTAGCGGTCACACAGCTCCCGCACGACCTTGAGGTTGAACGGGTTACCCAGGGTGTGAGCGAGCATGATCGCCTTGGTGCGCGGGCCGATCGCGGCTTCAATCAAGTCCGGGTTGATGTTGTAGGTGCCCATCTCGATATCGACGAACACCGGCACCGCACCGAACTGCAGGATCGGGTTGACCGTGGTGGGGAAGCCCGCAGCTACGCCGATGACCTCATCGCCCTTCATGATCGCCCGGTCGCCCAATCGTGGCGAGGTCAGGGCCGAGAACGCCAACAGGTTGGCGGAAGAGCCGGAGTTGGCCGTCAGCACGCCGCGCCGTCCAAGGTAGCGCGCCAGGCGCTTTTCGAACGCCTGGTTGAAGCGCCCAGTGGTCAGCCAGCCATCGAGCACCGCCTCGGTCATGGCCTGAAGCTCGGGCGCTCCGATAACCTTGCCCGATGGCGGCACGGCATGCTGCCCTGGCACGAACGATGGCGCGGTGAGCTCAAGCTCGGCATAACGGCCTACGAGCTCGGCAATTTGCTGACGCAACTGCTGCGCCGTTTGATCAGTCATTGGATTTCGCCTTCATGAGCCGCGATCTGCGCGCGGCTGTAGTGCTGCATGTCTTGGCCATCGCGCCAGGCACGATGCCATTCAAGGGTCTGGTGCAAGGCTTGCTGCAACCCCCAGACCGGGCGCCAGCCCAATAGCTGGCGGGCCCTGGAGGAGTCAAGGGTGAGCAGGCCGGCCTCGTGCGGCTGCGCAAGTGCCTCTACCGACCAGCGCGCCTCGCCTGGCCACAACGAGGCCATGGTCTGCACCACCTCGCCGACGGTGGCGGTGCCTTCGCTGTCGGGGCCGAAGTTCCACGCCCGAGCCATGGCCTGGCCTTGCTCCACCAGCGCCTGAGCCAGCAGCAGATAGCCCTGCAACGGGTCAAGCACGTGCTGCCAGGGACGCACCGCGCCCGGATAGCGCAGCACCAGCGACTCATTGGCATCCCAGGCACGCAGGATGTCGGGCAGCAGGCGATCGGCCGACCAGTCGCCGCCGCCGATCACGTTGCCAGCACGGACCGTTGCCAGTGCAACACCACGCTCGCGCAAGAATGAATCGCGCCACGAGGCGCACAGCAGCTCGACACAGGCTTTGCTGCTGCTGTAGGGGTCATGCCCGCCAAGGGCATCCTGCTCGCGATAGGGCCACTGCCATTCACGGTTTTCGTAGCACTTGTCACTGGTCACCACCAGTACCGCTTGCACGCTGTCGCACTGACGCACCGCCTCAAGCAGGTTCAGGGTACCGGTCACATTGGTCGCATAGGTTTCGGCCGGAGTGCGGTAGGACTCACGCACCAACGGCTGTGCAGCAAGGTGCAGCACCACATCCGGACGGAACGCCGCCAGGCTGCGCGCCAACTGTGCCGCGTCACGGATGTCCGCAAACTCGCCAGCCATCCGCTCGCTCAATCCCAGGCAGTCATGCAACGCCGGCGATGTGCCCGGCGCCAGGGAGTAGCCATACACCTGGGCGCCCAGCTCGCTCAGCCACAACCCCAGCCAACCGCCCTTGAAGCCGCTGTGCCCGGTCAAGAAGACCCGACGCCCGCTCCAGAAGCTGCGGCTTACGACCATACCCGCCATTGCGCCTCTCCCGACTTCCAGCGCTCTTCCAGGTAATTGCGATCACGCAGGGTGTCCATCGCCTGCCAGAATCCACGGTGGGTATGGCTCATCAGCTGGCCGCTCTGGGCCAGCGCGCGCATCGGCTCATATTCCCAGGTGGTGTCGTCGCCCTCGATGAAATCGAAAATGCCAGGCTCAAGTACAAAGAAGCCACCATTGATCCAGCCACCGTCACCCAATGGTTTTTCCTGGAAACCATGCACCTGCTCGCCACGCACGTCGAGTGCGCCATAGCGCCCTGGTGGTTGCACGGCCGTGACCGTCGATAGCTTGCCGTGATGCTTGTGGAAGTCGACCAGTGCGCCGATGTCGACATTGGCCACGCCATCGCCATAAGTCAGGCAGAAGGTCTCGTCGCCCACATAGTCGCGCACACGCTTGATCCGCCCGCCAGTCGCGGTGTTCTCGCCGGTATCCACCAAGGTTACGCGCCAGGGCTCGGCGTTGCGGTTGTGGATATGCATACGGTTTTCCGACATGTCGAAGGTGACATCGGACATGTGCAGGAAATAGTTGGCGAAGTATTCCTTGATCACGTAGCCCTTGTAACCGAGGCAGATCACGAAGTCGTTGATCCCGTAGTGCGAGTAGATCTTCATGATGTGCCAGATGATGGGCTTGCCGCCGATCTCGATCATTGGCTTGGGACGAAGATGGGACTCTTCGCTGATGCGTGTACCCAGGCCGCCGGCCAGGATGACTGTTTTCATTGTCGACTTACCTTGAGAGGCCGCTGCCCCGGACGGGCTGACAAAATACTGACCAATTCAGCAACTTGGGCTTTCAAAGCAAAAAGATTGCCAATTTCGCAAGCGCTCGGTTACGCCAGTGTTTTTGGCTCATTTGGGCGATGGGCGGGAAGTGCGGACCGCACGGCAAGGCATGACGCATGCGGAAGGGAAAGGGGGGGCAAAGCAGGGTTGCGACGACTGGCGCCGCAACCCGTCAATAAATCGCCTGACTTACCGAGCTTGGCGGACCTGCTCGAGCCAGGCCATGGCGGGGGCCTGCAGGCTGCGGCCGCTGAACGCCGACGGCCAACGAGTCTGCAGGTCAAGCGCCAGGCGCTCGCCCAGCACCGGCTGCGCGCTCACCTGCAACTGCGCCTGAGGCGTCCACACCACAAGTTGCCCGGCTTGCGCGGCTGCAAGGCACAGATCAAGGTCCGCCCCCTCCGCCATCTGCAGGCCGCCACAATGGGCGAAGACATCCTGACGCACCATCAGGCAATCTGCCGAGACGGCCGCACAACCACGCACGGCCTCTGGCCAACGGGCAATGCGGCACTCCTCTGCCGACAGCCCCTGCCATGGCGCTACCACCTGCGGACCTTCCAGAAGGGCGTATCCGCCATGTGCCAGGGTGCCATCGGGCGCATACAAGGCCGCCCCGGTTACCCCCACCTCGGGGCGCTGCGCTTCATTGAGCAACCCTTCGATCCAGGCAGGCGCGATTACCTGGCATTGCGCCGAGAGCAGCACCAGGTACTCGCCCCGCGCCTGCTCCGCCGCCTGGTTCAGCCAGGCATTGCGCGACACGCCAGGCTCGCCCACCAGCACCTGGACACGTCCACCCAGGTGCTGCAAGGCACCCACTTCCTCTTCAGCGCATACCACCAGCACTTCGTAACGAGGGTATCGCGTACGCTGCAGCACGCTGGTCAGGCATGCGTCGAGCTGGGCATGATCACCTGTGCTGGCGAGCAGAATGCTCACCATCGGCGTTGCCGCATGTCGGAAATCGATACGCTGCCCTTCGCCTTGCTGCTCGCTCAACTGGGCACGATAGCCCAACTGGGCGAGATGACGATTGAGCGCCCCTTGGGATGCCTGCATCAACGCCGCCGAGGCCTGCTGCGCGACAACCAGATAGTCATCCAGGTGCGCCATGCAGCCAACGCCGTGCGACTCGACAAGACGCAGCAACAGGTCGAACTCCAGTGCCTGCTGGTGAGCCTCACTGTAACCTCCCAGCTCGATGACTGCCTGGCGGCGCAGCAACCAGTGCCGGGACATCAGGCCAGGCTGGCTGCGCAACAGGTTCAGATCCGCACCGGGGCGCACCACCGCGTGCAACCGCCCCTCCTCGTCTCGCTGTACCTCATTGGCACAGATCGCCTGACAGGCAGGCGACTCGGCCAACTCCACCAGCAAGTGCAGCAACCCACCGGCCTGCAGTTCGTCGCCGGCCTGCAGGAGCATCAGCCATTCGCTCGGCAACTGGCGTACCACCTGGTTCAGGTGCGCCAACCAGTTACCGTCGTTGACCTGAACGAAGTGCAAGGTGTCGCGCGCCGTAGTGATGACCGGAGGCTTGCCCCCCTTGAGCACTACCAGTTTGAAGTCACGGATACCGCTGGCCAGGAGACTGTCGAAGGTGGCTTGCAACGCCGCGTCGTCGTTCTTCAGGTCCAGCACCACGAACGCAATCTGCCCTGCGGGGTGAGCGGACAGGTACTTCAGCACCTGCTCGCGTGCTGCAGTGTCCGGTGTCGCCTGCGCCAGGCTTGCCAGCAACTGCCCGGAAGCGGTGGCCTGCAGCCGCGGCTGAAGGTCGATACCCGACACCTGCTGCAAGCGCTCCAGCCAATTGCGCATTTCGCGGACCTGATCACTATCGTGCTCTGCCCCCATCGATTCCACGAGCTTGTGGCAGAGCTGCGGATCGAACAAGCCGAGCGCCAACGCCTGCATGTAACGTAACTGAAGGCTTGCAGGCGTGTCATTAGGATGTACTTGCACCAGGTCCCGCTGACGCACCCAACTCCCTTCCAGCGCCGCATGCTGCGCCTTGCCTGCCGGCAACGCATGGCAAAGAAACTCCAGCGCCACCAGCTGAGTGAACAGGGCGCTGTTGTAGTAAGGCATCTCGACGTACTGGCGGGGCTCGAAAAGCCGCTCCGGGTCATCGATCACGCTGGTCCAGGTGGAGGTGAACAGCAACGGTGCGTCACCCTGGTCGTAAGTCTCACGAACAAAGCGATGGAGCACGGCGAACTCCGCGTCGCCAACGCACAACGCCTCCCCTTGGGCATCCCGCTGGCGCAGGTCGAACAGCGCCCGGTTCAGGCGCTCCTCGCGCTGCACCTGCTCGCGACCCTCAGTCTGCATTGCGCACAGCACATCGGTCTGCTCGAGGGCAGCAACCTCTCCCTGAGCGAGGATCGCATAAGACAACCCAAGGCAAAAATCAGCCAGATCGGCATCAGCCGGCGCCTGCATCAGGGCAGCCTGCAGGGCTGGCAGGCGCGTGACTGCACGCCACGCCTGACGGCCGGCAAGGCCATACTGGCGCAGGCGGGCCAGCCCTCCCTCACCTTCCCGCGCAGGCATCGCACCACCCAGCTTGTGGTAGGTCAGTTGGGCATTACCCACATCGAAACCCAGGGCATGGCCCTGAGCTGCACAAACCTGGGGTTGCTCGCCCAGGCAAGTGGCAGCACGCTGCAAGGCCGGCGGCAGCGCGAAGTCAGCCTCATGGGTGAGCACCACGTAGGGCGTAGTGACCTGTTGCAGCAACCGCACAAGGTGCTCGCGGTAATGCTGCAACGCGTCGAGCGCCAGGCACGGGACACCGGCCCGCTGGTAATGATGGCGCGCACGGGCCCGGTAGTCCGCCAGCCCCTGCCCCAGCAGTATGACAGTCACCTCGGTGCATGGTGCGGTTGTGATTTCGGCCATAGCGCCCTCTTCAAAAATTTCGTTTTGCAGCCCGGGTATCGGGCTGCTACCAGACTCAGTCCGCCAACCAGGCATTGGCCCAATGCTGCAGGTGGTGCGATGTCAATAAGTAGTCTCGCAGCACCACCTCACGCAGGGCATCACCCTGTCGATAGCTGGCCTGCGGATCGGCGAGGTGCATGCGAATCGCCTCCAGCCACTGCGCCGTACTGTTGTCTTTCACCCGCGTACACGGCAGGTAGCCGGCATAGGCTTTGGTGTCGGTGCAGATCACCGGGAAACCGCAAGCACCGTACTCCAGCAGGCGAAGGTTGCTCTTGCAGTCGTTGAACAGATTCTGCTCAAGCGGCGCCAGCGCGAGATCAAGATTCAGGCTGGCCAGTTTGCGCGGGTATTCGGCGAACGAAATCCCCGGGTGAAACTCCTTGATGTAGGGCCGCAGCATTTCCGGACACATACCAAAGAACACCCAGTCCACTTCATTGGCCAGGGTCTTGATGACCTCCAGCAGCAACTCGAGGTCACCGCGATGACTGGTTCCGCCGGCCCAACCGACACGCGGCCTGGCGCTGGTCTGGCGCTCGCTGGCCAGGCCCGTCCACAAGGAAGCCGAGAGCATGTTGGGAACGATCCTGATGTCATGGTGCATGCTCGAAAGCGCATCGGCCAACGGCTCGGTGGACACCACGACCCGATCGCACAAGCCTACGCCCTCGCTGACCAGCTCGCGGATGTTGGTCGGCAAGTTGCGCACATGGTCGTTCTTCTGCGATGGCTCGATCACATAGTCATCGAGTTCGTAGATGCGCCGGGCATTCGAGTAACGCTTGAGCTGGCTCAACTCCCTGATACTGTGCGGCATGTAGCGACATTGCAGGATAAGCACATCAGGCTTCTCCCGCTCCAGCTCGATCAGGCCAGGCGTGCTGTAGTTGATACGCCCCTGAATCCAGCCGCGTTGTTCCAGCTCTGTGAACGGCTGAACCACGCGATAGTGACCAATGGCCGAGGTATTGCTCGGCAACCCAAGCACCGAAGGCATGGCACGGGCCATGAACGGGTCCCACCCTGCGCGCAACCCAGGCTCGAAGTTGAAGTTCGCAAGCTTCAGGCTCAAGTTCCGGTTGTAGGCCGGGTCCCAGGCAATCCAGGGCAACCAGCGGTCAAAAAAGACGTCACCATCGCAAGATCCGGGTTGCGCCACTTGCGCGTCCGGCACCGCCGACGGGAACTTGACCACCCTGGAAAATGGTGTCCAGACAACCAGATACCCCTTTTCACGTGCTCTCAGGCACAGGTCTGCATCGAACAGGGACGCCTGCAAGGCTGCCGTATCCAGGCCGCCCAACTCGGCAAACAGTTCACTGCGCACAACCAGGCAATCGAGGCTCAAGGCGCTCCAGTTCTGGACCATGCCCAAGCGGTTCATGTAGCTGTCGGCATTCACCCCACAGCCAACGAACGCACTGCCGACCAGGCCGTTGAGTCCCAGCACGAGGCCCGCAGAAACAACGTTGCCATCATTGGAAAAGAGCTTGGGGCCTACCACGCCGACTTCCGGACGCTGGGCGTGCTGCATCAACTCCTGCAGCCATTGCCGGTCGAACAACACGCAGTCGCTGTCGAGCAACAACAGATAGTCGCCGCGCGCCTGCTGGCTGGCAAGGTTCAGGCCGGATGCCCGGCCGTGGCCGGCCACCTGAACCACACGCAACTGATCGCTACCCATGCCAGCCATTGCCGACAGCCAGGCAAGCACATCAACCGGCGTCTGCTCGTCCGCCACCAGCAACACTTCGAAGCTACCATAGGCGGTATTGGCCAGCAGCGACTCGACGCAACGGGTCAACAGCGGCAGCGACGCCCCGACATGGATCAGGATAGATACGCTCGCAGCATGGTCGTGCTGGTAGGTGACACGGGACACCATACCCCCCGCGATTGCGTCCACCTGTGCCCCGACCCCAAGGCGCTGCAGATGCGCCTGCACCACACCGACAGCCTGCTCTCGCCACTGTTCATCACCCAGCCAGTCGGCGTAAGTGTGCTTGCAATGAACCAGCACCTCGGCAATGTGCTCCACGGCCTGCAGCCCCTGCTGCTCGACCACACGCCACAACAGGTCATGTGGCGCAAGTGCGGCGAAACGCTCATCAAAACCACCCAAGGCACGCAACGTCGAACATCTGAAGGCCAACATCCGCCCCACATAGGGCAGGCTACGCATCAGGTCGAGGTTGAAATCAGGCTTCAGGATCGGGTGGGAAGGCGCCAGACCATCATGGCTACCTTCGTCGCTGTACAAGCAGGCACATTCGGCACGCAGCGCCATACGCTCAGCCATGATCACCAGCGCGTGAGGATGCAGTCGATCACCGGCACGCAGCAGGTAGACCCACTCTGCCTGATCGTTAGCGTCAAGCCATTGCTCAAGCTCGGCAAACCCATGCCCACGCGGTCGGATGAACTGCACTTCTGTCGCCAGCCCTTCGACATCCGCAGCAGCGACCACCAGGATGCGACTCGCCGCATAGGACTGCACTGCCAGGCTATCCAAAGTGGTACGCAATGCGTCCTCTTCGCCCTCGCTGCACGACACGACGACAACGATACGCGGCATGGCAGGCCATTGCTCCAGACGCTTGGGCAGCAAGCGCACCTGGCCAGGCGACAGCTCACGGTGCGCGAGCCACTGCTCATACAGCTCGGTGAAATCAAGGCTGTAAGTACCGACTTGCTGGTTGTAGTTGGCCATCTGCTTGGAAAAAGCGGCTCGCATGTCCACCTCTTCCCACGTCTGCCCCTCCCCTCCCGCATAAGAGGCCAGCGGAAGGTAACGCACCCAACCTGCAGAGGGCGCCGCCTCGCCTGTACGGGCCGCAAGCATCTGGCGCAGCCACTCGGTTTCGACCTTGGCCGCCTCGATGATGGTGGACTGATGACTCAGGCGCCCGGGGTAAACGCGCTCAAGGCTGAGAATCTGCTCAAGGCTGCACAAATCGCCACGGCGCAGCAGGCAGCTGAAAAGTGCCAGATCAAGGCGCGCTACGAAGCCTTGGCCATCCTGCACCAGCGTAGGCAGGTACTCCTCGACCTGTGCCCTGCGAAACAACGCATGGCTGATACCACCAAACAGGTTGGGGACGTTATCGGCGATGCTGTCGAGCAGGTCAGTCCCTTTGAGTACCGCGCTTTCGGGCGAGATGATGAAGTTGAGCGGGCGCGATGGCAGGAGCACATCGTCTGCGGCGCAGATCAGCCGCTGGCCCGTAACCATGCTGACCCCCGGCCGGCCTTCCATTGCCTTGACCTGCAAGCTGATGCAATACCCAAGCAACGTATCGTCATCGCAAAGGAACTTGATGAAGTCTCCAGACGAGCGCTCCAGACACGCCATCAGGTTGCAGGCAAATCCAAGCCTGCGAGGGTTGCGCACGTAATGCAGGGGCTTACTCGAACCCTCACCCAGCTCCTGGCAGATCGCCTCGATTTCACCTCCAGCACTGTCATCGCAGACCACGATTTCCAGATTGGGATAATCTTGGGTCAACGCGCTGTTCAGCGTGGTGCGGAAGAAGTCGGGGTTGAACGCTGGGATGGCGATACTGACGAGGGGTTGTGCGTTCACAGAAAGTCACTCAAGCGATGGTTCGAATTGCCAGGCAGGTCCGCAAGGCCAGGGCACGGGCCTGGACCGGCCCGTTGCCCGGCATCGCGCCAGGCAGAGAGCAAGGCGGCAGCAAAAGCAAGCCGCCTTGTGGCATAGCGATCAGATGTAGTTGACCAGAGACAGGCTGGAAATCTTGGCAAAAGACTGCATCGAAGCTGTCAGCTGGTTCTTCTGCATCTCCAGACGCATCATCACTTCACCGATGTCGCTGTCGCGGATCGAGCCCTGGGTCTTGGTGTTCTCGATACCCAGCGCCTCGTTGGTTTCAGCCTGTACATCAAGGGCCTGACCGCGACCACCGATCGCCGAAATGGAGGACGACACCTGGTTGGTGGCACTGGCGATATTACCTATCGCAGAGTCCAACGAGGCCAGGAAGGCTTGGCGCGCAGCCGGGTCATTGTCCTGCGGCGTGTTCAGCGCAGTGCGCAACTGGCTGATGGTATTGAGGACGTTCTGGTTCTGGTGGGTATCCACCTTGATGCCGAACGAATCACCTGCACTCGGCGGGCCGGACAGCTCGAAGCTCACACCGGCTGCGGTGGCCGTGGTCCCGCTGAGGGTCCCCGAGGAAACCGGGCGACTGTCGGCAGTCATTGGCGCGGCGTACAGTTCAAAGTCGGTAGCGCTGGTAAACTTGAGCACGGCACCACCACCCGGGAACGCGGCCTTGTAGGCGGTCGGGTCGGTGATCTTGGCATCGGTGACCTGCGACGACGACGTGTTGCCCGGACTCCGGCTACCGGAGATCGAGTCGGCCTTGGAGCTGAGGCTGAAGGTATGGCCAGCGATGGCTGCGTCCGGGTTGGCTTCATCCCCCGGCTTGAAATCGATCTTCAAGCGCAGATCCACACCGCGGAAACTGATGCTGCTGTTCTCCCCTTTAGGGTCGAACTTGCCCCCTTGGCTGGCTTCCAGGGTGACATCGTTGCCAGCAGCGTCGAGGATCTTGAACTCGGTACTGCTGGTGAACTCGATGCTGTAGGGCTCGCCGCTGCGGAAACGGTCGTTGTAGGTTGCGCTACCGGACACCTGGCCGTTGGACAGGCTGACACGGCCGTCATTGGGCAGCGGGGCAGTCTGCCTGGTTTCGCTGCGGCTGGTGTTGAGCGCTTGCTCGAAGGCGCTGTAGCCAGTCTCGTTGGCCGCCAGGCTGAGCATGTCACCCACTTGCAGCATGAGATTGCTCTGGTCGCCTTGATAGCTGTAGGTGCCATCAGAGTTGCGCACATAGGGCTGGGTGTCGCCCTTGGAACCCGAGAACAGGTACTTACCGTTCTCATCTCTGCTGTTCATCAGCGAGAAAAGTTGGTCTTCCAGCGATGCCAGTTCTTCGGCGTTGGCCTTGCGATCAGCGTCGGTGAACTTGCCGTTGCCGGAACTCATGGCCAGCTCGTTGACCCGCTGCAGCACCGCGCCAATGGCATTGAGCGCGCTTTCGCTGGAGCCCAGCGCGTTGCGCACGTTGGTGATGTTGCCCTTGAACTGGTCGAGCATGTTCTGCTGCTGTTCGAGCTGCAACAGACGCGCATAGCCAACCGGATCATCGGCGGCGGTGCGCACGCGGATGAAGTCGCTGGCTTCTTGCTGGGTCTTGTTGAGATTGCCAAAAGTACGCTCGTAGTTGGCGCTGCTGCTGGCGTAGAACTGCGGAGTGGAGATGCGCATGGCCTACGGCTCCTTAAAGGCTGTTGATCAAGGTTGCGAAGGTTTCCTGGGCCGCCTTGATGATCTGCGACGACGCGGTGTAGTACTGCTGGAACTTGACCAGGTTGCCGACCTCTTCATCCACCGACACCCCCGAGCTGGAGTTGCGGCTGGTCAGCGCGGAGCCATGCAGCGCGTTGGTGGCGTCGCTGTCCATCGATGCCTGGTTGGTCTTGCCGCCGACATTGGATACCAGCTTGGCGTAGGCATCGGTGAAGCTGATGCCCTTGCTGCCATCGCCGGTATTGACCGTGGGTTTGGTTTGCAGGTCGATCACCGACTGTGCATTGCGGTTGTCTGCAGAACCGGCCTTGGTCAGCGATACGGTGTAGTTGTCACCATTCTTGGGCGCACCGGATATGCTCATCTCGAACGAGAAGTTCATTTGAGCGCCACTGGCGTCATTGATCGGGTTGCCGCTGCCATCGACCATTGGCACAGACAGCTGCAGCTTGTTTTCCTGGCCAGGGATGACCGTACCGCTGCCAAGCGGGTTACCTTTGGAGTCGTACATGGTGTACGCCTGAGGCGATACGGAATCGTCGCCAAACACCAGCTTGACCGGGGTCGAATACTTCAGCCCCGTCTGCATGTCCGAGCGTTGCTTGGCGTCGTAGATATCCATCATGGACGTCAGGTTCGGCTGGGAGATCTGCCCGGTCCCCTTGTTGCCCGAACCGCTGGTGGCGTTCAGCGGGCTGGCCATGGCCAGGCGGCTCGGGTCGGTCAGCACGGTTTCCATGCTGGCCGCCGCGTTGCGGGTCGGGGTGATCTTGAAGCTGTCGCCGGCAACCGGGGTGCCCCCATTGAGGTTGAGCGTGAAACCGTCGATCACAGGAGGTGGGTCGGCCGTGATGTCAAAGGTACCCATCTCGGAATTATCGGGCAGACGCCGCACGGAATACTCGGTGGCGCTGGTGAAGACGACTTGATAGTCGTTGGTGGTGAGCTTGCCGCTGTCCTTGATGTGCACATCGAGGTTGCCGGAGCCGGCACTGTTGCCCAGCTTGGGGATGCTGCGCCCGGCAACGGCCGCCGCGCTGTTGATATCGCCAAAGAGGGTCGCACCGAACTGGCCATTCTTGTCGATACCCTGGGCCAGCTGGCTGTTGATCGCATCGGCGACCACCAGTGCCACACGGCCCAGCTCGTTGAGCGCAGGGTCGAGGGTGTCCTTGCGGTAGCGCAACAAGCCACCGATTTCGCCACCGGTAGTGTTGTCGGTGATGTCCATTTTGGTCGAACCGCGGTTGAGCACCAGGTTCATGCGCGTCGGGTCGGTCGGGGCGGGTTCCACACCCAGCGTCTGGGTGGAGTTGCCCAGCACCAGGGACTGGCCATTTTTCAGATAGATGTCGTAGCTGCCTTCGCGCTCCACCACGTCCACGCCGACAAGCTTGTTCAGCTCGCGCACCGCGCCATCACGCTGGTCAAGCAAGTCATTGGGCTGACCATTGACAACACCGAGCTTGGCGATCTGCTGGTTGAGGTCGGCGATGGTCTTGGTGATGTTGTTCACCTGTTCGGCCATCGACCCCAGACTGCCGTTGATGTTGGCGTTCTGCTGGGTGAACTGCGCCGACAGCGTATTGAAACGCTTGGCAAGTGATTGTGCGCTGGTCAGCAGCAACTGGCGCGAGGCATCTTCGGTGGGCTTGGCAGAAGCATCCTGCATGGCGCTGAAGAAGCTTTTGAGTGCGGCAGTGATACCGGTGTCGGCGCCCGACAGGGCAGTGTTGAGCGGGCCGATCTGATTAAGATAAGTGTTGGCGTCACTGGAGAGCGACGTGGTGGTACGCAACTGGTTCTCGATGAAGGCGTTGTACACCCGTCGCACATCGGCCAGGGTGGTGCCGGTCCCCATGAATACCTGGCCAACCTGCTGGGCACCCTTGGTCTTTTGCACCATTTGTTGGCGAGAGTAACTTTCAACATCGGCGTTGGCGATGTTGTTACCCAGGACGTACATCCCGGACTGGGCGGCACCCAGCCCCGACATACCGATATTGATCAAACTCGCCATGGTTCCCTGCCCTTAAAGTTGTGTACTGGTACCGAGCATTGCGTAGCTCTGCTGCGACTTCATCTGCTTGGCGATCTGCGAGATCTTGCTGGCGTAATTGGGGTCGGTGGCGTAACCGGCCTTTTGCAGCTCTCGCACAAACTGTTCTGGTTTATCGGCGGCGCTCACGGCATCTTGATAGCGTGAATTGCTCTGCAGCAAAGTTACCAGGTCGTGAAAACTTTCCTGATAGCTGTCGTAGGAACGGAACGCAGCCGTCTCCTTGACGAACGCACCATTGCGGAACTCGCTGGTGATCGCACGCGCCTCACCACCCTGCCAACTGCCAGTAGCCTTGATGCCAAACAGGTTGTGGCTGCTGCTGCCATCGGCATTACGCATGACCGATTTGCCCCAGCCGGTTTCCAGCGCTGCCTGCGCCACCAGGTAGCGCGGGTCGATGCCAATGCGCTTGGCAGCCTGTTCGGCCATCGGCAGCATGGTCTCGACGAAGGCGTCGCTGTCGGCGAAAGCCTTTTTCGGTGCCAGCGGGGGCTGAGCCACAGCGCGCCCGAGAATCTGCAGGTTGCCGCTCGGGGCCGCGAACGCCCTGGCCGGCTCCCAGTCGCCAGTTGCAACGCCACCGACCGGGATGTCGCCACGGCGCGGCAACGCCGCCGTGTTGGTCGCTGTGGCCGGGCTGCCGGCAGACGGCACGATACCGGCCAGCAGGCGATCGGTGAGCTTGCCCGGCAGTGCCAGGCGCCGCGAGTTGAGCGCCGCCACGTCATTGCGCACACCCGCGCCTGCCTCGGCATGCACTGGCGCGGCGACTTTCGACGCCCACAACGCTGGGGCACGCCCTTCGATACGTGGGAACGGGCTGGTGTTCACAGAAGCGGCCTTGTTCTTGGACAACTGGCGCACCAGCACATCCTGCAGGCCAATACCGCCACCCTCGCGGGACATGCTCACAGCCAGCTGCTGGTCGTACATGTCTCGGTACTGCTTGACCGTGTCGCTGTTCATCGGGCTGTCTTCATCGGCCATGACATCGGTGGCCTTGCGCGATGCCTTGAGCAGCTCGCTGATGAACATCGACTCGAATTCCTGGGCTACCTTGCGAACATTGCCCTCGCTATCCCGATCACCATGCTTGAGCGCGCTCAGGCGATTGAGGTCGGTGTAGGCGCCGCTGTCGATCTGGCTGGACACCTGAGTTTTTGGATTCATCAGACGCCCCCTTAGATCACGATCAGGTCGGCTTGCAATGCGCCGGCCTGCTTCAAGGCTTCGAGGATCGCCATCAGGTCGCCTGGCGCCGCACCCACCTGGTTCACTGCACGGACGATTTCATCCAGCGTGGTACCGGGGCCGAACTTGAACATCGGCTTGGCTTCCTGCTGGGCATTGACCCGCGAACGCGGCACGACCGCAGTCTGGCCATTGGAGAATGGCCCCGGCTGGCTGACGATAGGGTCTTCGGTGATGGTCACGGTCAGGCTGCCGTGGGTGACGGCCGCCGGCGAAACCTTGACGTTCTGGCCGATGACGATGGTACCGGTACGCGAATTGATGATGACCTTGGCCACTGCCTGGCCCGGATCGATTTCGAGGTTCTCCAGGATCGACAGGTAGTCGACGCGCTGGCTTGGGTCCATGGGTGCGGTCACCCGTACCGAACCGCCATCAAGGGCCTGGGCCACGCCAGGGCCGAGCAGCTCATTGACCTTGTCGACGATCCGCTTGGCCGTGGTGAAGTCTGGGCGGTTGAGGTTGAGGGTAAGGCTGTTGCCCTGGTTGAAACCGCTGGGTACGGCACGTTCGACGGACGCACCACCCGGGATGCGGCCCGCCGACGGAACATTGACGGTGATCTTCGAGCCGTCACGGCCCTCGGCATCGAAACCACCTACAACCAGGTTGCCCTGGGCGATGGCGTAGACATTGCCATCAATCCCCTTCAACGGGGTCATCAACAGGCTACCGCCACGCAGGCTCTTGGAGTTACCGATCGACGACACGGTAATGTCGACCACCTGGCCAGGTTTGGCGAAGGCCGGCAGGTCGGCATGCACCGACACCGCCGCCACGTTTTTCAGCTGCACGTTGCCAGACCCAGGCGGCACCTTGATGCCGAACTGCGACAGCATGTTGTTGAACGTCTGCAGGGTGAACGGCGTTTGCGTCGTCTGGTCACCGGTGCCATTCAAGCCGACCACCAGGCCGTAGCCAATCAACTGGTTGGCACGCACGCCGGAAATGCTGGCGATGTCTTTCAGGCGCTCGGCGTGAGCGCCGAACGCGCAGGACAAAAGAAGTGTCGCGGCAATCAACCGCCTAGCGTTGAACATGGTCATCCGTACTCAAAAGGGCCAGAGCGGGCTGATGAAGAAACGGTCCAGCCAACCGGGCTGGCTGGCATCGGCGAAGGAGCCGGTGCCCGAATAGGTGATGCGCGCATCGGCCACACGGGTGGACGGCACGGTGTTGTCGGTGGCGATGTCATCGGCACGTACCAGGCCTGCAATGCGCACCAGCTCTTCGCCGGTGTTCAGGGTCATCCATTTTTCGCCACGCACGGCAATGATGCCGTTGGGCAGCACTTCGGCCACGGTAACGGTGATCGAACCGGTGAGCGTGTTGCCCTGGGTGGCCTTGCTGTCGCCCTTGGTGCTGCGATCGCCGCTGTAGCCTGCGTCAAGGCTGAGGTCCCCGCTGCCCAGCGGGTTGTTGGTGTTGGGCACGGTACCGAACAGCGAGGTGAGGCCAATATTGGCCTTGCTGTTCTTCTGGATCTGGGAACCTGCGTTCTTGCTCGCCGAGGTACGCTCGTTGAGGGTGATGGTGATGATGTCACCCACCCGGAACGCCTTGCGGTCGGTATACAAGCCTTGTTCGAAACCGGCCTGGTAGATCGAGCCGTTATTGGCCGCTGCCGGCAGCGGGGTGCGCGGCAGAACCGGCGCGTAGTACGGGTCGTTGGGCTTGGGCGTCGGTGCGACGCAACCAGCCAGCAACACCGCCCCCCCCAGGGCGAAAACGGACAACAGACGATACATGACTCTTACCTCTGGCAGGCGCTGTAGCAGCGTGCGGTTTATCGGCGGCCCGAAGTGGCTGGGCCGCCAGGGCTTACAGTTGCTGAGTGACGAACGACAGCATCTTGTCTGCGGCGGAGATGACCTTGGAGTTCATCTCGTAGGCGCGCTGGGTGGTGATCATGTTCACCATCTCCTCGACCGTGCTGACGTTGGAGTTTTCCAGGGTCTGCTGCAACGTGAGACCGAAGCCGTTCAGCCCCGGGGTACCGACCTGTGGCGCACCGCTGGCGGCGGTTTCGAGGAACAGGTTGTTGCCCATGGCCTGCAGGCCGGCCGGGTTGATGAAGTCGGCGGTCTGGATGTTGCCGATGATCTGCGCAGCCGGGTTGCCCTGGGTGGTGATCGACACGGTGCCGTCCTGGCCCACGGTGAAGGTCTGGGCATCCGGCGGCACGACAATGGCAGGTTCCAGCGCGAAACCGTTGGCGGTGACCACCTGGCCATCGGAGTTCAGGTGGAAGGTGCCGTCACGGGTGTACGACACGGTGCCATCAGGCTGGAGCACCTGGAAGAAACCGCGGCCATTGATTGCCATGTCCAGCGGGTTCTCGGTGTTCTGCAACCCGCCAGTCTGGAAGTTCTTCTGAGTGCCGACCACGCGCACACCGGTACCGACCTGCAGGCCCGAAGGCAGCTCGCTGTCCTGGGTGGACTGCGCGCCAGGCTGGCGCTTGATCTGGTACAGCAGGTCCTGGAACTCGGCGCGATCACGCTTGAAGCCGGTGGTCGAAACGTTGGCCAGGTTGTTGGAGATGACCGTCAGGTTGGTGTCCTGGGCGGACAGGCCGGTTTTAGCGACCCAAAGAGCCGGAAGCATTTAGTGTTCTCCTCGTGCGCCTGTTTTACGGCACTCGTTCAAATGTGATTAGCCGATTTGCAAAACACGCGCCATGGCTTCGTCGCCTTCCTTGGCCGCGCTCATCATCTTGACGTGCAGTTCGAATTGACGGGACAGCGCCAGCATCGAAGTCATCTCGCCGACGGCATTGACGTTGCTGCCCTCGAGGAAACCCGACACCACACGCACATTCACATCGGCGTCTGCGGGTTGGCCGCTGGCGGTATGGATCAGACCATCCAGCCCCTTGGTCATGCCCTTGGTGTCCGGGTTGACCAGCTTGATACGGTCCACTTCGGCCATTACCCGCGGGTCTTCGCCCATGGCGCGGATGCTGATGGTGCCGTCGTCACCGACCTCGACCTTCTGCTCTGGTGGAATGGCGATAGGGCCGCCGTTACCGATGACCGCCATGCCATTGCCGGCCCGCAGCACGCCGAGCGCGTCAATGTTCAGGCTGCCGGTACGCACATACGCTTCGCTGCCGTCGGGTGCCTGCACGGCGATGAAACCATCACCGGTGACCGCCACATCCAGTTCACGACCGGTTTCAACCAACGGGCCGGCACTGAAATCGGTGGCCGGGCGCTCGCTCATGGCGAAAGCACGCGCCGGAAAGCTGTCACCGAATACCGGCATCGAGCGCGCCTGCTCCAGGTCGCGCTGGAAACCGTTGGTGGAAACGTTCGCCAGGTTGTTGGCATGGGCCTTCTGCGCCAGTGCGTTCTGGCTGGCGCCGGTCATGGCCACGTAAAGCATCTTGTCCACAGTCATCCTCCGCTGCACGGGCGATCGATTGCCGGTCGCCGTGGCTGTGGCAAGCGTTGAGCAAGTTTCGCGCCAACTACCATAGAAACGGCAAAGACCCCGGTTTACGGGGCCTTTGCTGAAAAGCCCGGCGCGCGCGAGACAAAATCTCGGCGGCGGGTAGCCGGCAGCGGCAAGGGCTGGCCGCCCTCGACGCTACGGGCGACACTTGGCTGTCAGGTGATGGTGAAGGTATCTCCGTTGTTGGCCTGGAACGACTCGATAGTGTTCGAGCCGGCGTACCAGTTACTGAGCATCACACCGTAATCCAGGTTGCCGGCATTGCTCGAGATGTACCAGGCCGAATCCCGCCCGGCACCGCCATTGATCACATCCGCCCCAGCGCCGCCGATGAAGTTCTCGCTCGCGGCAGTCCCGATGAACGTGTCATTGAAGGCCGCGCCCTCGAAGCTCTCGATACTGGTGAACAGGTCATGGCCGGTTGCGTTCAGAATCGAGCGTGATGCCACCCCCCACCCGCGAACGTCAACAGATCGACGCTGCCAGCGCCATTGAAGTCATTAGCCTGGTCGTTGGCCACGAAGACATCACCCAAGGATGATCCGACGAACTTCTCGATGCCCTCGAAGGTATCGCCTTCGGCGATGCCACCGTGCTGGCCGGTCTTGAGATTCAGGAGGATGCCTGAACTGCTGTCGCCATACGAAACGGTGTCGATACCCACCCCATCGACGAATCGGTCGGCACCAGCGCCACCAAACAAGGTGTCATCGCCAGCACCACCGACAATCACATTGGTACTGGCATTGCCATAGCCGGTGAAGTTGCCGGTACCGATGAAGGTCAGGTTCTCCACCTCGCTGGTCAGCGTGTAGTTGGCCAGGGTCGTGCGCACTTCGTCGATGCCACCGCCAGCCTGCTCGAACACGCCAGCGGTGTTGTACAGGTAGTAGACGTCGTTACCGGCACCACCGGCAAAGCGCTTGCTCAAACCTGTCGCCTGCATGATGACGGTGTCGTCCTGGCTACTACCGATGACACTGAGCCCGAAAACAGGGCCACGCCGATCAGGCCTTTTTTCAAGGCCACGCCAAGCGCTGCCGGCAGCACGTTGGCACCAGTATCCTTAGTGCTTTTCACGAGCTCCGATCCTTGGAACAAGACGCTTGCCAGACACTCGAACGAGTGAGGTGGCACGGATAATACCTGAAGGAAATCCGCCAATTGATGGCCTCAAACCATCATTTTTTGCCCTGCATCAAAGGGATCTGCAAGCGGCATTGTCGAACGGTCCGGCAAAGCGCTTCCAACCATCACCGGGTGACCATTGCGAACACACCAGACGCCCGTCGGCCTGACTTTCCCAACGCCACCAAGGGGCCATCGCGGCCTGTGCCTGTAGCAGGCAGAACGCCGCGACAGCAGCAGCCAGCAGCTTTTTCATGGGGACTCTCCTTGAAAACGACGAACCCCTTCTTGCAAAGGGGTTCGTTGACAAGCGATCAGCCAGCGACCATCAGGTCATCTGGATGATGGTCTGCATGATGGTGCTTTCGGTGGAGATGGTCTTGGCGTTGGCCTGGTAGTAGCTCTGGGCCTTGATCAGCTCCACCAGCTCCTGGGTCAGGTTGACGTTGGAGGCTTCCAGCGAGTTGGACTCGATCTCGCCCAGCGTACCGGTTTTCGGCGCGTCGATACCCGGAATGCCCGAGGAGAAGGTTTCCTTCCAGCGGGTGCCGCCCGTCTGCTGCAGGCCCTGCTCGTTGGCGAAGCTGGCGATTGCCACCTGGCCAATGGCGCGGGACTGCTGGTTACTGAAGCTGGCAAACATCACGCCGGAGGAGTCGATCGACAGGCTCGACAGGATACCGGTGGCGTAGCCGTCCTGGGACTGCGACATACGAGCAGTTTCAGTGTTGTAGGACGTGGTGCTCTTCATCGAAAGCTGCATGCCGTCAGCATTACCCTGGGAACCATTGGGCGCCCAATTGCCCGCCGCATCCTTGGCGGCAGGAATCCAGTTCTTCAGGGTGAAGGTGTTGTTGACCACGCTCCAATCGCCCGCCGGCACGCCAGGTACTGGAGGCGTGCTCCCATCGTTCTGGGCCGCCATGGACTTCACCGAACCATCGGGATTGAACGACATGGTGGCGGTCAACGGCTGGGTGCTGGACGGATCGAGCGGGTTTCGGCCCTGGACCAGGGTGTACATGGTCCATTCATTCTGACCTGTCTTGCGGTAGAACTGCTCCATGACGTGCTCGTTACCCTGGCTGTCATAGACCTTGGTAGGGAACGATTTGGTGTAGGTGCTCTGATCGGTCGGGTTGAACGGCTTGTTCGGGATCATCGTGCCGGAACCATCATCGATTTCCAGCGGAATATCGGGGGCCGAGGAGTTCAGGTTGATGCCCTGCTCGATCAGCGTGGTGGCCTTCGGCGCCAGCGCCGAAGTGTCGATCCGCAGGTCGGTCAGCACACCCTTGACGATCTTGCCGTTCTCATCGGTGCTGTAACCGCGCAGGTTCAGGCCATCGGAGGTGACCACATAGCCATCCTTGTTGGTCTGGAACGCACCTGCCCGGGTGTAGGTCATCGAGCCGTTGTCGGACAGCACGAAGTAACCCTGCCCCTGGATACCCATGTCCAGCACGTTACCGGTGTTGTTGACATCACCCTGGCCGAACTGCTGGGAAACCGAGGCCAGGCGCACGCCGTTGCCGATCTGGTTCTTGCCCACGCCCAGGCGGTTGGAGCCTGCATAAACGTCGGCGAACTCGGCACGCGACGACTTGAAGCCGACGGTGTTGACGTTGGCAATGTTGTTGCCGGTAACGTCCAGTTGCTTGTTGGCTGCGTAAAGACCGCTAAGGCCGATATTGAAAGACATGCATTCACTCCTTCTGCCGATCTAGCGGCCTTAGATTCCAATAGATTGTACTTTCGAGACGCCGATCTTCTGGCCGCCTGCCACGGTGAGCATCATCTCGCTACCGCCCTGGAAGCTGACACTGGTGATCTTGGCCGGCAAAAGCGTGTACATGGTCTGCGCCTTGCCATCGACCGTCGTGGTGGCGGTGAAGGTGTACTGGCCAGGGTCGACCTTCTCACCCTTCTCGTTGGTGCCGTCCCAGATGAAGTCGGCGGTGCCTTTGGCCTGCTCGCCCAGGCTGATGGTCTTGACCACCTTGCCGTCCTTGTCCTTGATCTCGACCTTGCCGTCGGTGATGTTCTGCGGCACGACAACTTGACCGGTGAAGCTGGCGGTGGTGTCGACCATCGCCTTGTCGGTATCCAGGATCACCGAGCGCCCCACCAGCGTGGTGGCCTGCAGCGCCTGACTCGACGCTATGCCGCCAATGATATTGTTGACCGAGCCGTTCAGGGTCTGGATACCTTCCAGGCTGCTGAACTGGGCCAGCTGCGCAATGAATTCGCCGTTATCCTGCGGATCCAGCGGGTTCTGGTGCTGCATCTGGGTAACCAGCAGCTTGAGGAACGCATCCTTGCCCAGCGCGTTCTTGTCGACGGGCTCGGTGGTGGTTTTCTTGGTACCAGTGCTGACCCCGGACGCGTTGAGTACGTCGTTCAGGTTCACGCCATTGTTGGTGTTGGTCACTGCCATGGTCCGGATTCCTTATCACTGACCCAGGGTCAGTACTTTCTGCATCATGGTCTTGGCGGTATTCATCAGTTCGGCGTTGGTCTGGAACGCGCGGCTGGCAGAGATCATGTCAGCCATCTCCTCAACTACGTTGACGTTCGGGTAGTAGACATAGCCATCCTTGTTCGCCGCCGGGTGGCTTGGCTCGTAGCGGGCTTCGAGATTACTCTGATCCTCGATGATGCCCTTGACCTCGACCCCCTGCCCGGCCTGGCCCTGATCTTCGAACAGCGATTGGCCGGCGCCGGCCTGGGCCTGCTGGAAGGTGGTGGCGAATACCGGGTGGCGCGCACGGTAGGTCTGGTCGATGCTCGACGACACGGTCTCGGCGTTGGCGATGTTCGACGCAACGGTGTTCAGACGCGTGTTCTGCGCGCTCATGCCGCTACCGGCAATATTGAAGACACTGGCAAGAGACATGGTCACTCTCCACGCAGGGCCGATACCAGCCCTTTGAATTTACTGTTGAGCAGGGTGAAGCTGGCCTGGAAGCCAACGGCGTTTTCCGCGTAGTTCGATTGTTCCAGGTGCGCGTCCACGGTGTTCTGGTCGATCGACGGCTGCATCGGCGTGCGGTACTTCAGCGTATCGTCCATCATGGCCAGGCCTTCGGCCTCGATATGACGGCTGTCGGTACGCTCCAGGGCGATGCGTCCCTTCTGCTGCTTGTCGGACTCGGCAGCGAGCACGGACGAGAAGTCCATGTCACGCGCCTTGTAGTTGGGCGTGTCGGCGTTGGCGATGTTGTTGGCCAGCACTTCGGCACGCTGAGCGCGAAAGCCCAGTGCCTTTTCGTGAATGCCAAGCGCCTTGTCGAAGCTGATGCTCATGTCGGGGACCTTTGAAGGTGACCAGAGTTCGTTTGCTATGGCTTTAGCAAGCCCTGTGCCAACCATCTTGAACCCCATGAGTACGGGGGTTTTGCCTGTTTCATGCCGCGCCTTATGCCAGAAAAGCGGCAATGTGCTTCCGCCTTGAGCTACCCAGGCGGCAATCGGCAGGCGGCAAAAGCGGCAAACCAAAAAATTGACGTCAAAACAAACACGTCAATTGGCCACCAATCGGGTAGCATCCGCGTCCCGCGCGCCATCGCCATCCACGCCACCACGGACGCCAGCAACCGACCGGCGGTGCTGGCCGGCATCGACAACCAGGGACAGATCTTCGCCGGCTACCAAGGCGCGCAAGGCATCGTGCTGGATGGCGCGAGCATCTTCGACAGCCTGGGGCGCCACATCGACAACAGTGGCAGGATCGTAGCGGCCGACACTGCCATCCGCATTGGCAACACCACCCATGATGGCACTGGCGTGCCGCCCTGGCAGAAGGCCAACGGCGACCTGAACATCTTCAACAGCGGCGAGATCTGGGGCAACGTCGCCATCAATGCCACCGGCAGCAATCGCCCTGTCGAGCTGATCATGCGCAAAGGCAGCATGATCCAAGGCGACCTCCTTGGCCTGGCCAACATCGAAGTCGAAGGTGACAGCGCCTACGGGATTGCCCATGGCGGGCGCGGCAGCAACAGCATCCGCCTGGCGAACAACGGCTGGCTCGACGTCGGCGACCGCAGCGAGCCGCCGACCACATTCAGCCTGCAGAGCCTCCACGCCACCCTCGACGGCAACCTGCGGGTAGCCGACAACTCGGCACTGGGCATGTGGCTGGCAGCCAGCACCGCCCCGTCCACCGCTGTGCTCAAAGTCAGCGGTATCGCCGAATTCGGCCAGAACGCACAAAAAAAGGCCGGTATCTCGCGATACCGGCCTTTTTGTCGAGCCTCATTTGGCCTGGTAGATGATCCCCGGGCTGCACTGGACCATCTGGTAGTGGTCCGGCAGCCCGTTGAGCGCCTCGGACGCCCCGAGGAACAGGTACCCCCCGGGCTTGAGCGTGGCGTGAATACGCATGAGGATGTCCTTCTTGACCTGGGCCGAGAAGTAGATCAGCACGTTGCGGCAGAACACGATGTCGAACTTGCCCAGCGGCGCATAGCTGTCGAGCAGGTTGTAGGAACGGAACTCGACGCGACTGCGGATCGGCGGCTTGATCGCCCAGCGCCCCGGCCCCTTGGTGTCGAAGTAGCGCTGCAGGCGCTCCTGCGACAGGCCACGGGCAATGGCCAGGCTGTCGTACTCACCGGTCTTGCAGTTGTTGAGCATGGCACCGGACAGGTCGGTGGCAACGATCTGCGCGCCCATCTTCAACTGACCCAGGTTGGTCCGCTCGAACTCGTCGATGGCCATCGACAGCGAGTATGGCTCCTGCCCCGATGAACAGGCCGCCGACCAGATGCGCAGGCGCTGGCCCGGGTTGTTCTTGATGAACTCCGGAATCACCTTGTTCTTGAGCACCTCGAACGGGTAGGTATCGCGAAACCACAGCGTCTCGTTGGTGGTCATGGCATCGACCACCTGCTCGCGCAAGCCACCGCGTGGCTGGGTCTGGATGCGCTGCACCAGCTCGCCCAGCGACTTGATGCCCTGTTGCTCCATCAGCTTGTTGAGACGGCTGGAGACCAGGTACTGCTTATTCTCGCCCAGCAGGATGCCACAGGCTTTCTCCAGGAATACCCGGAACTGTTCGAAATCCAAATTACCCGTAGACAATGCTGCCGCCTCTTCTTAAATCGCTAGCGCCGGGGGCGAACCCCGGCCGTTTCAATGACTCGCCTTGATCCGATCGACCACGCGCTGGGCGAGGTCATCCGGCCTGAACTTGGCCAGGAAGTCATCGGCACCGACCTTCTTGACCATCGCCTGGTTGAATACCCCGGACAACGAAGTATGCAGGCAGATGTGCAGTTTTTGCATGCGCGGATCGCTGCGGATCTCCGCCGTGAGGGTATAGCCGTCCATTTCCGGCATTTCAATATCCGAGATCATCATGAGGAACTCCTCCTCCGGACGCTTGCCCTCATCCACCAGCTTGCGCAGGTAATCCAGGGCCTGGCGACCATCGTTGAGCGCCACCACCTCGACCCCCACGGTCTGCAGGCATCGACTCACCTGCTTGCGCGCCACCGACGAATCATCGACGGTCAATACCCGCAGCATCACCGCCTTGTCCTGTACCTCGGCATCGATCACACCTTCCGACACCGACTCGGAAGATGGCGCCACCTCGGCCAGCACCTTCTCCACATCGATGATCTCGACCATGCGGTTGTCGACGCGCGTCACGGCAGTCAGGTAGTGATCGCGCCCGGTACCCTTGGGTGGCGGATGGATCTCTTCCCAGTTCATGTTGACGATGCGCTCGACCGAGTGCACCAGGAAGCCCTGGGTCTTGGTGTTGTACTCGGTGATGATGACGAAACTCTTGCGTGTTTCTTCCTTCAGCCCTGGCAGACCGGTCGCCATCGACAGGTCGAGGATCGGGATCGTCGCCCCGCGTATGTTGGCCACGCCGCGCACCACCGGATGGGATTTAGGCAGCAGCGTCAGGTCGGGGCACTGCAGCACTTCCCGGACCTTGAAAACATTGATGCCGTAGAGCTGGTCGCCATTGAGGCGAAACAACAGCAGCTCCAGGCGATTCTGCCCCACCAGCTGTGTACGCTGGTTGACCGAATCCATCACTCCAGCCATGCCGGACTCCTTCAACGATTACCCTGTGCAGCAAGTCGGCACGGGCTTTGCTTTTTTGAGCGTCATGCATACGAAAACGACATTTTTCCGACGACTGACGCGCCTGCTGACCGGCCCCCTGGCTGTGCTGTGCCTGGTAGCACCCGGCGCGCGTACGCTGGCGGACTCTTTTACCTTGCCTGAACAGCTTATCGGTGTCACTCAAGGCTTTCTTGAATTCACCGTCGAAGATTATCTGGCAACCACCCAGACTCAGGGCCGCTACGAGATCGAAGTCAACAAGCTTGACCCGCGCCTGCGCATGCCGCTGTGCAGCCAACAGTTGGATGCCTCACTGGAAGGCTCGACCCCGCTGGGCCGGGTAACAGTGAGGGTGCGTTGCGACGGTGCCGCGCCCTGGACCGTATTCGTGCCCGCCCAGGTGCGCCTGCTGCGCGATGTCGTGGTAATGACCCGGCCACTGAAACGCGAAAGCATCATCGATGAAAGCGATGTGGCCCTGCGCGAGCGCGATGTAGGCACCCTGGGCCCCGGCTACCTGACCCTGCTGGAGCAGGCCGTGGGCATGAAACTGCTGCGCCCCACGGTACTTGACCAGGTTTTGACCCAACAGCACCTGGAACAGGCCGAAGTGGTGCGCAAAGGCGACCACGTAGTGATCATCGCCCGCAGTGGCAACCTGAGTGTGCGCATGCCGGGCGAAGCCCTCGACAAGGGCGGGATGCAAGCGCAGATCCGCGTGCGCAACCTCAATTCCAAACGGGTGATCAAGGCCCGGGTAACCGGTGCCGGGCAAGTCGAGGTCGCCATGTAACCTACCCTGCGTCAGGATTTCGACAGAGGGGTGGCGGTGTGCAACCTCGGCCCCTAAACTCTGTCAGATATCGGGATACGCAAGCCAGCTTCAGGCCGTGTTGCATTCGTGCCTAAAGTTTTTTTCGGTTTGGTCGAAAACAAGGCATGCGTCCTAATTCCCAGGGGTTTTGATCATGGTCATCGACTTCAGTCGTTTGAATAACTCTCCGTCCGTCACGGGCGGCGTTCGCGGCAACACCGCGTCCGGCAACGCCGCTAAAGCCGGCGAGGCCAACGAAGCGCCCAAGCACACCGGTGCCAGCGGAGAAACAGTACATCTGAGCCCAGAGGCCCAGCAATTGCAGAAGATCAGCGACAAGCTGCGCGATCAGCCCACCGTCAACAGTGCCCGTGTGGCCGAGTTGAAACAGGCCATCGCAGACGGCAGCTACAAGGTCGATGCCGACCGGGTCGCTAGCAAACTGCTTGATTTCGAAGCTCAGCGCTAACCACCAGGCGCGCTGACTTCAAGGACGCACCACGCCAAGAGTTAGCCATGCACGACATCACTCTGCTGCAACTGATCGAAGACGATTTAGCACCGACGCAGGAACTGCTCGACCTTCTACAAAAGGAGGCAGTGGCCCTGCACGGTCGGGACATGGCCAAGCTGGAGCAGATCCTTGCCCGCAAGCAATCCCTGATCGTCCTGCTTGAGCAGCAGGGGCTGCGGCGCAACAACCTGCTCACTGGGCTCGGCCTCAGCGCCGACCGTGCAGGCGTGAAAGCCGTCGCCGAGCTGTCGCCCAATGGCGAGATCATCATGCAGCAGCTCGATGTGCTGACCCAACTGATGGACAACTGCCAGCAGGTCAACGAGACCAATGGGCGGATCATCCAGGCGCAGCAACACGCCACGACCAATCAGATCAGAATCCTCATGGGCGGCGACTCCCCGTCGCTCTATGACAGCCGTGGCGCCACATCGCCCATGGACAAGCCCCGGGCAATCAGCCAGGTTTGATTATTTGTTTCAAGGCACGGAACATACTGGCAAAATGCCGTAACTTGCGTGTGCCGTTTTGCCTGGAGATTGATAACCCGTGTTCAATGAATCCGATGCTCCCCAGCCCCCAAAGGTGCTGACCACCCCTTTGGAGATCGCGGCCAACTTGCGCCAGCTGCTGGATAGCCACGACCCACTGATCATCAGCTTCCATGAGCGCAGCCAGCGGTTCCAGAGCTATGTGGTGCATGTCGACCGGGAAAGCGGTGTCCTGGCACTGGATGAGATGATCCCTCGCGACGGCGAGAAGTACATCGAGAGCGGCGAACCCTTCCGCGTCGAAGGCTTCCACGACGGCGTGCGCATCGCCTGGGAAAGCAACATACCGCTGACCATCACCGAGATCGACGGCCACCGCTGCTACCGTGGCCCGCTGCCCGAGGAAGTGACCTATCACCAACGCCGCAATGCCTTCCGCGCCGCGCTGAAGCTGTCGCAACTGGTCGACGTGACCCTCGACGGCACCCACCTCAAGGGCAATGGCGCGTTGCGCGGCAAACTGCTGGATATCTCGGCAACCGGCTGCAAACTGCGCTTCGACGGCAACGTCGAGGACCGCCTGCAACTCGGCCAGGTCTATGAGCGCTTCAAGGCCGGCACCCCACTGGGGTTGACCGACACCCTGGTCGAACTGCGCCACCTGCACTTCGAAGAGCGCATCAACACCACCTTCGCCGGGGTGCGCTTCCACAACCTCAACGGCCAGGCCCAGCGCAAGATCGAGAGCTTCGTCTATCAGTTGCAGCGTGAAGCGCGGCGGTTCGACAAGGACGACTATTGATCGTCGCCAGCCCATGAAAAACGCCACCCCTCGGGTGGCGTTTTCATTGGTGCCCGGGCAGGCCGCCTAGGACATCGATTTGCCCCCCTCGCCTTGCGCCTGCGCACCGGCATCCTCCTCGGTATCTTCCGCCGCCACCGGCGCCTGCATCACATCCTGCACCGTCTGCTCATCCACCCGCGGGTCGAGGGCCGCCGACAAGGGCGAGCCCGCCGCTGGCATCGCCACGTGCCCCAGCGGCGCATCCTGGACCTGGTGCAGCCCAGTGACTGCCTTGGGCCGAATGCGCCACACCAGCACCAACGCGAAGAACACGAAGAAGGCGTAGAGCATCTGCGCGCCCAGCAGCTTCATCAGCACCCCGGCCGCCAACGGTCCGATACAGGCGCCCACACCATAAGTGACCAGCAGCATCGCGGTCAGCGAGACCCGCCGCTCACTCTCCACGTGGTCATTGGAGAACGCCACCGCCAAGGGATACAGGCAGAACTGCAACAGCGAAATGACAAAGCCCATGGCGAACAGCAGCTCGAGCGGAACCCCCGGCAGGATCGCCAGCGGCGCGGCGGCCAGGGCCAGGCCGATGGCCACGCTGCGGATCAGCACGGCGCGATCATAGCGATCGGAAAGCCAGCCCAGCGGCCACTGCACCAGCAGCCCGGCAAAGATGCAGCAGCCCATGAACAGGCCGATCTGCTCGGTGCTCAGACCCTGGCTGGACGCATACAGCGGCGCCAGGCCATAGAAGGAACCGACGATCAGGCCCGAACCAAGCACAGTTGACAGCGATTGCGGCACGCGTTTGATGAAGAACTTCGGCTCCATCGGCGCCGGGCGCAACGGTGCGGGGTGAATGCGCCGGGTCATCGCCACCGGCACCAGGCACAAGGCAAAACACATCGCCACCAGCATCAGCAGTTCCGGCCCCAGTTGCGGGTGCACCACCAGGATCAACTGGCCGAGCACCAGCCCCAGGTAGGAGGCAATCATGTAGCCGCTGAACACCGCGCCACGGTGCTTGGCGTCGGCCTGTTCGTTGAGCCAGCTCTCGATAACCATGTACTGGCACATCATGCCCAGGCCGACGATCATACGCAGCCCGACCCAGGCCGGCAGCCAGTTGGTCAGCCCATGCCCGAGCACCGCGGCGCCGACAATGCCGGCACACGTGGCATAGGCACGGATATGCCCGACCCGGCCGATCAAGCGGTGCCCTACCTTGCCCCCCACCGCCAGGCCGAAGTAGTTGGCCGCCATCAGCGCACCGATCCACAGGCTGTCGACATGATCGGCGGCCAGGCGCAAGGCCAGGTAGGTACTCAGCAGGCCCGAGCCGATCAGCATCATCAAGGCGGCGAAGTACAGCGACTGAAACGGCTTCCAGATATTTCGCATACGTCCCGTCAAGCTCCTTGACCAGGTGGCGTTGGGTTGCAGGCAAGCATAAAAGCAAATCCATCTTGGCACAGGCCCCCAGGCAGCAAAAAGAGCCATGGGGGCGCATCCAGTAGCGGTTGTGTCGCGCTCAGGCCTGCGCGGCCAGCACGCGGCGCTCCCAGGGGGTGATTTCATCGAAGAAATCGCTCAGTTCCAGGGTCTTGGTGGCGATGTAGCCTTCGATGAACTCCTTGCCGAACAGTTCCCGCGCCAGGTCGCTGCGCTTGAGCCGCTCAAGCGCGGCATGCAAGGTGCAAGGCAGGCTGAGGTATTCCGGCACCTCGAACTCGCCCTGGATGGCCGGCGTCGGCGCGATCTGCCGCTCAATGCCGTGCAGGCCAGCGGCAAGGCTCGCGGCAATGGCCAGGTAGGGGTTGGCATCGGCACCCGGCAGGCGGTTTTCCACCCGCCGTGCCACAGGCGAGCTGGCCGGAATGCGCAGGCCCGCGGCACGGTTGTCCTCGGACCAGCAGGCGTTGTTCGGTGACGCATAAGGGTGGCACAGGCGCTGGTAGGAATTGACGTTCGGCGCGAACAGCGCGGTGAAGTCGGCCAGGCAGGCCTGCAGGCCACCGATGAAATGGTGGAAGGTGTCGGTCGCCCTGCCCTGCTCGTCGCTGAACACGTTGCGCCCACTGCCGACCTCCACCAGGCTCTGGTGAATGTGCATCGAACTGCCGGGTGTGTGTGCCAGTGGCTTGGCCATGCACACCAAGATCAGGCCATGCTTGAGCGCGACCTCCTTGAGCAGGTGCTTGAACAGGAAGGTCTGGTCGGCCAGCAGCAAAGGATCGCCGTGCAGCAGGTTGATCTCGAACTGGCTGACACCCATCTCGTGCATGAAGGTGTCGCGTGGCAGGCCCAGCGCCGCCATGCAGCGGTATACCTCGTTGAAGAACGGGCGCAGACCGTTGTTGGAGCTGACACTGAAGGCCGAGTGGCCCATTTCCCGGCGTCCGTCCTTGCCCAGCGGCGGCTGGAACGGCTGGGTCGGATCGGCGTTGGCGGCAAAGACAAAGAATTCCAGCTCCGTCGCCACCACCGGGGCCAGCCCGCGCTGCGCATATCGGGCGATCACCGCCTTGAGCTGGCCACGGCTGGACAACCCTGAAGGGCTACCATCGAGTTCCACCGCATCGCAGATCGTCAACGCCCGAGGTTCGTCGCTCCAGGGCAGGCGATGGATCTGCGAGGGTTCGGCCACCAGCGCGAGGTCGCCATCGTCGCTGCCATAGTATTTTGCCGCCGGGTAACCGCCCATGATGCACTGCAGCAGCACGCCACGGGCCATCTGCAGGCGGCGCCCCTCGAGGAAGCCCTCGGCGGTCATCACCTTGCCGCGGGGCACGCCGTTGAGGTCGGGGGTGACGCACTCGATTTCATCGATGCCCTCCAGGAGCACTGCCTGGTTGCGCGGGCCTTCGGTCGTCATGACGCTGTCCTTCTTGTTGTGTTCGCATGCCGGGAATGGCGACGCACACAACATAGGCCGGGGGTGTTTAAAATATCAAGCACCCCAGGCACCGCGCCCGGATCATTGCTCGCGCAACGTCATGCCATTGGCCGGCAGCGGCAACGCGGTCTTGTAGCGCACCTGCTTCAAGGCAAAGCTGGAGCGAATGTTCGCCACCCCGGGCAAGCGTGTCAGGTAATCGAGAAAGCGCTCCAGTGCCTGGATGCTTGGCAGCAGGACCCGCAGCAGGTAGTCGGGGTCGCCGGTCATCAGGTAACACTCCATCACCTCAGGGCGCTCGGCAATTTCTTCCTCGAAGCGGTGCAGCGACTGCTCCACCTGCTTTTCCAGGCTGACATGGATGAACACATTCACATCCAGCCCCAGCGCCTCGGGTGACAACAACGTCACCTGCTGGCGAATCACCCCCAGCTCCTCCATGGCCTTGACCCGGTTGAAGCACGGCGTGGGCGACAGGTTGACCGAACGCGCCAGCTCCGCGTTGGTGATGCGGGCGTTTTCCTGCAGGCTGTTGAGGATGCCGATATCCGTTCGATCCAGTTTACGCATGAGAGAAATTGACCTGGTTTTTGTGTTTGTACGGAATGTTTATCTGCGCCACGGGAGAAAGGCAACGAACTTGAGAGAAAAATTCTCCTGCCGTCCCCCTATGATGTAAAAAGACGCTGACCTGCCAGTCACGAGCCGGCAGTCAGCGGCGGCCGCTTCAAAGCTCACAAAAACAACATTCGAGCGAGCGTAAAAAGCATGAACGAGTACGCCCCCCTGCGTCTGCATGTGCCCGAGCCTACAGGCCGGCCAGGCTGCCAGACCGATTTCTCCTACCTGCGCCTGAACGACGCGGGTCAAGTCCGTAAACCCCCTATCGATGTGGAAGCCGCCGACACTGCGGACCTTTCCTACAGCCTCGTGCGCGTGCTCAACGAGCATGGCGACGCCGTTGGCCCGTGGGCCGAGGGCATCGAGCCGCAGGTGCTGCGCCAGGGCATGCACGCCATGCTCAAGACGCGCATCTTCGACAGCCGCATGGTGGTTGCCCAGCGTCAGAAGAAGATGTCCTTCTACATGCAGAGCCTGGGCGAGGAAGCCATCGGCAGCGGCCAGGCCCTGGCCCTGAACCGCACCGACATGTGCTTCCCCACCTATCGCCAGCAGAGCATCCTGATGGCCCGCGATGTGTCGCTGGTCGACATGATCTGCCAGCTGCTGTCCAACACCCGTGACCCGCTCAAAGGCCGCCAGTTGCCGATCATGTATTCGGTGCGCGAGGCCGGCTTCTTCACCATCAGCGGCAACCTGGCCACCCAGTTCGTCCAGGCGGTCGGCTGGGCCATGGCCTCGGCGATCAAGGGCGATACCAAGATCGCCTCGGCATGGATCGGTGACGGCGCCACCGCCGAGTCCGACTTCCACACCGCGCTGACCTTCGCCCACGTCTACCGCGCCCCGGTAATCCTCAACGTGGTCAACAACCAGTGGGCGATCTCGACCTTCCAGGCCATCGCCGGTGGCGAGTCGACCACTTTCGCCGGCCGTGGCGTGGGTTGCGGCATCGCTTCGCTGCGAGTGGACGGCAACGACTTCATCGCCGTCTACGCCGCCTCGCGCTGGGCCGCCGAACGCGCCCGCCGCGGGCTGGGCCCGACGCTGATCGAGTGGGTCACCTACCGCGCCGGCCCGCACTCGACTTCGGACGACCCGTCCAAGTACCGCCCGGCCGACGACTGGAGCCACTTCCCGCTGGGCGACCCGATCGCCCGCCTCAAGCAGCACCTGATCAAGCTTGGCCACTGGTCCGAAGAAGAGCACCAGGCGGTCACCGCCGAGCTCGAGGCCGAGGTGATCAAGGCGCAGAAGGACGCCGAGCAGTTCGGCACCCTGAGCAACGGCCATATCCCCAGTGCCGCGTCGATGTTCGAAGATGTGTACAAGGAAATGCCCGACCACTTGCGCCGTCAGCGCCAGGAACTGGGGGTCTGAGATGAACGATCACAACAACAGCATCCATCTGGAAAACGCCATGTCCACCACCACAATGACCATGATCCAGGCCCTGCGCTCGGCCATGGATGTCATGCTCGAGCGCGATGACAACGTGGTGGTCTATGGCCAGGACGTTGGCTACTTCGGCGGCGTGTTCCGCTGCACTGAGGGCCTGCAGACCAAGTACGGCAAGTCCCGCGTGTTCGACGCACCGATCTCCGAAAGCGGTATCGTCGGCACCGCCGTGGGCATGGGCGCCTATGGCCTGCGCCCGGTGGTCGAGATCCAGTTCGCCGATTACTTCTACCCCGCCTCCGACCAGATCGTCTCGGAGATGGCCCGCCTGCGCTATCGCTCGGCCGGTGAGTTCATCTCCCCGCTGACCCTGCGCATGCCTTGCGGTGGCGGCATCTACGGCGGCCAGACCCACAGCCAGAGCCCCGAGGCGATGTTCACCCAGGTCTGCGGCCTGCGCACCGTCATGCCATCGAACCCCTACGACGCCAAGGGCCTGCTGATCGCCTCGATCGAATGCGACGATCCGGTGATCTTCCTTGAGCCCAAGCGCCTGTACAACGGCCCGTTCGACGGCCACCACGACCGTCCGGTGACGCCGTGGTCCAAACACCCGCACAGCGCCGTGCCGGATGGCTACTACAGCGTGCCGCTGGACAAGGCGGTGATTACCCGCCCAGGCAACGACGTCACCGTGCTGACCTATGGCACCACCGTATATGTGTCGCAAGTGGCCGCCGAAGAGAGCGGCGTCGACGCCGAGGTCATCGACCTGCGCAGCCTGTGGCCGCTGGACCTGGAGACCATCGTCGAGTCGGTGAAGAAAACCGGCCGCTGCGTGGTCGTGCACGAAGCCACCCGCACCTGCGGCTTCGGCGCGGAGCTGGTATCGCTGGTCCAGGAGCACTGCTTCCATCACCTCGAAGCGCCGATCGAGCGCGTCACCGGCTGGGATACCCCCTACCCCCACGCACAGGAATGGGCCTACTTCCCCGGCCCTTCGCGGGTAGGCGCGGCACTGAAACGGGTCATGGAGGTCTGAATGGGCACGCACGTCATCAAGATGCCGGACATTGGCGAAGGCATCGCGCAAGTCGAGTTGGTGGAATGGTTCGTCAAGGTCGGCGATGTGATCGCCGAAGATCAAGTGGTGGCCGATGTCATGACCGACAAGGCCACCGTGGAAATCCCTTCGCCGGTCAGCGGCAAGGTGCTGGCCCTGGGCGGCCAGCCCGGTGAGGTGATGGCGGTCGGCAGCGAGCTGATCCGCATCGAGGTCGAAGGCAGCGGCAACCATGTCGACACGCCCCAGGCCAAGCCGGCCGAGCCGGCACCGGCAGCGGTACAGGCCGCGGCCCGCCCCGAGCCACGCGTCGAGTCCCAGCCGCAGGTTGCCGCGACCCACGCAACCGCGCCCATCGTGCCGCGCGAGGCCCACGACAAGCCACTGGCCTCCCCGGCGGTGCGCAAGCGCGCCCTGGATGCCGGTATCGAGCTGCGCTACGTGCACGGTAGCGGCCCGGCCGGGCGCATCCTGCATGAAGACCTCGACGCCTTCATCAGCAAGCCGCAGAGCAGCACTGGCCAGGCGCCAGGGGGCTATGGCAAGCGCACCGACAGCGAGCAGGTACCGGTGATCGGCCTGCGCCGCAAGATCGCCCAGCGTATGCAGGACGCCAAGCGTCGCGTCGCCCACTTCAGCTACGTCGAGGAAATCGACGTCACCGCACTCGAGGCCCTGCGCCAGCAGCTCAACGCCAAGCATGGCGACAGCCGCGGCAAGCTGACCCTGCTGCCGTTCCTGGTGCGCGCCATGGTCGTCGCCCTGCGCGACTTCCCGCAGATCAATGCCACCTACGACGACGAAGCCCAGGTCATCACCCGCCACGGCGCGGTGCACGTCGGCATCGCCACCCAGGGTGACAACGGCCTGATGGTGCCCGTGCTGCGCCACGCCGAAGCCGGCAGCCTGTGGAGCAACGCCAGCGAGATCGCCCGTGTCGCTCACGCGGCGCGCAACAACAAGGCCAGCCGTGAAGAGCTGTCCGGCTCGACCATCACCCTGACCAGCCTCGGCGCCCTTGGCGGCATCGTCAGCACACCGGTGGTCAACACCCCGGAAGTCGCGATCGTCGGCGTCAACCGCATGGTCGAACGGCCGGTGGTGATCGACGGCCAGATCGTCGTGCGCAAGATGATGAACCTGTCCAGCTCGTTCGACCATCGCGTGGTCGACGGCATGGATGCCGCACTGTTCATCCAGGCCGTGCGCGGCCTGCTGGAACAGCCCGCCTGCCTGTTCGTGGAGTGATCATGCAAGAGCTCATCAACACCACCCTGCTGATCATCGGTGGCGGCCCCGGCGGCTATGTGGCTGCCATCCGCGCCGGGCAACTGGGCATCCCCACCGTGCTGGTCGAAGGCCAGGCCCTGGGCGGCACCTGCCTGAACATCGGCTGCATTCCGTCCAAGGCGCTGATCCATGTGGCCGAGCAGTTCCACCAGGCCAGCCGCTACACCGAACCCTCACCGCTGGGCATCAGCGTGTCCTCGCCACGCCTGGACATCAGCCGCAGCATCGAGTGGAAAGACGGTATCGTCGACCGCCTCACCAGCGGTGTCGCCGCGCTGCTGAAAAAACATGGTGTGAAGGTGATCCATGGCTGGGCGAAGATCCTCGACGGCAAGAGCATCGAAGTCGACGGCCAGCGCATCCAGTGCGAACACCTGCTGCTGGCCACCGGCTCCAGCAGTGTCGAACTGCCGATGCTGCCGATTGGCGGGCCGATCATTTCCTCCACCGAGGCCCTGGCGCCCAAGGCCATGCCCGAGCACCTGGTGGTGGTCGGCGGCGGCTACATCGGCCTGGAGCTGGGCATCGCCTACCGCAAGCTCGGCGCCAAGGTCAGCGTGGTGGAAGCCCGCGACCGCATCCTGCCGACCTACGACGCGGAGCTCACCGCGCCGGTGGCTGACTCGATCAAGAAACTCGGCATCGCGCTGTACCTGGGCCACAGTGTCGAAGGCTATGCCGACGGTTGCCTGCTGGCCAGCGACGGCCAAGGTGGCCAGCTGCGCCTGGAGGCTGACCAGGTGCTGGTGGCCGTGGGTCGCCGCCCACGCACCAAAGGCTTCGGCCTGGAAAGCCTGGACTTGAAGATGAACGGCGCTGCCATCGCCATTGACGAGCGCTGCCAGACCAGCATGCGCAACGTCTGGGCCATCGGCGACGTGGCCGGCGAGCCGATGCTCGCGCACCGGGCCATGGCACAGGGTGAAATGGTCGCCGAGATCATCGCCGGCAAGACGCGGCGCTTCGAGCCGACCGCAATCGCCGCGGTATGCTTCACCGATCCGGAAGTGGTGGTGGTCGGCAAGACCCCGGAGCAGGCCGGCCAGCAAGGTGTGGATTGCATCGTCGCGCAGTTCCCCTTCGCCGCCAACGGCCGGGCCATGAGCCTGGAGTCGAAGAGCGGTTTCGTGCGCGTGGTGGCTCGCCGCGACAACCATCTGATCCTCGGCTGGCAAGCCGTGGGCGTGGCGGTTTCCGAACTGTCCAGCGCCTTCGCCCAGTCCCTGGAGATGGGCGCGCGCCTGGAAGACATCGCCGGGACCATTCATGCCCACCCGACGCTGGGCGAGGCGGTGCAGGAAGCGGCGCTGCGCGCGCTGGGGCACGCACTGCACATCTGATTGAAGACACTGAAGCGGCAATAGCCGATTTTACCCGCTGCGCCCCAGGCGCCGCGGGTCCTTTTTTTACCATCACTCGGCTACGGTGTTTTTGCCTTGCGCCTTTGCCCGATACAGCGCCTGGTCCGCCCGCGCCAGCAACCCGCCGGCATCGTCCCCCTCGCGCCACTGCACCACGCCATAGCTCATGGTCAGCCGGCACGTGCCGATAGGCTCGATCGCCGCCATCGCCACGCGGATCGACGAGGCCACTGCACAGGCTTGCTGCAGCGACGTGTGCGGCAACACCACGGCAAACTCATCACCTCCCCAACGTGCCAGCAGCCCCCGACCGCCCAGACACTGACGGATACGCTCGGTGACCTCGATCAGCGCCGCGTCGCCACGGGCATGACCGTGCAGGTCGTTGATCGGCTTGAAGTCGTCCAGGTCCATGGCGATCAATGCCAGTGGCTCACGGAAGCGCCGGGCGCGCTCGCACTCCTGCTGAAGCGTTTTCTCCAGGCGATAGCGATTGGCGGTGCGGGTCAACGCATCCCGCTCGGCCAGTTCGCGGTTCTCATCCAGTTGCCGCTGCAACTGCTGGTTGACCCAGGACAGCTCGCAGGTTCGCTCGGCCACCTGGCTCTCCAGCGATAGATTGCGCTGTTCGAGCTCCTCCACCAGGCGCTTGCCTGCGTCGATATTGCGATGAGCCCCGAGCATGCGCGCCACCGAGCCATCGGCGTTGCGGGCGATGATATGGCCGCTGTCCTCGACCCACAGGTAACTGCCATCGTGGCAACGGCACCGGTACTCGATGCGGTAGTGCTCGTTGCGCTGGGTGATGTAGGCCTCGAAATGCGCCATCACCCGCGGATAGTCCTGCGGGTGTATCACGCTTTCCCAGGTCAGCACGGAGTTGTCCAGCGAGTGGCTGGCGTAACCCAGCATCGCGTACCAGCCTGAGTTGCGGTAGACGTAGCCGCTGTTGGCATCCCAGTCCCAGATGCCGTCGCTGATCAGCTCGAACAAGGTGTGCAATTGCTGCTCGGTGAAGCCGGCCGGTATCGGCTTTGCTGCCTGACTCATGGACACTCTCCCTGCTGCCCAGCAACTGCGCCCCGTAACCGGTGCTGCCGACACTTGCTATTTTTTTGCCGCTAGCGGCAATACCGTTCCTCTGCCGGGCAAGCATATTCCGAGCGAGAGGTCGCCGGAATAGCCCTTACGGCCTATTTTGCCGCTCCACCATCGCTGGCACAGCTTTTGCCCCTTTAGTCGCCTCTTTAACAGTCGTTCACGGAGGAAACATGCTTATCACAGCGAACGGCCTGGGGTGGCAGACCGTGCAGCAACAGCAACGCAGCGTTCTCGAACAGCCTGCAGCACAGTTGCCCGCGCTCCAGCCGCTGATGGCCAGCGCGAAAACCTCGGCGCAGCAGAACAATCAGGGCAGCACCTCGCAGCAGCACGCCGAAGACAATCGCAAGGAGGCCTTCGCCAAGCTGATGGTCATGCTGCAAAATCCGGACGCGGCCAAGCGTGAACAGGCCAGCGTGGGCAAACAGGAAGGATCCAGCGCCCTCCAGGAGTTTCGCGATTACATGGCCAAGTCGCCGGCAGAGAAGATCAAGGAAAAGATGTTTCAGGAGCTGGGCTTGAGTCCGGAGGAGTACGACGCGTTGCCGCCCGAGCAGAAAATGAGGGTCGACCAGCTGATCGCCCAACGCTTGCAGGACGAGGTCGAGCGCAAAACCCAGGCCAGGCTCGAACAGCAGGCGCAGCGAGAACAGGCCACCACTCAGCCGCAAAGCGTCCTGAACTCGACAAATGACGATGATACCGAGCGACGCTACACCGCCAAGCTTTGAGCCGGGCTTTGTCCCCGGTTCAGTAGAAGCGTTTCGGGTCCCCTGACTCGAGCAGGCTGGCCAACTGGGTCAGGGCGAAGCGCAACTCCTCCCGGCTGGTCGGCGACATCAGTACGACCCGCACGCCACGCGGATCGCCCGTGCGCTCCACCTGGAACTGGCTGGCGCTCATGACCGCCACGCCATTGGCTCTCGCCAGCATCGCGAACTCGTCGCTGCGCCATGGCTCGGGCAAGTTGAGCCAAAGGTGGTAGCTGTGCGGCTGGCTTTGCAACGACGCATCGGTGAAGACTTCACGGGCGATGGCTTGGCGTGCCGCAGCCTCGGCGCGGTGCATGCGGATCAGCTGGCTGTCCAGCCCTTCGCCGATCACATGGCTGGCCAGTTGCGCGGTCAACGGCGAAGGCATCCACACCGTGCTGCGTACCATGGCAGTCAGCCGCGACAGCAGTTTCAGCGGGCTGTACAGGTAGCCGATGCGCAACGCCGGCATGACGGACTTGGACAGGCTGGTGAGGTAGATCGAACGCTCCGGTGCAAAAGTCGCCAGCGGCCGGGCCTGTGGATCGGTGGCGAGGAAGCCGTAGATGTCGTCGTCCAGCAACAGGAAGTCGAACTCCTCCGCCAGCGCCGCGATCTGGGCGCGACGCTCGTTGGACATGATTGCCGTGGTCGGGTTCTGACAGGTTGCCACACACACCAGCATGGCTGGCCGCTCGCGCTGGCAGATCTCGCGCAACGCCTCGGGGATGATGCCCTGCTCGTCCATCGGCACACCACGCAGGCGGCGGCCCAGGCCGTGAGCCACGGAGATGATACCCGGGTAGCACAGCGACTCGCACAGCACCAGATCACCCGCCGCGGTCAAGGCGCTGATCGCCACCATCAGCCCGTGCTGGGCGCCGCTGGTGATGACCACCTGCTGCCACTGCGCACCCGGCAGCCACTGCCGTAACCATTGCGCGCCCGCCTCGCGATGCGCCGGATGGCCGCCGTCGGGGGCGTAGTCCAGCACCTGCTCCAGCCGCGCGGTATTGGCCAGTTCGGTCAGCGCGTTGCGCAACCAGTACTGCAGGGTTTCGCCGTAGGGCTTGATGATCGACAGGTCGAGCACTTCGCTGCGGGCAACGGGCGCTGCGGCGGAGGTCGCGCGGGTAACGGCAGGGGCCTCGCCCGTGTCGCCGATCCGGTCAAGAACGTAGGTGCCGCGGCCCACCTCGCCCTGGGTCAGGCCGCGACGCGACGCCTCGGTGTAGGCGCGGCTGATGGTGCCTGGCGTAACGTCCAGTGCCTGCGCCAGTTCGCGTAGCGTCGGCAAGCGCTCGCCACGTCGCAGGGCGCCACTGGCGATATCGTGCGCCAGCGCATCGGCGATGGACAGGTAGACAGGCTGATTGCTTTCGCTGATCCGTGGAACCCACATGAGACGGCTACCGGGCTTAAATGATTGAAATTTGAACACACAGACCGACTTGAGTCGATCCTCCGAGCGATTCAAGTTGTGAACAGCAGCCGCGTGAGAGCAGCCCCTCTTGAATTCAGGCCACGTTACCGTATAGATTCAATTTGAATCGAATCAATCGAATCAATCAACTCATCTGGACTCACCATGGATAATCTCAGAAAGGATTTTTCCCTCTCCGCCCTGGTCGCCGGCCTGATCGCCGTGATCATCTCCTACGCCGGCCCCTTGATCATCGTGTTTCAGGCCGCCGACCAAGCCGGCCTGGGCAACGAAGCGACCGCATCGTGGATCTGGGCCATTTCCATCGGCAGCGGCCTGACCGGCCTGCTGCTGAGCTGGAAACTGCGGGTACCGGTGATCACCGCCTGGTCCACGCCCGGCGCGGCGCTGCTGGTATCGATGCTGCCGAGCGTGTCACTGGCTCAAGCGGTGGGCGCCTATATCGTCGCCTCGCTGCTGATCGCGGTGATCGCCCTGAGCGGCGCCTTCGACAAGTTGATGAATCGCCTGCCAAAGGCCATCGCCGCGGCGATGCTGGCCGGCATCCTGTTCCGCTTCGGCGCCGAGCTGTTCAGCTCGATCCGCCTGCAGCCCGTGCTGGTGCTGTCGATGCTGGCGAGTTACCTGCTGTTCAAGCGCCTGTCGCCGCGCTACGCGATTCTTTCGGTGCTGATCGTCGGCTGCGGCCTCGCCGCCGGCCTGGGGCAGTTGGACACCCAGGCGCTGGTGCTGGAAATGACCGTCCCCACCTGGACCAGCCCGCAGTGGAGCTGGCAGGCCATTGTCAATATCGGCCTGCCCTTGGCGCTGGTGTCGCTCACCGGCCAGTCGGTGCCCGGTATCGCCGTGCTGCGCACCTCCGGCTACCAGGTACCGGCACGCCCGATCGTCTCGGTCACCGCCCTGGGTTCGCTGCTGCTGGCGCCATTCGGCTGCCACGGCGTCAACCTGGCGGCGATCACAGCGGCCATCTGCACCGGTCGCGAAGCCCACGAGAACCCGGACAAGCGCTATATCGCCGGCATGGCCTGCGGTGCCTTCTATCTGCTGATGGGCAGCTTCGGCGCCACCTTGGCCTCGGTGTTCGCCGCCCTGCCGAAGGAACTGATAGCCGCCCTCGCCGGCCTGGCACTATTCGGCGCGATCGCCAACGGCCTGGTGGGCGCCATGAGTGACGAAAAACAACGGGAACCGGCGCTGATCACCTTCCTGGTCACCGCCTCTGGGATGAGCTTGCTCGGCCTTGGCGCCGCATTCTGGGGGCTGATCTTCGGGCTGGCTGCACACCTCGCCCTGAGCCACAGACAAACGGCTCGACAGCCCCGGGAAGGCATCCAGGCAAGGTAAACGAAGGAGAATTGGAAAGAGATGGCGTCCCAGGCAGGATTTGAACCTGCAACCTTCCCCTTAGGAGGGGGATGCTCTATCCAATTGAGCTACTGAGACACAGAGGCCGACAACAGACGCTGCGCGGCGGGGACGGCGAGCATGTTAACCAGCATGTGCGCATTTGTCATGTATCAATCGGGCATTATGCACGTCGGCCTTTTTCCCTGCGTGTCAGCGATCACGCCTTCGGCGCGCAACAGCGCGATCAAAGCTTCCACCGCACCGGCCAACGGCCCGGAATTGTCCACGACATGCACACCGGGATCGTAGGCCTGCAGTCGGAAATTGCGGGCCAGGCGTTGCTCGATCTGCTCGGTGCTTTCTCTTCCACGGGCCAGCAAGCGCTGGCGCAGCACCTGCGGGGAAACAACCAGCCCGACGGCTACGAGATCAGGGTAGCGCTGCCGGGCGATCGGCAGGTACGCACGCGAGCCGTTGACCAGTACCGAGCGCCCCGCAGCGAGCCATGTATCCAGTTGCGCAGGGATGCCATAGCGCAGGCCATTGGCCTGCCAGTCCAACGCAAAGGCCCCCGCTTCGCGCATTGCCTCGAAACGTTCGGCGCTCACGCCATGCGCGGCTTCACCCTTGGCCTCGGCCGAACGCGTGATGACCCGCCGAGCGATTTCGACCCCCTGGGTGAACAATCGCTCACGGGCCGCCTCAAGCAGGGAATCTTTTCCTGAACCAGACGGTCCCATGAGGAATATCAGGCGCCCCCTTGAGGCCACCCCACCGCTTGCGTCATATTGCATAGCCACTATGCTCAATGTATGGGAAACCAGCGCATTTGATGATTTTCCCTGACCCTTTGCTGTCTTTTACCAGATTTTGACGGCATTTGTCTGACACCTGTGCAATTCGATGAATGTGAAACTTTTCAAACCAGTGCTCATTTCTGATAATTGGTACTGGCAAAAAGCCTTTATCGAGATCACTATTTGTCACAGAATTGACGCCAAGGAAACGGCGATCATGAGGCAAGATGAAGAACCAAAATCACATCACGGTTGAACATTTTGTCGTCGCCGCGGTCGTACTTCCACCGTGCGGCCAATTTGAGAACCGCTCCCCTGAACCAGAACAACCGGTCAATTTATATGCGCCCAATGAAACAGGCTATCTACTCCAGCCGCACCGCTGACAAGTTTGTCGTCCGCCTGCCAGACGGGATGCGTGAGCGCATTGCCGAGGTAGCGCGCAACCATCACCGCAGCATGAACTCCGAGATCATCGCCCGCCTGGAGCAGAGCCTTATCCAGGAAGGTGCTCTGGGTGACGAGCTGAGCATGCGCCTGGACAGCCCAGAGCTCAGCCTTCACGAACGCGAATTGCTGCAGCGCTTCCGCCAGTTGTCCCACCGCCAGCAGAATGCGCTGGTCGCCCTCATCGCCCACGATGTGGAAATGGCCGCCGACGCGTCCTGATCCTGCCAAGCGAACACAAAAAAGCCAGCGTAAGCTGGCTTTCTTGTTTCTGGCGCTCCGTCGACCTACATCAGGAACAGCGTTGCCAGGCCGAGGAAGATGAAGAATCCACCACTGTCGGTCACGGCAGTGATCATCACGCTCGAGCCCATTGCCGGATCTCGGCCCAGGCGCGTCAGCGTCATCGGGATCAGTACACCCATCAGCGCTGCCAGCAGCAGGTTCAAGGTCATCGCGGCGGTCATGACCAGCCCCAGCGACCAGCTGCCATACAGCCAGAACGCCACCACCCCGATCACACCGCCCCAGACCAGGCCATTGATCAACGATACCGCCAGCTCCTTGCGCATCAGGCGGCTGGTGTTGCCTGGTGACACCTGGTCCAGCGCCATGGCGCGAACGATCATGGTGATGGTCTGGTTGCCGGAGTTACCGCCGATACCGGCAACGATCGGCATCAATGCCGCCAGGGCCACCAGCTTCTCGATGGAGCCTTCGAACAAGCCGATCACCCGCGACGCGACAAACGCGGTGATCAGGTTGATGGCAAGCCACGCCCAACGGTTGCGCAGCGAGCGCCAGACCGAGGCGAAGATGTCTTCCTCTTCGCGCAGACCGGCCATGTTGAGCACTTCGCTCTCACTTTCCTCACGGATCAGATCGACCATTTCATCGATGGTCAGGCGGCCGATCAAGCGCTCTTTCTTGTCCACCACCGGAGCGGATACCAAGTCGTATCGCTCAAAGGCCTGAGCCGCGTCGTAGGCATCTTCCTCGGGGTGGAAGGTCACCGGGTCATTGGCCATGACCTCCGCGACCTTCTTGTCCGGGTCGTTGACCAACAACCGCTTGATGGGCAGCACGCCCTTGAGAATACCGTCGTAATCGACCACGAACAGCTTGTCGGTGTGCCCTGGCAGCTCCTTGAGCCGGCGCAGGTAGCGCAGTACCACTTCGAGGCTGACATCTTCGCGGATGGTGACCATCTCGAAGTCCATCAATGCACCGACCTGCTCCTCGTCGTAGCTCAGGGCCGAGCGCACACGCTCGCGCTGCTGGGCATCGAGGCTCTCCATGAGTTCATGGACGACGTCGCGGGGCAATTCCGGAGCCAGGTCGGCGAGTTCGTCAGCGTCCATCTCCTTGGCGGCCGCCAGCAACTCGTGATCGTCCATGTCGGCGATCAGGGTCTGACGCACGGCATCGGAGACTTCAAGCAGGATGTCGCCGTCACGGTCGGAGCGCACCAGCTGCCAGACCGTCAGGCGATCGTCCAGTGGCAGGGCTTCGAGGATGTAGGCGATGTCGGCGGGGTGCAGGTCGTCGAGCTTGCGCTGCAGCTCGACCAGGTTCTGGCGGTGGACCAGGTTTTCCACCAGGTCATGGTGATGACCTTCCTGACGGTGCGTCAGGTCCTCGACCACCCGCTGGCGCTGCAACAGTTCGATCACCTGGGCCAGGCGATCCTGCAGGCTGTCTTGGGTTTTCTTTACTTCGATTTCGGTCATAGGCGAACTCCACTCCCAGCAGCGGAGCACGCCGGGAGAATCAATCGGTCAGATCTGTCTGTATGAAGCGTGTTAGCGAGTAACTACTGGGTAAGTCCATGGTGGTATTCCACAAGCCCCGGCGGGGCTGACGGGCGCAATCATACACTGTGCAAGCTGTCGGATCGCTTAAATTTTTGGCTAGAACAATCGTTTGCGCGCTAAAGCTGTGACAACGCTCGAAGCCATCAGTGCGACGGTTGCTCTGGCGTTAAAAGCACATTCGTTTTGTGTCGACTCGATCTTCAGCTGCAGACCCTTGCAAGGAAGGCCTACAGCAGTAGCTTAGATGGACATCTGCGACAATTCAGCGCATATGGAAAAACAAAAAGCCCGCTCAAATGAGCGGGCTTCTTGATGTATGGCGGACTCAGCAGGATTCGAACCTGCGACCGCTCGGTTCGTAGCCGAGTACTCTATCCAGCTGAGCTATGAGTCCGTGGTGGTAGTTTTAGGCCAGGTTACCACTGGCTTGTTGAAGCGTCTTTGCAAGCAGAGCCACTTCAAAAAGTGGCGGACTCAGCAGGATTCGAACCTGCGACCGCTCGGTTCGTAGCCGAGTACTCTATCCAGCTGAGCTATGAGTCCGTGGTTGGTAGTTTTAGGCCAGATTACCACTGGCTTGTTGAAGTGCCTTTGCAAGCAAAACCACTTCAAAAGTGGCGGACTCAGCAGGATTCGAACCTGCGACCGCTCGGTTCGTAGCCGAGTACTCTATCCAGCTGAGCTATGAGTCCGTGGGGTAGTTTTAGACCAGGTTACCACTGGTTGATTGAAGCAGCCTTGCAGGCAAAGCCACTTCAAAAGTGGCGGACTCAGGAGGATTCGAACCTCCGACCGCTCGGTTCGTAGCCGAGTACTCTATCCAGCTGAGCTATGAGTCCGTGTCTTGCTGTGCCATTCGGATCGCTTGAAGCGCTCCAGGCAAATAATGGCGGTGAAGGGGGGATTCGAACCCCCGATACCCTTATGAGGTATACTCCCTTAGCAGGGGAGCGCCTTCGGCCACTCGGCCACCTCACCGCAACACGAGGCGAATATTAAACACACCCTTCCTCGTTTGCAACCCTTTTTTTGAAAAAAACTTCAAAAGAATTAAAGGCTTGGCTCCTCGTCCTTCTCTTTCTTGATCCGCAGGTAGATTTCCTCGCGGTGAACGGCCACTTCTTTCGGCGCGCTCACGCCGATACGCACCTGGTTGCCTTTGACACCCAGGACCGTCACGGTGATCTCACCGTCACCAATGATCAGGCTCTCGGCGCACCGACGAGTCAGAATCAGCATAGTTTTCTCCTCACATGAATCTTCAGGGACAACAGTCTTTGATAAGCAGGGCCTGGCCGGGGACGACGGCGCAGACCCGAATCGACCACCACAGGCGCCTGGACAGGGACACCAGCAGCGGCCAGAAACGCGAAGGGCGCGGCAAGCCGCGCCCCTCCAGGCAGCGTCTTACTCACCCTGTCGGGCGGGAGCATCAAGCTCGAACGCGGTATGCAGCGCGCGTACAGCCAGCTCCAGGTACTTCTCTTCGATCACCACCGAGACCTTGATCTCGGAGGTGGAGATCATCTGGATGTTGATGCTCTCCTTGGCCAGGGCTTCGAACATGCGGCTGGCGACACCCGCGTGGGAGCGCATGCCGACGCCGACGATGGACACCTTGGCGATCTTGGTGTCGCCGATCACTTCACGCGCGCCGATTTCGCGGGCGGTGTTCTCCAGCACGCTCAGCGCCTTCTCGTACTCGTTGCGGTGCACGGTGAAGGTGAAGTCGGTGGTGTTATCGTGCGAGACGTTCTGCACGATCATATCGACTTCGATGTTCGCGGCGCTGATCGGGCCGAGGATCTTGAAGGCAACGCCTGGGGTGTCCGGGACGCCACGAATGGTCAGCTTGGCCTCATCACGGTTGAAGGCGATACCGGAAATGATCGGCTGTTCCATGGATTCCTCTTCATCGATGGTAATGAGGGTACCCGGACCCTCCTTGAAGCTGTGCAGCACGCGCAGCGGGACGTTGTACTTGCCGGCGAACTCCACCGAGCGGATCTGCAGCACCTTGGAGCCGAGGCTGGCCATTTCCAGCATCTCCTCGAAGGTGATCTTCTCCAGACGCTGGGCCTGGGGCACGACACGCGGGTCGGTGGTGTAGACGCCGTCGACATCGGTATAGATCTGGCACTCGTCGGCCTTCAGGGCCGCCGCCAGGGCCACGCCGGTGGTGTCGGAACCGCCACGACCGAGGGTGGTGATGTTGCCGTGCTCATCGACACCCTGGAAGCCGGCGACCACCACGACACGGCCGGCCTTGAGGTCGGCGCGGATCTTCTGGTCGTCGATCTGCAGGATGCGCGCCTTGTTGTGGGCGCTGTCGGTGAGGATGCGCACCTGGTTGCCGGTGTAGGACACCGCCGGCACGCCGCGCTTCATCAGGGCCATGGACAACAGGGCGATGGTGACCTGCTCGCCGGTCGAGACGATCACGTCCAGCTCGCGGGGTTCGGGCTTGTCGGTGATCTGCTTCGCCAGGTCGATCAGGCGATTGGTTTCCCCGCTCATCGCCGACAGCACGACCACCAGGTCGGTGCCTTGCTCGCGGAATTTCTTGACCTTGTCGGCAACCTGCTCGATCCGCTCGATGGAACCGACAGAGGTACCGCCAAATTTCTGTACGATCAACGCCATTTCAAAGGTGCCTCAGCCCTAAAGGGCCCCAAAAAACAATCCAACATGAAACGGCCGGCGAATAGACCGCCGGCCGCCTCATCTCAAAGTCCCTGCTCGGCGAACGGCACTGCCAGGGCCAGGGCCTTGTCCAGCGCGGCGACGTCGACGCCACCACCCTGGGCCATGTCAGGGCGACCACCGCCCTTGCCACCGACCGCCGCAGCGGCTTGTTTCATCAGATCGCCAGCCTTGAGTTGGCTGGAGAGGTCCTTGGTCACGCCAGCCACCAGCACGACCTTGCCCTCATGCTCGCTGCCCAGCAGGATCACTGCATGGCCGAGCTTGTTCTTCAGCTGATCGACGAGCGCCAGCAGGACCTTGCCATCCTGCCCATCCAGGCGGGCGGCGAGGACCTTGGCACCCTTGACCTCAACGGCCGCGTTGGAGAGATCGTCCCCGGCGGCGCTGGCGGCCTTGGCCTGCAGCTGCTCGAGCTGCTTTTCCAGCTGGCGGTTGCGCTCGAGCACAGCCGACAGCTTGTCGATCAGGTTGTCGCGGTTGCCCTTGACCAGCTGCGCAGCTTCCTTGACCTGCTCTTCGGCAGCGTTCAGGTAGGCCAGCGCGGCGGCGCCGGTGACCGCTTCGATACGGCGCACGCCAGAGGCCACGCCGCCTTCGCTGACAATCTTGAACAGGCTGATATCGCCAGTGCGCTTGGCATGGATGCCGCCGCACAGCTCGACGGAGAAATCACCGCCCATGCTCAGCACGCGCACGGTGTCGCCATATTTCTCACCGAACAGCGCCATGGCGCCCTTGGCCTTGGCAGTTTCGATATCGGTCAGCTCGGTCTCGACCGGGGTGTTCCTGCGCACTTCGCGGTTGACGATGTCTTCCAGGGCCTTGATCTGCTCTGGCTTGACCGCCTCGAAGTGGCTGAAGTCGAAACGCAGGCGCTGGCTGTCGACCAGCGAGCCCTTCTGCTGCACGTGATCGCCCAGCACCTGGCGCAACGCTTCGTGCAACAGGTGAGTGGCCGAGTGGTTCAGCGAGGTGGCGTGCTGCACCTCGGCATCGACCTTGGCCTCGACCGGCGAGCCGATGACCAAAGCACCGCTGGCGACCACGCCGTGGTGCAGGAAAGCACCACCGGTCTTGGTGGTATCGCGCACGTCGAAGCGCGCGGCGCCGGCCTGCAGGTAGCCGCTGTCGCCGACCTGGCCGCCAGACTCGGCATAGAACGGCGTGCGGTCGAGCACGACCACACCCTCCTCGCCTTCGCCCAACTGGTCGACCGACTGGCCATCCTTGTACAGGGCGACGATCTTGCCCTGCCCTTCGGTGGTGTCGTAGCCGAGGAAGTCGGTGGCGGTGTCGACCTTGACCAGGCTGTTGTAGTCCATGCCGAAGGCGCTGGCGGAACGGGCACGCTCGCGCTGGGCTTCCATTTCACGCTCGAAGCCGGCTTCGTCGATGGTCAGCTCGCGCTCGCGGGCGATGTCGGCGGTGAGGTCCATGGGGAAGCCGTAGGTGTCGTACAGCTTGAACACCACGTCGCCCGGGACGACCTTGCCCTGCAGTTGGGCCAGGTCCTGCTCGAGGATGCGCAGGCCCTGCTCGAGGGTCTTGGCGAACTGCTCTTCCTCGGTCTTGAGCACGCGCTCGATGTGTGCCTGCTGGCTCTTCAGCTCAGCGAAAGCTTCGCCCATCTCGGCGACCAGAGCGGCGACGATCTTGTGGAAGAAGCTGCCCTTGGCGCCCAGCTTGTTGCCGTGGCGGCAGGCCCGGCGAATGATGCGGCGCAGCACATAGCCACGGCCTTCGTTGGACGGCAACACACCGTCGGCAATCAGGAAGCCGCAGGAGCGGATATGGTCGGCGACCACCTTCAGCGACGGTTGGTCGTCGTTGCTGCAGCCGATGGCTTCGGCGGCGGCGGCCAGCAGGCTCTGGAACAGGTCGATCTCGTAGTTCGAGTGCACGTGCTGCATCACCGCACTGATGCGTTCCAGGCCCATGCCAGTATCTACCGACGGGGCGGGCAGCGGGTGCAGCACACCATCGGCGGTGCGGTTGAACTGCATGAAGACGTTGTTCCAGATCTCGATGTAGCGATCGCCGTCTTCTTCCGGCGAGCCGGGTGGGCCGCCCCAGATATCAGCGCCGTGGTCGTAGAAGATCTCGGTGCACGGGCCGCACGGGCCGGTATCGCCCATGGTCCAGAAATTGTCGGAAGCGTATGGGGCGCCCTTGTTGTCGCCGATGCGCACCATGCGCTCGGCGGGGACGCCGACTTCCTTGGTCCAGATGTCGTAGGCTTCGTCGTCGCTGGCGTAGACGGTGACCCACAGCTTTTCCTTGGGCAGGTTCAGCCACTTGTCCGAGGTCAGGAAGGTCCAGGCGAAGGTGATGGCATCGCGCTTGAAATAGTCGCCGAAGCTGAAGTTGCCCAGCATCTCGAAGAACGTATGGTGGCGGGCGGTGTAGCCGACGTTTTCCAGGTCGTTGTGCTTGCCACCGGCGCGCACGCACTTCTGGCTGCTCACGGCGCGGGTGTAGGCGCGCTTTTCCTGGCCGAGGAAGCAGTCCTTGAACTGGTTCATGCCGGCGTTGGTGAACAGCAGGGTCGGGTCATTGCCCGGGATCAGGGAGCTGGAGGCAACGCGAGTATGTCCCTGCTCTTCGAAGAAGCGGAGGAAGGCTTCACGGATTTCTGCGCTTTTCATAGGTTCTTCCACGGAAACGGCGGCCACACGTCGAATCGACGAAACGACGGCAAAGGGCCGCATTATATCGGTCCTGCAGTCTCGGTGCAGTGTGTTTATGCGATAGAAACCGTCGATTGGACGGCTTGCAGGGCTAAAGCAATTGAAAACGGCATGACCGCGATGCTATCGCCAGCGTTTCGCTACTGGCAAGCCAATTACGGTCCCGGGACAGGGAAAATTAACAGGTTGGTGAATTAAAAGAATTTCATCACCGAAGGGATCCAAAATCGCAGGCGCGGGCTTGCCCCGCGCCTAAGGGAATCAGGCCAGGCGTTGCCCCGAATCCGGGACGATCAGAATGCCGGCGCGCAGCCCGTTCTTCACCTTGGGGTTGGGGAAGATGATTCGTGCGCCCTCCTCCTCCACCACCCAACGCGTCTCGGCCAGGTCCTCGGCCAGCAGATCGCCCTTTTTCAGCTCGGAGAAGTTCTCGATGTCCGCCGGCAGGTGCAGGCGGAAACTGTCGCTGTGCTTGATGATCTCGCGGGCGACACTGAACAGCTTGAGGCCATCCAGGGACTGCTCGGTTACCGGTTCGGTATCTTCGATGAGCTGGATCAGACGCGCTTCGAGCCTGTCGAGATTGACCTCCTCGTTCTGCCCGAACGGCCGTGCCTTGCCGAGCTCCAGGGTAAAGGCTTCGGCATCGAGCTGCTCATAGGTGAAGGCGCTGAAGGTGATCGACGACTTGCTCTGCAGCAGTACCGCCTGCATGCCGGCCGCTGCCAGACGCGCCAGCTCTCGACGAGAGTGCAGGCGCCCCTCCTTGTAGGGGTACAGCGCGAACTGCTCGATCTTGGACCCACGAATGGCGGTATGCAGGTCGTAGTGCAGGCGGGTGCGTTCGGGCTTGCTGAAGAACACCCGGGCAAACTGCTCCAGCTCCGCGGCCCGCAATGCCTCGAAGCCACTGGAGAGTTCGTGGCGGCCATTGAACAGGCGGTTGATGTCCTGCTCGATGAAGCGCTCACCCTTGCGGATCGCCGCCGGGTTGCCGAACAGGAACAGCACCCGCGCACGCGGCTTGATCTTGCCGTTGGCCACGCCGTGCAGCAGCCTTTCGAGCAACTCGATCGGCGCTGTCTCGTTGCCATGGATACCGGCCGACAGCAGCAGGTCGAGCCCGCAATCCTCACCTTCGGGCGGGCGCACTTCCAGCGCACCCTCCCCCAGCCAGCGCAAACGCACGCCCCGGGTGGTCACTTGGGTCTTCTCGGCCGGTTCGTGATCGGTCAGGGTCAGCTCAAGCAGTTTGCCAAGGGCGAGCATAGGCGCTTCCTTAGTGGTGGTGGCCGCAGTCCGGGCCATGGACGTGGTCGTCGTCACCGGCGACATCGGCCGGTTCCATTTCCAGTTGCAGGCTGACCAGGTTGGTGGCCATCGGGCGCAGCAGCAGGTTAGCGTACTCGGTGTCGTCTTCCTCGACATCGACGCCGATCAGCAGCTGGCCGCGGCCGTCCTGCTGGATCCACACTTCCTTGCCTTGCCAGACCACGGCAAAACGGGTGCACGAGGTTTCCAGCTGGGTGCCGTCTTCATCTTCCAGGATCAGGCGCAGGGCGTCGGACATTGCAATTTCTCTCTTCAAGGTTGGCGTTGGAACGGATAGACCGAACCCAGCTTGAGGATCTGGGTCAGTTCATCCAGTGCCGTGCGGCATTCCACCAGCAACTGCGGGTCGGCCAGGTCCGCCTCGCCGAGGCGATCGCGGTAGTGCTTGTCGACCCATTGCACCAGGGTGTCGTACAGCGGGGCGGTCATGATAACGCCTTGGTTGACCGCCGCCAGTTCGTTTTCCTTCAACGCCACGCGCAGCCGCAGGCAAGCCGGGCCACCGCCGTTCTGCATGCTCTGCTTGAGGTCGAACACCTTGACCTCCTTCACCGGGCCGCCCTGGCTGGTCAATTGCCCCAGGTACGCCCAGACCCGCTCGTTGTTGCGGCACTCTTCCGGCACCACCAGCAGCATCGAGCCGTCTTCGCGGCTGAGCAACTGACTGTTGAACAGGTAGGAACGCACCGCGTCCTCCACCGTCACCGCCGCACGCGGCACGCAGATGCCCTGGAAGCGGCCACCCTTGCTGGCCAGTTTAGCCTGCAGCTGGCCAAGCACCGCATCGGTCTCGAGGAAGGCGTCCTCGTGGTAGAACAGCACCTCGCCATTGCCTACCGAGATCACGTCGTTGTGGAACACGCCCTGGTCGATCACTGCCGGATTCTGTTGAGCGTAGACCACGCCATCATCGCTCAGCTCATGCAGGCGGGCGACAGCCTGGGAAGCCTCCAGGGTCTGGCGCGCCGGGTACTTCTGCGGCGCTGGGTAGCGGCTGTCGAAGGCGCTACGGCCGTAGACGAAGAACTCGACACCCGCTTCGCCATAGGCACGGCAGAACCGCGTATGGTTCGCTGCGCCTTCGTCACCGAACTGCGCCACGGCCGGCAAGGCCGGGTGGTGAGCGAAGTGCTTGTCATCGTTGAACATGGCGCCCAGCACCCGGCTGGTGGTCGGGTGCTCGATGCTGCGATGGTACTTGCAGTTCAGGTTGGCGGCGGTGAAGTGCACACGACCGTCCGCAGTGTCGGCACTAGGGCTGACAGTGGCGGCGTTGGCCACCCACATGCTCGACGCCGAGCAGCTGGCGACCAGCAGGGGCATGGCTTCCTTGGCGGCACGCTGGATCACTTCGGCATCATTGCCGGTGAAACCCAGGCGGCGCAATGCGGCCACATCCGGGCGCTCCTGCGGGGCCAGCACGCCCTGCTTGAAGCCCATTTCCATCAGCGCCTTCATCTTCGCCAGGCCCTGGCGCGCCGCCTCGCGCGGGTTGGAACCCTGCTGGCTGTTGCTCTGCGAGGCCACGTTGCCGTAAGACAGGCCACCGTAGTTGTGGGTCGGCCCCACCAGGCCATCAAAATTCACTTCAAAGGATTTCATCGGCAAGGCTCCGAGACCTGTTGTTATAGGGTGACGCCCGGCGTCAGGGTCGCCGGCAGTACGAGATTCGCGGTCTCCAGCGAAGCCACGGGGTAGGCGCAGTAGTCCGCCGCGTAGTAGGCGCTGGCGCGGTGGTTGCCGCTGGCACCGACGCCACCGAACGGCGCGCTGCTGGCGGCGCCGGTCAGTTGCTTGTTCCAGTTGACGATGCCGGCGCGACTGCGCAGCCAGAAGTGCTGGTAGCGGGCGTTGGAATCCGATAACAGGCCAGCAGCCAGGCCGTACTGGGTATTGTTGGCTTCCTCGATTGCCGCATCGAAATCGGTGTAACGGATCACCTGCAGCAATGGGCCGAAGAACTCCTCGTCCGGGCGCCCGGCCACCGCAGTGACATCGATGATGCCGGGGGTAAGCAAGGCGGCGTCAGCCTGCGGCTGAGTCATCTCCAGCAGCGCCACTGCGCCCTTGCCGAGCAGTTCGGCCTGGGCCGCCAGCAGGGCGCGAGCCGCCTGCAGCGAAATCACCGAACCCATGAACGGCGCGGGCTGCTGGTCGAATGCGCCGACACTGATGCTGCGGCTCACCTCGACCAGGCGCTGGATCAGCGCGTCGCCCCAGGCGCCCTGCGGCACCAACAGGCGGCGGGCACAGGTGCAACGCTGGCCGGCGGAGATGAAGGCCGACTGGATGATGGTGTACACCGCCGCGTCCAAGTCCTTGACCTCGTCGACCAGCAGCGGGTTGTTGCCGCCCATCTCCAGGGCCAGGATCTTGTCCGGGCGGCCGGCGAACTGCTGGTGCAGCAGGTTGCCGGTATGGCTGGAGCCGGTGAAGAACAGACCGTCGATACCAGGATTTCCGGCCAGCGCCGCGCCAGTTTCACGGGCGCCCTGGATCAGGTTGAGCACGCCAGCCGGCAACCCAGCCTCAATCCAGCACTTGACCGTCAGCTCGGCAACCTTGGGGGTCAGCTCGCTGGGTTTGAACACCACGCAGTTGCCGGCCAGCAGCGCCGGAACGATATGGCCGTTGGGCAAGTGACCGGGGAAGTTGTACGGGCCAAACACCGCCACCACGCCATGGGGCTTGTGGCGCAGCACGGCAGTGGCGTCGGCCAGCGGGCCGCTCTTCTCGCCGGTACGCTCACGGTAGCTCTGCACCGAAATGGCGACTTTGTTGACCATGCTGGTCACTTCGGTGGCCGATTCCCATAGCGGCTTGCCGGTTTCTTCGCCAATGCAGCGCGACAGCGCCTCGGCATTGGCCTTGAGCTTCTCGGCGAAGGCCTCCAGCACGCCAATACGCGCATCCAGGCTCAGCGACGCCCAGCTGGGGAACGCCTGACGGGCAGCCTGCACGGCATTGTCTACCTGTGCAGCATCGGCGCCCTGCCCTTGCCAGATCACCGCCTGGGTGACGGGGTTGAGCGACTGCAGGGCTTCGCCCTGGCCAGCCAGCCATTGGCCGGCAATGTAGTGCGTCTTCATTTACTGGGCCTCCCGACCGGCGGACAGTGGCACGGCGCGCACGTTGTCACCGGCGCCCAGGCGCAGGCGTTTGGCGGTCTGCGGATCGACCACCAGGGTGCCTGCGGCCAGGCGCGCCGGCGCGGCCGTGATGCGGCAGTCTTCGCGCTTGCGGTTGTGGATGATGAAAGGGGTGGCGTCGTCGCCTGGTGTACCAACGGCCAGCACCAGGGTCTCGCTGTCACGCACGGCGCGGATCTTCGAGGTCTCGCACTCGATGGCGGGGCCTGCGTCGAAGATGTCGACGTAGCCCTGGTAGTTGAAGCCTTCGCGCTTGAGCATGGCCAGCGCCGGCTCGGTGTCGGTGTGCACGCGGCCGATGACGTTGCGCGCCGCTTCCGAGAGGAAGCACGTGTACAGCGGGAACTTGGGCATCAGCTCGGCGATGAACGACTTGTTGCCCACGCCGGTGAGGTAATCGGCCTGGCTGAACTCCATCTTGAAGAAGTGCCGGCCCAGGCTTTCCCAGAATGGCGAACGACCTACTTCATCGGACATGCCGCGCATCTCGGCGATGATCTTGTTGCCGAACAGCTGCGGGAACTCGGCGATGAACAGCATGCGCGCCTTGGACAGTAGACGGCCATTGAGCCCGCTGCGGTAATCACTGCGCAGGAACAGCGAACACAACTCGGAGTTGCCGGTCAGGTCGTTGGCCAGGAACAGCGTGGGGATCTCGCGGTAGATGTTCAATTCCTGAGAGGCACTGACGGTCAGGCCGACCCGGTAGTTGTACCAGGGCTCGCGCAGGCCGACGGCGCCGGCGATGGCGCTGATGCCGACCACCAGGCCCTCGTCGTTCTCCAGCACGAACAAGTAGTCGGTATCGCCGCGCTCGGCTTCGCCGCGGAAGCTCTTTTCCGCCCAGCCGACCCGCTGGCCGAGGCGATCCTCGTTGGCAGGCAGGGTGGTCAGCCCGGTGGTGCCGGTGCTGCGGGCCAACTCGATCAGCGCGGGTAAATCGCTGCTGCGTACAGGACGAACGATCATGCTATCTCCTTGTGCGGCGGTCTGTGCCTGCCGCGAAACTCTCTGTTGCGGCGTTTCAGACCGCGACCAGGCGCACGCTGGCGCCTTCGCCGACACCCAGGGCCTCGGCGGCTTCGCCGCTGAGGTTGACCGGCTTACCCGGAACCCAGTCCAGTTCCAGCAGCACGGCGCGGTAATCCTGCAACTGGCCGTTGCACACCAGGTACGGACGGCCGCCCTTGACCGGCGACTCGTCGAGCTTGACCGGCACCACCCGGCTCTGGGCGATGGAGCGTATGCCCGAGGCCCGGGCATGCAGGGTCGGGCCGCCGTCAAAGATGTCGATGTAGTGCTCGGTCTCGAAGCCTTCGCGCATGAGGATGTCGAAGGTGATCTGCGCCCGCGGGTGCACCTGGCCCATGGCTTCCTGCGCGGCGTCCGGCAACAGCGGCACATAGATCGGGTAGTGCGGCATCAGTTCTGCGAGGAAAGTGCGGCTCTTCAGGCCACACAGGCGCTCGGCATCGGCGTAATTGAGGTCGAAGAAGTTGCGGCCGATGGCGTCCCAGAACGGTGACTCGCCCTGCTCGTCGCTGTAACCGACGATCTCGGTCACCACCGACTCGGCGAAGCGCTCCGGGTGCGAGGCCATGAACAGCAGGCGGCCACGCGAGTTGAGCTCGGCGAAGGCGCTGGTCACCAGCTCCGGCACCACGTAGAAACTGGTCAACAGGCTGTTGCCGGTAAGGTCGTGGCACAGCGACAGGACGTGGATCTTGTTGTGGATCTTCAGCTCGCGGGAGGCGTGTACGAAGGTCTCGTTGCGAAAGCTGTAGAACGGCTCGGAGTAGCCGGCCGAGGCGACAATGGCCGAGCAGCCGACCAGCTTGCCGGTGGCGCTGTCCTCGAGCACGAAGAAGTAGCTCTCCTCGCCGTTGAAGCTGACCTCGGCGGCGAAAGAGGTTTCCGACGCGGCGATCTTGTCGCCCAGACGCCCAGCGTCGTCCGGCAGCGAGGTGACACCAATGGGGCTGTCGGCAGCCATGCGCTGCACTTCGTTCAGATCAGCCATTTGCGCGGGGCGCATCACCAGCATGGTGTCACTCCTTTCGGGAAAGCGGGCCGATCACCTCGGCACGAAAAAACGGCGGGCACGCGCCACTACCTGCAAGCAGGTGCCCGCACTGGAATCAGGTATCACCGGCCTCGCTCGAGGCCGGCAACAGCACCGCAGGATCAGCCCTGGGTCAGTTTGCGCACAGCGCGCTCGAAGCGCTCCAGGCCTTCATCGATATCGCGATCCTCGACCACCAGGCTCGGGGCGAAGCGCACGACATCGGGACCTGCCTGCAGGACCATCACGCCTTCCTTCTCGGCGGCGTTGAGGATGTCCTTGGCCTTGCCCTTCCAGGCGTCACTGAGCACACAGCCGATCAGCAGGCCGACACCGCGCACCAGGGTGAACAGGCCGGTTTCCTGGCCGATCTTCTCCAGGCGGGTCTTGAAGCGTTCGTGCTTGGCCTTGATGCCGGCCAGCGTCTGCGGGGTATTGATCACATCCAGCACGGCGCAGGCCACGGCACAGCCCAGCGGGTTGCCGCCGTAGGTGGTGCCGTGGGTGCCGACGGCCAGGTGCTTGGCCAGGTCGCTGGTGGTCAGCATGGCTCCGATCGGGAAGCCACCGCCCAGGCTCTTGGCACTGGTCAGAATATCCGGGGTGACGCCGTAGTGCTGATAGGCATACAGCGAGCCGGTGCGACCGACGCCGGTCTGCACTTCATCGAAGATCAGCAGCGCGTTGTGTTCGTCGCACAGCTTGCGCGCGCCTTCCAGGTAGGCCTTGTCGGCCGGCACCACACCGCTCTCGCCCTGGATCGGCTCGATGACCACGGCGCAGGTCTTGTCGGAGATCTGCGCCCTCAACGCTTCCAGGTCGTTGTACGGCACGTGGCTGATGCCGGTGATCTTCGGCCCGAAGCCGTCGGAGTACTTGGGCTGGCCACCAACGCTGACGGTGAACAGGGTGCGACCGTGGAAGCTGTTCACAGTGGCGATGATTTCGTGCTTCTCGGGACCGAAGCGGTCATGGGCGACACGGCGGGCCAGCTTGAAGGCGGCCTCGTTGGCTTCGGCGCCGGAGTTGCAGAAGAACGCGCGCTCGGCAAAGGTCGCGTCCACCAGCTTGTGCGCCAGGCGCAGAGCCGGCTCGTTGGTGAACACGTTGGAGACATGCCAGAGGGTATTGGCCTGCTCGGTCAGCGCCTTGACCAGCGCCGGATGGCAGTGACCCAGGGCGTTGACCGCGATGCCGCCAGCAAAGTCGATCAGCTCGCGCCCGGACTGGTCCCATACTCGGGAGCCCTCGCCTCGCACAGGAATGAAGGCCGCCGGGGAGTAGTTGGGGACCATGACCTGGTCGAAATCGGCACGTTGCACCGGGGCTTGCTCAACGGACATCTGAGTCTCCTGAAGAGGAACGCTGGCCTGGAAGTGGCGAGCGATGAAGGGATTGTAAGGACTGATCGGCGCCTGTCCTTGCTGCCAGGCGACAACTTGTTACAGCGCCAAACCGAGTTTTCACGCGGTTTTCGGCAATGCGACAAACAGTGTCGCAATCGCGCAGTGTACGGGAGAGAGGAAGCTGGGTGAACGGATGTTCACACGATAAAGAAGGGTCAGGGTGCAAGGCATCAGTTTTGTGTAGTAGCGAAAACCGAGCGCCGCCCGCGCGGCGCATCGCGGATGAATCCGCTCCTACATTTTTTGCAACGTACCGAACCTATCAGGCCATGGCTGCCTGCCTTGGCGCAAGGCTTGAGACAGGTGGGGCGGCGGCAATGCTTGCCGAAACATCGCATCGAGCGCTCAAGGCTTACAACCATGGCCTATCAGGCATGGCCACGTTGCAACAAATGTAGGAGCGGATTCATCCGCGATGCGCCGCGCGGGCGGCGCTCGATCTAATCACCCCCGCAAAAGCCAAGGCATACACCCTGGATTAATCAGCCGCGCTCGGCCGGTGCCGAACTCAGCTCGAACGGGCTGCTGTTACGTCGCTGGTTACGGTCTTCGCGCGGCGTGGCACCAAAGAAATTGCGATACGCGCTGGAGAAATGCGGCCCGGAGGAGAACCCGCAGGACAGGCCGATCTGGATGATCGACTTGCTGGTCTGCATCAGCATCTGCCGCGCCTTGTTCAGGCGCAGCTCCAGGTAGTACTGGCTGGGCACGCGATTAAGGTACTGCTTGAAGATACGCTCCAGCTGGCGGCGGGAAACGCATACGTGCTGGGCGATTTCGTCGGTGGTCAGCGGCTCTTCGATGTTGGCCTCCATCAGCAGCACCGCCTGGGTGAGCTTGGGGTGGCTGGAGCCCAGGCGGTTCTGCAGTGGAATACGCTGGCGCTCGCCACCTTCGCGAATGCGCTCGACCACCAGTTCTTCCGACACCGCACCGGCCAGTTCCGCCCCGTGGTCCCGAGCGAGCACCGCCAGCAGCAAGTCGGTCACCGCCATGCCGCCGCAGGCAGTCAGGCGATCACGATCCCAGTCGAACAGGTGACTGGTGGCGATCACCTTGGGGAAACGTTCGGCGAAATCATCCTGCCAGCGCCAGTGCACCGCAGCGCGGTAGCCGTCAAGCAGGCCCAAGGCGGCCAGCGGGTACACCCCGGCAGACAAGCCGCCGATCATGCAACCGCTGCGCGCCAACTGCTTGAGCGCGGCGGACAATGCCGAACCGATCGCCACCGGCGGTTCATCAGCCAGCAGGAACAGCTTGTGATAGCCCTCCAGGCGGCCGGCCCACGCTTCGCCCGGCAGGCGCCAGGCGCCCTCCTGCCCGGCCTCGGCCTGCAGGTAGGACATTGTGTAGACCACGTCCGGATGCACCCGCTGGGCAACCTGCAACACCTCTTCGGCCAGCGCCAGGGTCAGCGGCTTGGTGCTGGGCCAGATGAGAAATCCGATTCGCTGGGTGGTCATAGGGCGTGGTCCGAAACCTGAAAAGGAGGGTCGCGCTTGTGGCGCCGGGGCATGCTGCGTGCGTTGCGCAGCATGCCCCATCATGGTGCAAAAGTGCAGCCTTTACTTCAGGCTGCCGGAAAGGAACTGCTTGAGGCGCTCCGACTGCGGATTGACCAGCACTTCACGCGGGCAGCCCCGCTCTTCCACCAGGCCCTTGTGCAGGAACACCAGCTGGTTGGAAACCTCGCGGGCAAAGCCCATCTCATGGGTGACCACGACCATGGTGCGGCCTTCCTGGGCCAGCGATTGCATGACCTTGAGCACATCGCCCACCAGCTCCGGATCCAGCGCCGAAGTCGGCTCGTCGAACAGCATCACCTCCGGCTCCATGGCCAGGGCGCGGGCAATGGCCACACGCTGCTGCTCGCCACCGGACATGTGCCCAGGGAAAGCGTCCTTGCGGTGGGACACACCGACCTTGGCCAGGTAGTGCTCGGCCTTCTCCAGCGCTTCCTTCTTGTTGACGCCCAGCACGTGCACCGGTGCCTCGATGACGTTTTCCAGCGCAGTCATGTGCGACCACAGGTTGAAGTGCTGGAACACCATCGACAGGCGCGAACGCATGCGTTGCAGCTGCTTCGGATCGGCGGCCTTGAGCGCGCCGTCCTTGCCGGCAACCAGCTTGAGCTCTTCGTTGTTGAGCAGGATCTTGCCCGCGTGCGGCTGCTCGAGCAGGTTGATACAACGCAGGAAGGTCGATTTGCCCGAACCGCTGGAGCCGATGATGCTGATCACGTCGCCTGCCTTGGCTTCGAGGGAGACGCCCTTGAGCACCTCATGGCTGCCGTAGCGCTTGTGCAGGTCTTGGATTTGGAGTTTGTACATACTGTCGGATCTCACAGAGCGGTCAGTGCTTGCGCGGCGCCAGGTAACCGAGCCAGCGGCGTTCGGCCATCTTGAACAGGCGCACGAGGATGAAGGTCAGGCACAGGTAGAACACGCCCGCCGTGATGTAGGCCTCGAAAGGCAGGTAGTACTGGGCGTTGACCGTGCGCGCGGCACCGGTGATGTCGATCAGGGTGACGATCGACGCCAGGCTGGTGGTCTGCAGCATCATGATCACTTCGTTGCTGTACTGCGGCAGCGCCCGGCGCAGCGCGGACGGCAGCAGGATGCGGCGGTACATCTTCATGCGCGACATGCCGATGGCCTTGGCCGCCTCGATCTCGCCGTGGGGCGTGGCCTTGAGGCTACCGGCAATGATCTCGGCGGTGTAGGCGCTGGTATTGACGGCGAAGGCCAGACAGGCGCAGAAGGTCGCGCTGGACAGCCACGGCCACAGGAAGCTCTCGCGCACCGCCTCGAACTGGGCCAGGCCGTAGTAGATCAGGAACAGCTGTACCAGCATCGGCGTGCCGCGGATCACGTAGGTGTAAAGCCAGGCGCTCATGTTCACCAGCGGCTGTTTCGAAACGCGCATCAAGCCCAGCGGGATGGCCGCCAGCAAGCCGAACAGCAGCGACAACGCCAGCAGCTTGAGGGTGGTCAGCAGACCGCCCAGGTACAGCGGCATGGCTTCCCAGATGACGTTGTAGTCGAAGATCATAGTTCAACCGCCTTGACGCCCACCGAGTAGCGCTTCTCGAGATACTTCAGCGCCAGCAGCGAGACACTGGTCAGCACCAGGTACAACGCCGCCACCGCAAGGAAGAAGGTGAAGGGTTCGCGGGTGGCGTCCGCCGCCTGCTTGGCCTTGAACATCATGTCCTGCAGGCCGACCACCGAAATCAGCGCGGTCGCCTTGGTCAGCACCAGCCAGTTGTTGGTGAAGCCCGGGATCGCCAGGCGGATCATCTGCGGCACCATGATGCGGAAGAACACCTGGACCCCGCTCATGCCATAGGCCGCGCCCGCTTCTGCCTGGCCCTTGGGGATGCCGAGGAAGGCACCGCGGAAGGTTTCCGACAAGTACGCGCCAAAGATGAAGCCCAGCGTGCCGATGCCGGCGACCAGGGGATTGAGGTCAATATAGTCGTCATAGCCGAGCAGCGGCGCCACCCGGTTGAGGATGTCCTGGCCGCCATAGAAGATCAGCAGGATCAGGACCAGGTCAGGGATGCCACGGATCACCGTGGAGTACAGATCCCCCAGCCAGGCCAACCAGCGTACCGGCGACAAACGCAGCGCCACGCCGATCAGGCCGAGGACAATGGCCAGGGCCATCGACGACAAGGCGAGCTGCAGCGTCAGCCACGCCCCGTCGAGGATGACTGCCCCATAGCCTTTCAACATGATTCGTATTCCTCAGGGCTTGGGAATGAAAAATGGTGCAAACCTCAGAGATTCTGCTGTTTGCACCATTGCACAGGTGAAACTCGATGGCTTACTTCGAGTCTGGACCGTAGATGTCGAAGTTGAAGTACTTCTTCTCGATCTCTTTGTATTTGCCGTTGGCGCGAATCGCATCGATGGCGGCATTGATGCGCTCGGCGTTGGCGGTGTCGCCCTTGCGCACGGCAATACCTACGCCATCACCGAAGTACTTGGTGTCGGTGAAAGCCGGCCCCACGAAGGCGAAGCCCTTGCCAGCGTCGGTCTTCAGGAAGCCGTCCTCGAGCAGGGTGGCGTCGGCCACGGTGCCGTCCAGGCGACCGGCGGCGACGTCCAGGTAGATTTCGTTCTGGGTGCCGTAGGGCACCACGGTGGCGCCTTGCGGGGCCAGGACTTCCTTGGCGAAACGGTCGTGGATCGAGCCACGCTGCACACCGATCTTCTTGCCCTTCAGCTCAGCCAGGCTGTCGCTGACAGTAGTGCCTTGCTTCATCACCAGGCGAGCCGGGGTCAGGTAGTAGCGCTTGGTGAAGTCGACCGATTTCTTGCGGTCGTCGGTGATCGACATGGATGACAGGATGGCGTCGATCTTGCGCACCTTCAGTGCCGGGATCAGGCCGTCGAATTCCTGCTCGACCCAGGTGCACTTGGCTTTCATCTGTTCGCACAGGGCGTTGCCGATGTCGTAGTCGAAACCGGCGAGATTGCCATCGGGCTGCTTGAAGGCGAAGGGTGGGTAGGCCGCCTCGATACCGATCTTCAACGGCTTCTCATCGGCCTGCGATACCAGGGAAAACACGGAAAGCGCCAAGGCGCCAAGCAGTGCGAGCTTCTTCATCAGGTAACTCCATCGGTACGGGGCAATACAAGGCAGTTGTAACAGCTGCCCGATATGCGAATGGGTACAGCGCGAGCCGCGCAGGTTTCGACCAAGGTCGCAGACCACGAGCGAGTGAGTGGCATTCTAGCGACAGCCCGGAGGTCGATATTTCTTCAAAGCGACAACTAATTACAGAAGCGCCAGGAACCGCGGCGGGCGATATTGACAGCTCCTGCGAGATATGCAAGAGCAAAAGAGAAATAACCTATACCCAAAGCAATAAGCGGGCCCATTATTGGCAAAGCCTTGTATTCCGGCAAGTGCAGCGTGCGCCCCCGCATGAAATGCTCGCAGAATGCACTCATTTGGCACACAGATGTTTCCACAAGCCCCGCATTTGGGCGAAATCGGTGACAGCGACGGTTACCGATGAATGTCGGAGTAACAGTTTGCATCAGTAAAGCAAAAACCCCGCCGGGTGTCGGGCGGGGTTTTGCTGGCGGCCTCATTGCGGGGCCCGCTCCCACGACATTCAGGGGCGAGCTTGCCGCGATGGCTCTACTCAGGCGGTGGCCAGGCTCATCGCCTTGTGGGTGTCTATCAGGTGCTGCACCACCCCTGGATCAGCCAGGGTGGAGATATCACCCAGCGCGCCGTACTCGCCAGTGGCAATCTTGCGCAGGATGCGGCGCATGATCTTGCCCGAGCGAGTCTTGGGCAGCCCCGGCGCCCACTGGATCACATCCGGCGAAGCGATCGGGCCGATCTCCTTGCGCACCCAGTTCTTCAGCTCGAGGCGCAGCTGCTCGCTCGACTCCTCGCCGGCATTGAGGGTGACATAGACATAGATGCCCTGCCCCTTGATGTCGTGCGGCACGCCCACCACTGCAGCCTCGGCGACCTTCGGATGCGCCACCATCGCGCTTTCGATCTCGGCGGTGCCCATGCGGTGGCCAGAAACGTTGAGCACGTCGTCCACGCGACCGGTGATCCAGTAGTAGCCATCTTCGTCGCGACGGGCACCGTCACCGGTGAAGTACATGCCACGGAAGGTCTTGAAGTAGGTGTCGACGAAGCGGTCGTGGTCACCGTACAGCGAACGCGACTGGCCCGGCCAGGAATCGAGGATCACCAGGTTGCCCTCGGCGGCGCCGTCGATCAGGTTGCCCAGGTTGTCCACCAGCGCCGGTACCACGCCGAAGAACGGACGGGTTGCCGAACCCGGTTTGAGCCCCGTGGCGCCCGGCAGCGGGCTGATGAGGATACCGCCGGTCTCGGTCTGCCACCAGGTGTCGACGATCGGGCAACGCTCCTTGCCGACAGTCTTGTAGTACCAGTTCCAGGCTTCAGGGTTGATCGGCTCGCCCACCGAACCCAACAGGCGCAGGCTGGAGCCATCGGCGCCGGCGACCGCCGCCTCGCCCTCGGCCATCATGGCGCGGATGGCGGTCGGCGCGGTGTAGAGGATGTTGACCTTGTGCTTGTCGACGATCTTCGACACGCGGGTGATGTCCGGGTAGTTCGGCACGCCTTCGAACAGCAGCGTGGTCGCACCATTGGCCAGCGGGCCATAGACGATGTAGCTGTGGCCGGTGACCCAGCCCACGTCGGCGGTGCACCAGTACACTTCGCCCGGACGGTAGTCGAACACGCGCTCGTGGGTCAGCGCGGCATACACCAGGTAGCCACCGGTAGTGTGCAGCACACCCTTGGGCTTGCCGGTGGATCCAGAGGTATAGAGGATGAACAACGCCTCCTCGGCACCCATTTCTTTCGGCGCACAGTGGCTGGAGGCGACCTTCATCAGGTCTTCGTACCAGATGTCGCGGTGCTGGTGCCAGGCGATGTCGCCACCGGTGCGCTTGCACACGATGATCTTTTGCACGCTGCTGGTTTCAGGGTTGGTCAAGGCCAGGTCGACGTTGGCCTTGAGCGGGGTACGACGGCCACCACGCAGGCCTTCGTCGGCGGTGATCACCACCTTGGACTTGCAGTCGATGATCCGACCGGCCAGTGCCTCGGGCGAGAAGCCGCCGAACACCACCGAATGGATCGCGCCAATGCGCGCACAGGCCAGCATGGCGACCACGGCCTCGGGGATCATCGGCATGTAGATGGTGACCACGTCACCGCGGTGCACGTCCTGGCCACGCAGGGCGTTGGCGAATTTGCAGACCTGCTCGTGGAGCTCACGGTAGGTGATGTTGCGATGCTCGGAAGGGTCGTCGCCTTCCCAGATGATCGCCAGTTGGTCGCCGCGCTCTTCTAGGTGGCGGTCCAGGCAGTTGTAGGAGACGTTCAGAGTGCCGTCGGCAAACCATTTGATATCGACATGGTGGTCGTCGAACGAGGTCTGCTTGACCTTGGTGAAGGGCTTGATCCAGTCCAGACGCTGGGCCTGCTCACGCCAGAAGCCGTCCGGGTTGATCACCGATTGCTGGTACATGGCCTTGTAGGTGGCCTCGTCGGTCAGGGTACTGGCCGCAACCTCGGGACGAACGGGATACAGTGGAGCCGCACTCATCTGTGTTACCTCGGTGTAATAGTTGTTTTTGTATGGAAGCGTTTGTAACTGTACCAGAGCGACAAAGACCATTCGACGTTGGTAGTAACGCGACGGACCGTCAATCCACGAATGTGCAGCGACCGCTCTAGTACATGGCATCCAGCCATCGCAGACGGGAAGCGGCAGCGCTTTGCCAGGGATTGTTACAGATTCTGTCAAAAGACTTTATCAAAACCCGCTCTGTTTCAGCCCTGGCCACCCTCCTAGAATTCACCTCGCCAGCAACGGCAAAGCGATTAACTTGGAAACAGCCCCCACGAAGGCAACGTTAATCCGCACCTCATCCTGATAGTTGAAACTTAGTTGCACTCGCGGCGCCACAAGCGCCGCGCGCCCCCTCACGACCTTAGACAGGTAAATTGAAAATGAAAGCTTTACTGGTATTGGTACTTGGCGGTTTTTGCGGCGCGGCACTGGCCGGCGAAGCAAAAGATGTCGAGCAGATTCCGGTTGAACAGTACAGTTATTCGCAGCACCTGGACATCGCCCGCGTCATCTCCATGAGCGAAGTGCCGAACGTCTGCGAAGTGGTGCCTGCGCGCATGACCTATGAGGACTCCCAGGGCCAGAAGCACATTCTCGAATACCGCGTGATGGGCAACGGTTGCTCCAACGGCTGAGGCCATAGGCTTATCGCGAGGCAAGCCCCTCCCACCACTTTTGCATTCGTGGGAGCGGGCTTGCCCTGCGATCAATTTCAACCTCGATAAACTTCTAGATTACTCCACCGACTTGTTCAACGAATAATCCCGCAACTTGTTGGCAATGGTCGTATGGGAAACGCCCAATCTTTTCCCCAGCGCCCGGCTACTTGGAAATTCACTCATCAAACTTTCCAATACCGCCCTTTCAAACCGCCCGACAATCTGCGAAAGATCGCCATCCAGGGAAAACTCGCCCAACGGTTGGCGCGCGCCATAATCCGGCAAGCGGATATGTTCGCTCTTCACCACCCCGCCTTCGCACAGCGACACCGCCTGGAACAACACGTTCTCCAACTGGCGCACATTGCCCGGCCAATGATACTGGCCGAGCTTCTCCATTGCCGTCGGCGCCAGGCGCGGCAGCGGGCAGCCGATCTGCCGGCTGGCCTGGTCGAGGAAGTGCTGCACCAGCCCTTCCAGGCCGTCCATGCATTCGCGCAGCGGCGGGATGTGCAACGACAGCACGTTGAGACGGTGGTAGAGGTCCTGGCGGAACTCGCCCCGGGCGCACAGTTCGGAAAGGTCGACCTGGGTCGCGCAGATCACCCGTACATCCAGGTACACCTCTTCGTCGCTGCCGACCCGACGGAAACAGCCATCCTGCAGAAAGCGCAGCAATTTGACCTGCAAGCGCGGGCTCATCTCCCCCACCCCATCGAGGAACAAGGTGCCGCCGGCCGTCAGCTCCAGCAGCCCCAGCTTGCCCTCGGCCCGCGCGCCTTCGAACGCCCCTGGCCCATAGCCGAACAGCTCGGTCTCGGCCATCGACTCGGGCAGGCCGGCGCAGTTGAGCGCCATCAGCGGCGCCTGGCCACGCGGACTGGCCAGGTGACAGGCCCGCGCCAGCAGCTCCTTGCCGGTACCGGTCTCGCCCTCGATCAGCAGCGGTGCATCCAACGGTGCCATGCGCCGCGCCTCGCGTACCACGGCGGCCATTACCCGTGAGCTCTGGAAGATGCTGTCGAACCCACGTAACTCCTGCTTGCGCACGTTGTAGATGCGCTCACCGATACGGTCCGCGCGGTGCAGGGTGATTACCGCGCCGGCCAGGGCTTCACTGTCGTCATGCTCGGACTGCAGCGGTGCGATATCGGCCAGGAACACATCGCCCTTGACCTTGATCCGCAGGCCGTTGATCCGCGATTTGTTGGCCCGTATCAGCTCCGGCAGGTCGAAGTCCTCGACATAGCGCGACAGCGGAATGCCCGGTACTTCGTCCACCCGTACGCCGAGCAGCTGCGCCGCGCCGCGATTGGCGGCGACGATGCTGCCGCCCATGTCGATCGACAGCACCGGGAAGTCCAGCGCCCCCAGCAGCGCATTGAGCTCCATGTGCCGGCGCTCGCTGGGCATCAGGCCGACACGCTTGACCCCGAACACCCCGGCGATCGACTCGAACTTGGGCCGCAGGGCCTGGAATTGCAGGTTGATCAGGTTCGGGCAGTGCAGGTAGATGGCGTTGCCATGGTCACCTCCCACTTCGCCGCGCAACACGTTGATCCCGTACTCCACCAGCAGGTTGAGGATGTCCCGCAATATGCCGATGCGGTTCTGGCAATGCACTTTGATGCGCATAAAGGTTCTCTAAGCGGCCGAGTTTTTGCTCGCGCCACGGAAAAGTCGTAAAGATAAGCTGACAAAAATAGCCATCTGCCCAGCTCGATGTCCGTGATTTTCCGGGATGACGCTGATTTTGTAAAATTATCGTTACGAACAGAAGATAAACGGATACGCAGGATCGGCCCTCACCCCGGTGCAAAACCTCGTTTGTAGGGATATTCCTAAGGTATGTCCTGAACATAACAAGAACGCCCTCACCAGGAGAGCCACATGAAACAGACGCAATACGTGGCACGCGAGCCCGATGCGCATGGCTTTATCGACTACCCGCAGCAAGAGCATGCGGTGTGGAACACCCTGATCACTCGTCAGTTGAAAGTGATCGAAGGCCGGGCATGCCAGGAATACCTGGACGGCATCGACCAGCTCAAGCTGCCCCATGACCGCATCCCGCAGCTGGGCGAAGTCAACAAGGTGCTTGGCGCCACCACCGGCTGGCAAGTCGCCCGCGTCCCCGCGCTGATCCCCTTCCAGACCTTCTTCGAACTGCTGGCCAGCAAACGCTTCCCGGTCGCCACCTTCATCCGCACCCCGGAAGAGCTGGACTACCTGCAGGAGCCCGACATCTTCCACGAGATCTTCGGCCACTGCCCACTGCTGACCAACCCGTTCTTCGCCGAATTCACCCACACCTATGGCAAGCTCGGCCTGGCGGCGACCAAGGAACAGCGCGTCTACCTGGCACGCCTGTACTGGATGACCATCGAGTTCGGCCTGATGGAGACCGCGCAAGGCCGCAAGATCTACGGCGGCGGCATCCTCTCCTCGCCGAAAGAAACTGTCTATAGCCTGTCCAGCGAACCGCAGCACCAGGCCTTCGACCCGATCGAAGCCATGCGCACGCCCTATCGCATCGATATCCTGCAGCCCCTGTACTTCGTCCTGCCGAACATGAAGCGTCTGTTCGACCTGGCCCACGAAGACATCATGGCCATGGTCCACCAGGCCATGCAGCTGGGCCTGCACGCACCGAAATTTCCACCCAAGGTCGCTGCCTGAGCGCCCTTGTCGATAACAACTCAAACCGGAAAGCACCCATGAATGCCTTGAACCAAGCCCACTGCGAAGCCTGCCGCGCCGACGCGCCGAAAGTCACCGACGAGGAACTGGCGGAACTGATCCGACTGATCCCGGACTGGAACATCGAAACCCGCGACGGCCACATGGAGCTCGAGCGCGTATTCCTGTTCAAGAACTTCAAGCACGCTCTGGCCTTCACCAACGCCATCGGCGAAATCGCCGAAGCCGAAGGCCACCACCCTGGCCTGCTGACCGAGTGGGGCAAGGTCACCGTGACCTGGTGGAGCCACTCGATCAAAGGCCTGCACCGCAACGACTTCATCATGTGCGCGCGCACCGACGAGGTCGCCAAAACTGCTGAAGGGCGCAAGTGATGCACTTCTCGGCCATCGGTCGGGTCCCTGGCGACCCGATCCTGGGGCTGATGGAGGCCTACGCCCGCGACAGCAATCCGGCCAAGTTCGACCTGGGGGTCGGCGTATTCAAGGACGCCCAAGGGCTCACGCCGATTCCGGCTGCGGTCAAGCAGGCCGAGCAGCGCCTGGTCGAGCGGCAGGCCACCAAGAGCTATGTCGGCGGCCATGGTGATGCAGCGTTCACGCACCTGGTCAGCGAACTGGTGCTGGGCAGCAATTGCACGCTGCTCAAAAGCCAACGCGCTGGTGCCACCCAGACCCCTGGCGGCACGGGTGCCCTGCGCCTGGCGGCGGAGTTCATCGCCCATTGTCTGCCGGGCCGCAGTATCTGGCTGAGCGACCCGACCTGGCCGATCCACGAGACGATCTTCGCCGGCGCCGGGCTCAAGGTGTCGCACTACCCCTACGTGGGCGCGGACAACCAGCTGAACGTCGACGGCATGCTCGCCGCACTGGAGCGGGCACCGCAAGGCGACGTGGTGTTACTACACGCCTGCTGCCACAACCCCACCGGCTTCGACCTGGGCCAGGACGACTGGCGCGCGGTGCTCGACATCGTCAAGCGGCGCAACCTGCTGCCATTGATCGACTTTGCCTACCAAGGCTTCGGTGACGGCCTGGAGGAGGACGCCTGGGCAGTGCGCCTGTTCGCCGCCGAACTGCCGGAACTGCTGATCACCAACTCCTGCTCGAAAAACTTTGGTCTGTACCGTGAGCGCACCGGTGCCCTGCTGGTGTGCAGTCACGACGCCGAGAAACTGCAGGATGTGCGCAGCCAGCTGGCCTTCATTGCGCGCAACCTGTGGTCGACACCGCCAGACCATGGCGCGGCGGTGGTCGCCGAGATTCTCGGGGAACCGGCACTCAAGGCGTTGTGGATCGAGGAAGTGAACGCCATGCGCCAGCGCATCGCCGAGCTTCGCGTCGGCCTGGTGAAAGCGCTGGAGCCCCATGGCCTGGCCGAGCGCTTCGCGCATATCGCCGCGCAACGCGGGATGTTCTCCTACACCGGCCTGAACCCCGAGCAGGTACGCCTGCTGCGCGAGCGACACAGCGTGTACATGGTCGGTACCGGCCGGGCGAACATCGCCGGAGCGGACGCCAAGCGCCTGGAACAGCTGGCAGCGGCCATCGCCGACGTCTGTCGCTGAAACCTGGCTGATGTGGCCTGGGCTTGCGCCGCGATAGCACTATCGCGGCGCAAGCCTCCCACGCCCCTCCTGCATCCCATTGTTCGATAGCCGCCCGCTAAAACCGACCAGCGTCCGGGAAAAATCCCAAACTGTCATCCAGACTGCTGTATCCTGCCCCAGCTTTTCGAAGCCTCACATGCGCCAAGCGCTGCCTTTTCACTCACACTTGCGAGGAACGACGAGATGCATGAAATCCCGAATCTTCCCTTCCCAAGCCTGAACCCCGAAGAGCAATCCGTTGCCGCCCACGCCGAACCGACGCCCGCCGTCGAGGACAGTGACGATCAATCCAGCGCCGACCAGGAATAGCCGCGCATCCCCCTCCGACTGTGTGAAAACGGCTGACCTGCGGGCTATCCCCGTCATCACGTTTTCACACCGTCCAGATTCCCCTCAGAATGCGATAACCCTGTACCACCCTGTCCTTGATTGAATCCACAGACTGTTGCCCTCCCTACAGGAGGCCACATGTCAATTGATTCCCAACCCACTCCCCACCCCCTCTGTGACGCATCTCCTACCGCTCAGCGTATTGGCGCCACACCCAGCCACTCAATATCCCAGAACCGGATACCGCCCCCTGGCAATGAACCAGCACCTGGTCACGACGCCACGCAGATCACCCCATCGCAACTGCTGGAAAGAATCCGAACACATGTAACAAGCTGGCACTCGACTGATGAAGACATGGATAACAACATCCAGGCATCTGCTCCTGTACTGGTCGCCGACAACTTGGACATTCCCCTGAGCGCGCCACGTGAGGCGCACGATCCGATCAGGGCAGTTCACCTCACTCTCAGATTCCTGCTGGACAACAACACGCAGTTCCCTGAAGACCCACGCTTCTTCTTTACCAATCTTATGGATCTGTACGGCAACACGAAGACCTACGCGCTGGTTGCCGCAGTATTGAGCGTTGCACCGGAAACCCTGACACCCCGCCACATCCACCATTTTTTTGCCCGCCTCGCATGGCTTAATGAAGCCTCGATTAAAACGGATACCGCGAGAAAGCAGCTGGATAACTTGTTGTTTGGTGAAAACATGCCGAGTACAGAGGCTGCCCGGCTGGGCAAGGAGGCATTTTTCGAACTGGGCGAACTGCTGGCCGGCGTGCCCAGCTCATTGCAGATGTGGATGCTGCAGTTCAAGCGTGGTCAGCGCCGAGACCTTGCTAGCGATTGGCTTGCGCAATGCCCTGCTGAAAACCTGTTGCAGGGCCTTACGGCATACGAATTGAGCCCGGCCCTGTCAGCCTTGGCATCCCTGGTCACGACGCTTGAAGAATTACTGCCCACCACAGCAGAGTACGAAGATAAAGCACTGATACTTTCCCGAAACATGCACCTCACCCAGCCCATGATGAAGCTTCGTATCAAGGCGCTTGCTGCCGCCTCACAGATACCGACCTGGGTGGATGAAGATCGTTCTCACGATAACAGCCCACCGGTTGAATGGAGCAAGGCCCATACTCAGGATCTGGGCGTCCGACTTCTCAGGAAAGTGGCACTCCATGCAGTACACGGAAATACTGAAGCCTGGGTGAAGCTCACCCTTGAAAATGCTCAACGCGCCCGGGGCATGCAGGCGTTTTCCTTTGCAAACAAACTGAAGCAGGTGCACCCGTCACTAAGTAGCACAGGCTGCCTTCGATTAGCCTCCTTGCTGTTGCCCCTTACACCAACAACGCTTGCCCCCTCCCCGCTCGAACCTTTGCCTGACAGTCGAGCCCTGACGAGTACGCCACTCGCCTTCAACGACTGGTCTGACGACTGCTCCATCGACGAATTGTTCACGAACGCAGGCTTTGAACTGCTCTGCGAGCGCAAGCAAGACAAGCGACATTTGCTGATGCCTGCCCCGCAAGCCTGGCAATTGATGATGCGGTCACTGCAGTTTGCAGACGTTTTCCGCCCCCTACTCGGACTTGCAGGTTGGTATGGTGCCTCTGTTGGAGAGTCCGCATCCCCGCGTGCGACACAAGCACTGGCAAGCCGAGCAATCATCGATCACTTTTTGGGGCCGCGGACGCAGTCGAATCGCTCGGTGGCCGAAGACTTTCAGGGCCACTGGGTATCCGAGTACAACCACCTGCAATTGCGTAATAAAATCTGCAACGCTATCACTGAGCGCAATCCTGGCATTTCCCCGGCCGCACTGGAGCTGCTCGAATACCTGCTGCTTCGCGAAATCGCTCCCGAACTGCTTGTTACCGGCACACCCGACTGGCTCTACTATGGCCGTTCTCTGCAAAGCGTTGCGCTGATTCACGGTGCCAGGCTGCTTGAAGCGATGATGCCCGGCGCCAGTTGCAGAGCCTCATTTGACAAAGTTGTCACATTGGCCAGCGACTTGAGTGCCTCTGATGATGAACAGGTACAGCGGCACTGGAGCAACGCCCTGGCCCTGCCGGCATTGCGCTATGCGAAGGCCCATGGCGCGCTTGCAGACTTGACGGTTGAGGACATCGGGCAAGCAACGGCACATCAGATTCAGCGTGCGCTGGAGTTCACCGCAGACGCACAAAAGTCCTTTGCTGAAGATGCAAGCCAGCTCGCCATGACGCCACCGGACCGCAAAACGCTGGCCGAAGAACAATTAAGCCAGGCCGGTGTTGACAGGCAATATTGGGACAAACCGATCGAAACCGATGGAACATGGCGCTACCTGAGTGCCCAGGGCTTGGTCAGAGCGACTTTTTACACCTGGCACCACACCATCACCACTCCCGGGTTCGCGGACGATGTCGGCGCACCAAGCCAGCGGCCAATCATCGAAAACCTGACCCAGTTAGTCATGTCCGGCGATATCTATCGGGCCGGGAAAAGCACAGTTCCAACGCTGTATGAGCAGGCCTTCGAAACGTTCAAGGCCGACTGGCAGCAAGCTCATGCACGCCTGATCAAGCGCCTGTTCATGGAACTGCCGCAAGCTTTGCGCACACAGCTTTATACCTCCACCTGTGAAGTGAGCCGGGTAGCGTTCAACACACCGTCGGACAGCGAGGAGCAAACAGGAATCCAAGGCCTGTTCATCCGTTGCCAACCTGGCGACCACCGAGAAGATTTCGATAGTCACGACGCCAGTAAAGAGTATTTCTTCGAACTCACACCCAGTGCCGGTGCACTTCGTCCTTGCAACCAGCAATTCAGTTACAGGGTTGAGCCGAACACCGGTTTTAGCGGCAATATTGTCGAGACGATGGACAAGCACTGGGGGAACCACGACCGCGAACTCCAGGCCCGCGCGACCCCGTTGCAACCCCTGGACAGTGATGCCTATCTCAACGGAACCCCCTCGCGCCTGGCGAATCAGCTCCAGACGCCACGCAAGGGCAAACTGATTGCAGCATCGAGACGGGTCTATGCGCACCAGGCCAGTGAGGCCGACTTTTTCCAGGCATTGGCCACTACTGCGACAGCGCACCTCTACGCATCCACGCTGGCGCAGTTCAAGGCAGATCACACTCACACCACCCCATGGGAAGAGATGATCGCACTGGAGAAGAAGATCGCTGAATTCCTCGCGCGTGCGATCCTGCCTTTCTATGGCTGCATTTCCGATCTGGCGGAAGGTGATCACTCGGCAGGTGTGATCGCAGGGTGCGTAATGGATTCGATAGGCGTCCTGATACCGGCAGGCAAGTTCATTGCCTCGAGCGCGACAATCATACGTACAGCCGGTCGCCTCAGCTTGCGAGCCACTTGCGAAGCAATGAGCAGCGCTATCGTGGAGCTGGTCAGCCATTTGGCCCAGCAAAGCCCGGTTCTCGTATATAGAGATATGGGCCGACTTGCACGCTGGCTATCCGTAAAGTCCTGGGAAAAGCTCGCGCAGCCTGCGCTGCGTTGGTTGCACGACCTGCGAGGAACCCCTCCACTGGTGCACATGACGCAAGAGGGTGCATACAGCATTGCCCTGAAAGTCTTGAGTGAGAGGGCGCATCCCTACTCAGAGAACGTCCTGATGCAGGTGGGAAATACCGAAAACTGCCTCGTGCAGGATCTAGGCACCCCAGAAAAAACAAGTTACAAACTGCTTGATCCACACGACAACCTGCCCTACGGACCTAGGCTTATCGTCGAAGGAACGGCACAAGCACCTTCATTGACACCCTTGAAAAGCCTGGGCTCGATTAGTCCAGGGCATTATCCGACACGTATCGCAGGCGTCATGTCCGAAGACGACAAGATAAGCCTGGCTATTGCTGAAGCATGTCGTCTGCGGGTTCGTTACAAGGGTGCAGCGCACTACGACATCCAGATTGATGGTCACGACTACCACCTCGATGCCAACCTGCCCGAACCTTGCCTGACGCAACTATCCAATACACCAGTCAGCGACCTGGAGGCCATATCAGCCTCGGAGGTGACCTGTCGTCTCAGGCGCGACCTGGAGGAGGTCTCTTGCACACCATTCACCAAGTTGATCAGCCTTCCCGTCGAACGCACGCTTCCCAATCAGCCCCCACTGACACGCGGGCAGGAAATCAGCCAGGCATTCGAGGCGAGGGAGTTTCATCTTGAGCGCCGAAACATCGCGGCCACGGACCTGAGTTCGGCCACCTCGCTGGATCTGCTGGTTCACGAAGGAAAGTTTTGCAAATGGGACCATGCGCCCATCAAGGGAACACGGCCTGTCCAGTTCACAAGGGAAAAGAAACTGCTTGCACTGAGCACGGAGCAATGCAGCAGCCTGGGGCTACCCAACACACCGACTTACCTACCCCAGATCAACGGCCGCATGTCCAGAGAGCGTAACTTCGGCCTATCACCCGCGATCAGTGGCACGCAGGCCAAGGCAATCAACCCCCACGTTCCAGTCGTAGAACTGGAACAAGTATCAGAACAGATCGTGGATAAACGACGCTTACGCGGGCTCAATATGGAATGGAACGCGCAAAAAAGCATCTACGTGGAAGTAGACAACGGTAAGTTTTATAAAACCCCTCAAGGCCCGGGAGCACTCACATTTACCCCAGTGACCGACGCCAGTGAAATCGACGAGTACTTGCGCCTGTCCAATCAGTACCGATTCGTCGCCGAGCGACCCGGCAGTTCAACCGATCGAGACAATATTGCCAAGCTGCTGTACTGCGCCCTCGTGGCGAAACGTGAGCCAGGGCTGCAGGCGTGGCTTGCGGCCTCCCCCGCCAACAAGGACTACCAAGCATATGCGCGATGGTGCCTCGACAACAATGAACGCAATGAAATGCTTCACTATGCAGAAAACATCCTCTCGGGGGAGCACGCCCAACAAGGTCTTATAAACGAAACAAGAAGTCTGATTTCAGACTGGAAGCCCATCACTCAACGCAATATCGCCGAAAAAAACAGCATCGTCGAAACCCTGAATGAGCTGCTGCCGATTCAAGGGAGGGAGCAGCTTTGGGTGCCATTGACGGTCAATAATATCGCCCAGCGCGATGTCGCTGTAATGATTGGCCAGCAGATGAACAACAGCAACTTGGCGTTTGCTTCGATTGTCACCAAGGATGGAAAAAAATTCGTCTATTACGCATTAGCTGGCGGCAAACGAGCGGAAGGATTACATCTCAAACCCTATACGCCCGACGTAAACAGCCACAACGTAGGCGATACCACCTACATCGATGCCGGTGCGCTGATGCATAACCGCGCACCTGATCCAGACATCGTCAGCCTCCCCGTTGTGCGACATTCGGGTAGGGTGTCGGTTCGAACGTATGACCGCTATCTGGATTCGGAACGCCTGATTGCAACCATCCTCAAGGATAAACACCCCTCGAACAGCATCTACTCAATCCATATGTTTACTCGAATGGATACCTGCAGATCCTGCGGGGGGGTGGTGCTCCCTCAACTGAGGCTCAACTACGCCGACGCCGACTTCTGGGTGACCTACCTGGACCAGTATCCAATCTGACCCCGCTCAGACTCAGGTGATAACCGTGGCTCGGTCTTGACGACCGCGGCCGCCTCATCCCCCTCTCGATCCAAGCTTCATACCCAGCCTGGGTCGAGATGGCTATCATGGCGAAGCCTCAGCTTCACCACGATTGGAACCCTACATGCCCCAGCTTCACCTTTCTTCACCAAGGACCACCGCCCAGGTGGTGGCCATCGTCCTGTTCACCTTCATCGGCTACCTGAACATCGGCATTCCCCTGGCCGTGCTGCCTGGCTACGTGCACAACGACCTGGGTTTCAGCGCCGTGGTCGCCGGCTTGGTGATCAGCGTGCAGTACCTGGCCACCCTGCTCAGCCGCCCTACTGCCAGCCGCATCATCGACAACCTGGGCAGCAAGAAAGCGGTCATGTACGGCCTGTTCGGCTGTGGCCTGAGCGGCGTGTTCATGCTGGCCTGCAGCTTCCTCACCCACCTGCCCTGGCTGAGCCTGGCCTGCCTGCTGATTGGTCGCCTGGTGCTGGGCAGCGCCGAAAGCCTGGTAGGCTCGGGTTCGATTGGCTGGGGGATTGGCCGGGTCGGCTCGCAGAACACCGCCAAGGTGATTTCCTGGAACGGCATCGCCAGCTATGGCGCATTGGCCATCGGCGCGCCGCTGGGCGTGGTGATGGTCAAGCACCTGGGGCTGTGGAGCATGGGCGCGAGCATCATCCTGCTCGGCATCCTTGGCCTACTACTGGCCTGGCCCAAGCGCGCCGCGCCGGTGGTGGCAGGGGTGCGGCTGCCATTCCTGCGCGTGCTGGGCAAGGTTTTCCCGCATGGCTCGGGGCTGGCCTTGGGCTCGATCGGTTTCGGCACCATCGCCACCTTCATCACCCTGTACTACGCCAGCCGCGGCTGGCCCGACGCCGCGCTGACCCTGAGCCTGTTCGGTGCCAGCTTCATCTGTGCGCGGCTGCTGTTCGGCAACCTGATCAACCGCATCGGCGGCTTTCGCGTGGCTATCGCCTGCCTGTCGGTAGAAACCCTGGGCTTGCTGATGCTCTGGCTGGCGCCGACGCCCGGACTGGCCCTGGCCGGCGCCGCGTTGAGCGGCTTCGGTTTCTCGCTGGTGTTCCCGGCACTGGGGGTGGAGGCGGTCAATCAGGTATCGGCGGCCAACCGTGGCGCGGCGGTGGGGGCCTACTCGCTGTTCATCGACCTGTCGCTGGGCATCACTGGACCCTTGGTGGGGGCCGTGGCAGCAGGCTTCGGCTTTGCCTCGATTTTCCTGTTCGCGGCAGCGGCAGCGGGATGCGGGCTGGTGTTGAGCTTGTACCTGTATCGCCAGGCCCGGCGGATGCGCCAAAGTGCACATTAATCCTGATTCGGCTGTAGCTTCACCGGCCTCATCGCCGGCAAGCCGGCTCCCACAGGGTTAGCGCATGGCTCGGGCTTATGCGATCAGAGTGGGAGCCGGCTTGCCGGCGATTGGGCCGCATAACGGCCCCGACAATATCACTAGCGCTGCGCGAACTGCAGCACCACTTCCAGCGGGTGGCGCAGCTGCTTCTCGGTCATCCGCTTGACCTGGCTACGGCACGAATAGCCGGTCGCCAGTGCCTCCCCCGCCTTGTCCAGCTTGGTCGCCCAGGACTGCTCGAAAATGGTCTTCGAGGTGGCCTGGTTGCGCGCCTCATGCCCGTAGGTGCCGGACATGCCACAGCAGCCAGTGGCCTCGGTCACCAGCTTCAGACCCAGACGGGCAAACACCTGCTCCCACTGCCTGGTGCTGGCCGGCACGTTGGTCTTCTCGGTGCAGTGAGCCAGCAGGCGGAAGCTGTCGGCCTTGGCCGGCGCCCGCTCGGGTAGCACATTCACCAACCATTCCTGAGGCAGCAGCACCGTAGGGCACTGCACTCCGTCGACCTTCTGGTACTCCTGGCGATAGACCAGGGTCATCGCCGGGTCCAGCCCCACCAGCGGCACCCCGCAGTCGGCCAGGGCCTTGAGCTGGGTGGCGTTGCGGATCGCCGCCTTGGCGAAGGTACCGAGGAAGCCCTGCACATGCAGCGGCTTGCCGTTGGCGCTGTAGGGCGCGAGGAACACCTTGTGCCCCAGGCGATGGGCCAGCTCGATGAACGAGGCCAGCAGCGGCGTCTCGAAGTAGCGGGTGAAGGCGTCCTGCACCAGCACGATGCTGCGCTCGCGCTGGGCCGGGGTCAGCTCCCGCAGGGCCGGCACGCTGGCCATCTGGACACGGCAGCGCGTGAGGGTGGACTGCAAGTTGAAGCGGCTGATCAGCGGGCTGTCGACCATGCCGACTTTGTCCGCGAGCAAGCGGCTCACCCACTTCGAGCCCATCACTGCGTTGTACAAGCCCGGCGCATGGGCCAGGTAGGGAATGGTGAACTCCAGTGAACCGATCAGGTAGTCGCGCAGCGGACGCTGGTAGCGGCCGTGGTACAGCTCGAGGAAGCGCGAACGGAAGTCCGGCACATTGACCTTGATCGGGCACTGCCCCGCGCAGGACTTGCACGCCAGGCAGCCAGCCATGGCGTCGTACACCTCGTGGGAGAAGTCTTCCTGGCCCTGGCGGCGCGTACGGCTGTTGCGCAGCCGCGCCGGCAGCCCCTTGAGCCAGGAGGCCTTGCGCTGGGCGGCGGCGAGCACATCGATGTTCGCCTCGCCCTGCAGGCGCAGCCACTCACGGATCAGCGAGGCACGGCCCTTGGGCGAGTGCTGGCGTTCTCGGGTGGCCTTCCACGACGGGCACATCGCGTCGTTGGGGTCGTAGTTGTAGCAGGCGCCGTTGCCGTTGCAGTGCACGGCGCTGCCGAAGCTCTGCCACACGCGCTCATCGATGCTGCGGTCGAGGTCGCCGCGCAGGGTCACGCCATCCACCGGGGTCAGGCCTTCGGCGCTGTCCGGGGGGGTGCAGATCTTGCCGGGGTTGAGCTGGTTATGCGGGTCGAACGCGCCCTTGAGGCGCTGCAGCGCCGGGTACAGCTCGCCGAAGTACTCCGGCACATACTCAGAGCGCAGGCCCTTGCCGTGCTCGCCCCACAGCAGGCCGCCATAGCGCTTGGTCAGCGCCGCCACGGCATCGGATATCGGCTTGACCAACGCGGCCTGGGCCGGGTCTTTCATGTCCAGCGCCGGGCGCACGTGCAGCACACCGGCATCGACATGGCCGAACATGCCGTAGGCCAGGCCATAGCCATCGAGCAATGCACGGAAGTCGGCAATGTAATCGGCCAGTTGCTCCGGCGGAACCGCGGTGTCCTCGACGAACGGCTGCGGGCGCACTTCGCCCTCGACGTTGCCCAGCAGCCCCACCGAGCGCTTGCGCATCACATAGACGCGGGTCACCGCTTCGGCGCCTTCAGCCAGGGTGTGGCCCAGGCGCTCGACACCCTTGTCGGCCTGCAGGTGCGCGACGAAGGCCTGGACCCGGGCATTGACCTCGTCCGGTTCGTCACCGCAGAACTCCACCAGGTTGATGCCTAGGGTGGGGCGCTCGGGGTCGGCCGGGAAGTATTCGGCGACGCTGTGCCAGACGATGTCCTTCATCGCCAGCATCAGCACCTTGGAGTCGACGGTCTCGATCGACAGTGGCTTGTGCGCCATCAGCGCATTGGCGTCGCGCAGGGCGTCCATGAAACTGGTGTAGCGCACGTTGACCAGCACCGCGTACTTGGGGATCGGCAACACATTGAGCTTGGCCTCGACCACATAGCCCAGCGAGCCCTCGGCCCCGCACAGCACGCTGTTGAGGTTGAAGCGGCCCTGATCGTCGCGCAGGTGCGCCAGGTCGTAGCCGGTCAGGCAGCGATTGAGCTTGGGGAAGGTGCTCTCGATCAGCTCGCCCTGGGTTTCCTGGATCTCGCGGGCCATGCGGTACACCGCACCGACCCGGCCGGGCGCGGCGCAGGCCTGTTCCAGCGTCGCGTCGTCGATCGGCAGGCTGTGCAGGCGCTCACCGCCGAGCAGCACGCTGTGCAATTCGAGCACGTGGTCGCGGGTCTTGCCGTAGGTGCAGCTGCCCTGGCCACTGGCGTCGGTGTTGATCATGCCGCCGACGGTGGCGCGGTTGGAGGTGGACAGTTCTGGCGCGAAGAACAGCCCGTGGGGCTTGAGCGCGGCATTGAGCTGGTCCTTGACCACGCCCGCCTGCACCCGCACCCAGCGCTGCTCGACGTTGATTTCGAGAATGGTGTTCATATGCCGCGACAGGTCGACGACGATGCCGTCGGTCAGCGACTGGCCGTTGGTGCCGGTACCACCGCCACGCGGGGTCAGCTTGATGTCACGAAATCGCGGCTCGGCCATCAGCGTGGCGACCCGCGCCACGTCGTCGGCGTCCAGCGGGAACACCGCCGCCTGGGGCAGGCGCTGGTAGATCGAGTTGTCGGTGGCCAGCACGGTGCGGGTGCCGTAGTCGGCGCTGATCTGGCCACGGAAGCCGCTGCTTCTCAGGGCTTCTAGGAATTCGGGGTATTGGGCGGCGGGCGCGCGGGGCGGCAGCTGGGCGATCATCGAAGGATGCCTCTTTGATATCGGCTAATTCACGGAAATCTTGTCGCTCCGGCATGAATGGATCATGGGAGGATTTCGAATACGTCAATGTTCCTGTAGTTTCACGCCAGGGGCAAACGGATATTCCTGCCGCTATCGATGAGCTTTATGAATGAATTACCGCCACCTCACCCCTTCGATGTCGCTCTTGCTGGCCTTCGAGGCCGCCGCGCGGCATGAAAGCTATACCCGCGCCGCCGCCGAACTGTCGCTGACCCAGAGCGCGGTGAGCCGCCAGGTGCAGGCACTGGAGCAACAACTGGGGCTGACACTGTTCCGTCGCGAGGGCCGCCAGGTGAATTTGACTGACGTCGGCCGCCTCTACCAGCGCGAACTCAGCGAGGCCCTCGGCCGCATCCGCAGCGCCACCCTGCAGGCACTGGCCTATCAGTCCGGCGTCGGCACCCTGCGCCTGGCGACGCTGCCGACCTTCGGCTCGAAATGGCTGCTGCCGCGCCTGCATGCCTTCTACAGCGCCCACCCCGGCATGCTGGTGCACATTCATTCACGTATCGAAGCCATCAACTTCGACACCAGCGAGATCGACGCGGCCATCGGCGTTGCCAGCCATGACTTGCCCGGGCTGATCTGCCATCGCCTGCATGCCGAGGAACTGGTGGTGATCCTGCCGCCGCAAGCCATGGCGGACGACCAATGGAACCCGCAAAGGATCAGCGAGGAAGTACTGCTCAACGTCGCCAACAACCCCCATGCCTGGGGCGAGTGGTTTTCCCACCATGCCCTGCCCCACCGCGCCATGCGCCTGGGGCCAAGCTTCGAGCTGACCTCGCACCTGATCCAGGCCGTGCGCGCCGGGATCGGCATCGGCCTGGTGCCGCGCATACTGGTGGCGGACGAACTGGCCAGTGGCGAGCTGTTCAGCCCGGGTGAGCCCTTCGCCAGCCAGCGCAGCTACTACCTGATCTATCCGCCCAGGAACGAGGCACTGCCATCGCTGCGAGCGTTTCGTGGCTGGTTGCTCGAACAGATCTGAGGCCGGCACAGGCAACAAAAAACCCGATGCCGGTTACTCGGCATCGGGTTTTTTGTTGGTGCGCCTCAGCGCTTACTTGGCGATGCTGCCAGCAGCGCCATTGGCCTGGGAGCCACGCTTGCTCTTCAGCTGGTAGGCCACATACATCACCACCAGCCACACCGGCATCGCGTACACCGACACCTGGATACCCGGAATCTGCAGCATGATGCCCAGGATCAGCACCACGAACGCCAGCACCAGGTAGTTGCCGTACGGGTACCACAGCGCTTTGAACAGCGGCTTCTGACCGGTGCGGTCGAGATGCTGGCGGAACTTCAGGTGCGAGTAGCTGATCATCGCCCAGTTGATCACCAAGGTCGCCACCACCAGCGACATCAGCAGCTCCAGGGCATTCTGCGGCATCAGGTAGTTGAGCAGCACCGCAATCAGGGTCACGGCTGCCGAGACCAGGATCGAACGTACCGGCACGCCACGGCGGTCAACCTTGGCCAGCGCCGCTGGCGCATCACCTTGCTCAGCCATGCCTAGCAGCATGCGGGCGTTGCAGTAGGTGCCGCTGTTGTACACCGACAGCGCCGCGGTCAGGACCACGAAGTTCAGCAGGTGGGCCGCCACGTCGCTGCCCAGCAACGAGAACACCTGGACGAACGGGCTGCTGCCATAGCTGCCGCCGGAGGCGTCAATGCTCGCCACCAGGTTGTCCCATGGGGTCAGCGACAGCAGCACCACCAGGGCGCCGACATAGAAGATCAGGATGCGATAGATGACCTGGTTGATCGCCTTGGGGATCACGGTCTTCGGCTTGTCGGCCTCGGCGGCGGTGAAGCCGAGCATCTCCAGGCCACCAAAGGAGAACATGATGAACGCCAGCGCCATCACCAGCCCGCTGACACCGTGCGGGAAGAAACCACCATGGGCCCACAGGTTGGTCACCGAGGCTTCAGGACCGCCGCTGCCGCTGGTCAGCAGGTAGGCACCCAGGCCGATCATGCTGACGATGGCCACCACCTTGATGATGGCGAACCAGAACTCGGCTTCGCCGAAGAACTTCACGTTCATCAGGTTGATCGCATTGATCAGCAGGAAGAACGCCGCCGCGGTTACCCAGGTCGGAATCTCCGGCCACCAGTAGTGGACGTACTTGCCCACCGCCGACAGTTCCGACATGCCCACCAGGATATACAGCACCCAGCAGTTCCAGCCCGACAGGAAGCCGGCGAAACCGCCCCAGTACTTGTGCGCGAAATGGCTGAAGGAGCCGGCCACCGGCTCTTCGACGATCATCTCGCCGAGCTGGCGCATGATCATGAAGGCGATGAAGCCGCAGATCGCATAGCCGAGGATCATCGACGGACCGGCGGACTTCATCACGCCGGCCGAGCCCAGGAACAACCCGGTGCCGATGGCGCCGCCCAGGGCGATCAATTGGATATGGCGGTTCTTCAAGCCACGCTTGAGTTCGCCGGACTGTGAGTTATGTCCACTCATGAACGAAGTCACCTGCTTGTTTTTATCTGTGACGGAATCGGACCCACCGCACTCGTGGCGCAGCGGAATGGGCAAGGTGGTTACCTTGGATACTTGTGACGGGAGGTCGCTCGTGGCCTTGCTGGCCAGGGGCGGATCAACCGGGTGTCAGCAAGCGTGCGCGGTACGCAAGGGAGTCACAGGTAAAACGCGGCGCATTGTATACCCCTGCAAACGCGCAGGCGTCAACGCGTTGCATCGTTTCCTGTGGAAAAAACGCAGCGGTCCTGGGGTGAAGGCCTGAAAAGGCGGAGTGATCGGCGTGCATGGCGCCTCCATTTTGTTGTTTTAAGTGCCTGGCGATCCTGCCTGGCTCTGCACACGGCAATGGCGCTATCTCAGCGCTTGGGCGGGGGTTTGGGAAGGGGGTGGAGGGGGCTGGGGAGGCTCTGGCGCGCAGGCTTTGGAAAGATTTTGTGACGAAGAACGGAAAAGCACAGGTAAGCCGGGGAAAACGCCCAGAATCGTATAGTTTTCTTTACAAGGCGGCTTGAAAATTTGCCACCGGGCGGGAAATCTTCTGTCCATTCAGGTACTTGGGGCCGCTTTGCGCCCCATCGCGGGGCAAGCCCGCTCCCACGATGCGCACACTATTCGTGGGAGCGGGCTTGGCCCGCGATGGGCCATTTACCGCAGGCACAAAAAAGCCAGCCCGAAGGCTGGCTCTCTCGCTACCGGACCGAATCAGCCACGCGGCTTGCCGCGACCTCGGCCTGCCGGCTTGTCACCTTCAGGGCGGGACGGACGCTTGCGCATCTCGCTCGGACGCTCGGCCACCGTGCTGCCGCGGTTGCCCTTGCGCGGCGCTGCGTCTTCACGCGGCGCACGTGCCGGACGCTCGGCTTGGCCTTCGGCGGCAGGACGCAGGGTACGCACGCGCTCGCCACGCCCCAGCGGACGGGTCGACTTGCGCTGCAGGCGCTCGAGCTTGTCCTTGGCCTTGAGCTTCATTTCCGGCAGTGCCACCGGCTGCAGGCCGACTTCCGCGGCGAGTATGTCGATCTCGCCCTGGCTCATTTCGCGCCAGCGGCCCATCGGCAGGTCGGAGTTCAGGAACACCGGACCGAAACGCACGCGCTTCAGGCGGCTGACGACCACGCCCTGGGACTCCCACAGGCGACGCACCTCACGGTTGCGGCCTTCCATCACCACGCAGTGATACCAGTGGTTGAAGCCTTCGCCACCTGGCGCCTTCTGGATATCGGTGAACTTGGCCGGGCCATCTTCGAGCACCACACCGGCCTTGAGCCGGTCGACCATGTCGTCGTCGACTTCGCCGCGCACACGCACTGCGTACTCGCGGTCCATTTCATAGGACGGGTGCATCAGGCGGTTGGCCAGCTCACCGTCGGTGGTGAACAGCAGCAGGCCGGTGGTGTTGATGTCCAGGCGACCGATGTTGATCCAGCGGCCCTCTTTCGGCCGCGGCAGGCGGTCGAACACGGTCGGGCGGCCTTCCGGGTCGTCACGGGTGCAGATCTCGCCGTCGGGCTTGTTGTACATGATCACGCGGCGGGTCGCCTCGGCGGCCTCGACGCGCTTGATCAGCTTGCCGTCGACGGTGATGGCGTCGTGCAGGTCGACGCGCAGGCCCAGGGTGGCCTCGACGCCATTGACCTTGATACGACCCTGGCCGATCCAGGCCTCGACGTCACGGCGCGAGCCGACGCCGATGCGCGCCAGCACTTTCTGCAGTTTTTCGCCAGACGGCGGGGTGGGTTGTTGGTCTTGCAGGTCTTTGTCACTCATCTGGGCACCTCCCGGTGTAGTAGTGAAAGCGGGCGCGCATCATACGCGGTTCAGCAAGGGAACGCACTGGAGGGTAGAAGGTTTTTGCCGATCGCCCAGCAGATTCTGCCCAAAGGCACATATTGACGGTGCCGGCCTCATCGCCGGGCAAGCCGGCGTCCACAGAGTCGGGCTGTCAGGCCTTTGGTTCGTCCTCGGGCTCGATGGAAGCCTCATCGCGCAAATCATCGAAATCGATCTTGAGCCCTTCTTCCATCGCATCCAGCTCCACCAGCAGCGAGCGGAAGCTGGTTTCCTCCTTCGGCTCGATTTCCTCGCCCTCCTCGCCCAGGCTGGCATCGGCCAGGGCTTGCAGGTGAGCGGGCACCGGCGCCTCGTCCGGATCGACCGCGGGCTCCACCTCCAGCTCGCGCAACTCGGCCAACGCCGGCAGCTCATCGAGGCTCTTGAGGTTGAAATGATCGAGGAATGCCTTGGTGGTGGCGAACATCGCCGGTCGCCCGGGTACCTCGCGATAGCCGACGATGCGAATCCACTCGCGCTCCATGAGTGTCTTGATGATGTTGCTGTTGACCGCCACGCCCCGCACGTCCTCGATCTCGCCACGGGTGATGGGCTGGCGGTAGGCGATCAGCGCCATGGTTTCCAGCAGTGCGCGGGAATAGCGCTGCGGCCGCTCCTCCCAGAGGCGGCCGACCCAGGGTGCGTAGTCCTCGCGGATCTGCAGGCGATAGCCGGTCGCTACTTCCTTGAGTTCGAAGGCACGGCCGCTGCAGGACTTGCCCAGCACCTCCAGGGCCTTCTTGAAAACGGCGGGGGTCGGGCGCTCGGCCTCCTCGAACAGCTCGTACAGGCGTTCGAGGGATTGCGGCTTGCCCGAGGCGAGCAGGAAGGCCTCGATCAGCGACGCCAGTTCACGGGGTTCGTTCAGGTTCATCGGTAGTTGTCAGGTCATTCTGCCCGGGCACGGACATGGATCGGGGCGAAGGGCTCATTCTGCACCAGTTCGATCAAGGATTCCTTCACCAGCTCGAGAATCGCCATGAAGGTCACCACCACGCCGAGCTTGCCCTCCTCGCGGGTGAACAGCTCGACGAAGGGCACGAAGGCACCGCCCTTGAGGCGCTCGAGCACTTCGCTCATGCGTTCGCGGGTCGACAGCACCTCGCGGGTGATCTGGTGGCTCTCGAACAGGTCGTTGCGGCGCATGACCTCGGCCATGGACAACAGGATCTCTTCCAGCGCCACCTCCGGCAACAACTTGCGCACCTTGGCCTGCGGAGCCTCCAGGCGCGGCACGACGATTTCGCGCCCGACTCTGGGCAACTCGTCGATACCTTCGGCGGCGGCCTTGAACCGCTCGTACTCCTGCAGCCGGCGAATCAGTTCGGCGCGCGGGTCGCCCTCCTCCTCCTCGACCTCGCCGGAACGCGGCAGCAGCATGCGCGACTTGATCTCGGCAAGCATGGCGGCCATCACCAGGTACTCGGCCGCCAGCTCCAGGCGCACGCTCTTCATCAGCTCGACATAGCTCATGTACTGGCGGGTGATCTCCGCCACGGGGATGTCGAGAATGTCCACGTTCTGCTTGCGGATCAGGTACAGCAACAGATCCAGCGGGCCTTCGAAGGCTTCGAGGAAGACTTCCAGGGCGTCCGGCGGGATGTACAGGTCGACCGGCATCTCGGTCAGGGCTTCGCCATAGACCAGGGCAAGTTGCAGCTGGAACGGCGTCTGCGCCTCCGTGGCCGGCGCCTCAGGTGCCTGCACCTGGCTCACGCGTTGACCAGGAACGGCGTCGGATCCCCGCACCCTTCGCGAATCAGCTCCGGCTCGTCGCCGGACAAGTCGATGATGGTAGAGGCCTTGAGGTCGCCGAAACCGCCGTCTATCACCAAGTCGACGTGATGCTCCAGTCGCTCGCGGATCTCGTAGGGATCGACCATCGGCTCGTCGTCGCCGGGCAGGATCAGGCTGACGCTCATCAAAGGCTCGCCAAGCTCTGCGAGCAAGGCCAAGGTTATTTCATGCCTGGGCACGCGCAGGCCGATGGTCCGGCGTTTCTCGTGCAGCAGCAGGCGCGGTACCTCGCGGGTGCCGTTGAGGATGAAGGTATAGGGCCCGGGCACGTGGGCCTTGAGCAGGCGAAACGTACCCGTATCGACCTTGGCGTAAAGCCCCAACTGCGACATGTCGCAGCACATCAGGGTGAAGTTGTGGGTCTTGTCCAGACCACGCAACTTGCGCACCCGCTCGATCGCGGCCTTGTTGCCAATCTGGCATCCCAGCGCATAGGCCGAGTCGGTCGGGTAGACCACCACCCCACCCTTGCGGATGATCTCGACGGCCTGCTTGATCAGGCGCGGCTGCGGGTTCTCCGGATGAATCTGGAAAAATTGGCTCACGTAGTCGTCCTGTTCATACCGCCATAGGTTGTTCATGTCGGAATCGGCGCCACAGGGGTGGCAGGTCCTCAGGCAATGGCCGGTAGGCACCGATCTCGCCCCAGGTGCCAGGGCCGTGGAAGTCGCTGCCGGCGCTTGCCAGCAGGCCGAACTCACGGGTGAGGATCGACATCGTCCCCACCTGCTCGGGCGGCATCATCCCGTTGACCACTTCCAGTGCCTGCCCTCCAGCCTGAATATAGTCGGCAATCAGCCGTCTGCGCTTGCTGCGGGTCAGTTCGTAGTGCATGGGATGGGCCAGGCTCACCCACGCATTCGACTCACGCAGCGTCGCAACAGTTTCCGCAAGCGTCGGCCAGTGCAACTTGACGTCACCCAGCTTGCCGGCGCCCAGCCACTTGCGGAACGCCTCGCCGCGGTCCTTGACGAAGCCGGCGCGGACCATGAACTCAGCGAAATGCGGGCGCGCCGGGGCGTTGCCGCTGTCGCCCAGTTCCTGCTGCACCGCCCGCGCGCCGTCCAGCGCGCCGGGCATGCCCTTGGCCGCCAGCTTGCGGTCGATTTCCTCGGCGCGCAGCCAACGACCACGGTGCAGGTTGGCGATGGCATCGAGCAACGGCGGTGCGTCGAGGGGGAAGTCGTAACCCAGCACATGAATGGTGGCGCCGCCCCAGGTGCACGACAGTTCCACGCCGCTGACCCACTGCATGCCGTTGTCCAGGCAGGCCTGGCGCGCCTCCGGCAGGCCTTCAAGGGTGTCATGGTCGGTGAGCGAGAGCGTGCGCACCCCGTGCTCATGGGCCCGGGCGACCAGTGCCGTGGGCGACAGGGCGCCGTCGGAGGCCGTGCTGTGACAGTGCAGATCAACATTCATGGAGGAGCGCTTTCGCAGGAATCGATGTTTGTTATTATGCCGTCACATCCCGCTTCTGGCTGCCACTGTGAAACAATTCATCGATTTCATCCCGCTGCTGCTGTTCTTCATCGTCTACAAGCTTGACCCGCGCCCGGTCGAATTCGCCGGCCACGGCTTCGAGTTCGGCGGGATCTACAGCGCCACCGCCATGCTGATCGTCAGCTCCGTGGTGGTCTACGGCGCGCTGTTCCTGCGCCACGGCAAGCTGGAGAAGGGGCAGTTGCTGACCCTGGTCGCCTGCCTGGTGTTCGGTGGCCTGACCCTGGCCTTCCACAGCGAGACCTTCCTAAAGTGGAAGGCGCCCGTGGTCAACTGGCTGTTCGCCCTGGCGTTCGCCGGCAGCCACTTCATCGGTGACCGGGTGCTGATCAAACGCATCATGGGCCATGCCCTGACACTTCCAGAAACAGTGTGGAACCGCCTGAACGTGGCGTGGATCGCCTTCTTCCTCGTATGCGGCGCCGCCAACCTGTTCGTCGCCTTCACCTTCCAGGACATCTGGGTCGACTTCAAGGTATTCGGCAGCCTGGGCATGACCGTGCTGTTCCTGGTGGCCCAGGGTGTCTACCTGTCGCGCCACCTGCACGATGCCGATCCCTCCACCTCCAAACCCAAGGACTGACATGCTCTACGCCATTATCGCCAGCGACGTCGAAAACTCCCTGGAAAACCGCCTGGCCGCCCGCCCCGCGCATATCGAGCGCCTGCAGCAGCTCAAGGCCGAAGGCCGTGTGGTGCTCGCCGGCCCGCACCCGGCCATCGACAGCAACGACCCGGGCGCCGCCGGCTTCAGCGGCAGCCTGATCGTCGCCGAGTTCGACTCGCTGGCCGCCGCCCAGGCCTGGGCCGACGCCGATCCGTACATCGCCGCGGGCGTGTACGCCAAGGTCGTGGTCAAGCCGTTCAAGCAAGTCCTGCCGTAACAGGCTTTACCGGGACGGGCTTCGCAGGGGCAAGCCCGCGCCCACGAAGCCGCTCCCAGCTACACCCCGCGCGGCACTATTCATAAAATCCGACGACTGGCCGACAACCTCCTGAATCGATACGAATCAGGAGTTCCAATGCGTCAAGGTCCGATGTCCCTGCTGCTTTGCCTGTTGCTGCTGTCCCCTTTCGCCGCGGCCGAACAGCCGCTGTCACTGGAAGCCGGGGCGCGGATCACCGACTTGCAGCAGCGCCTGGAAGAGAGCGAGAAACAGCGCACGGCGCTGACCCAGCAACTGCAGAACCAGGACAGCGAGCGTGAAAGCGCCCAGCTCGCCCGCCTGCGCCAGGACAACCAGCGACTGAAGCTGACGATCAAGGAACTGCAGGCAGGCGCCAGCGCCCCGCAAAGCCCGCTGACCGACCAGCAGCAATGGTTCCTGATCGGCTCGGCCGTTGCACTGTTGTCCGCAGTCTGCGGTATCTTAGCCAGCGGCGGACACAGAAGACGCCGGCAATGGTTGAATTGAGTGAGAAATGAGCGAGCTGTTACTGATTGATGATGACCAGGAACTGTGCGAGCTGCTCGGCAGCTGGCTGACCCAGGAAGGGTTTGCGGTGCGCGCCTGCCACGATGGCCAGAGTGCGCGCCAGGCCTTGGCCACCCACGCCCCGGCGGCGGTGGTGCTGGATGTCATGCTGCCCGATGGCAGCGGCCTGGAACTGCTCAAACAGCTGCGCAGCGAACACACCGACCTGCCGGTGCTGATGCTTTCGGCCCGCGGCGAGCCGCTGGACCGCATCCTTGGCCTGGAGCTGGGCGCCGACGACTACCTGGCCAAGCCCTGCGACCCCCGCGAGCTCACCGCCCGCCTGCGCGCAGTGTTGCGCCGCAGCCACCCCAGCGCGCCCAGCAGCCAGGTGGAGATCGGCGACCTGATCTTCAGCCCGGTACGCGGCGTGGTCAGCATCGACCAGCGCGAGATGACCCTCACGCTGTCGGAAAGCCGCATCCTCGAAGCCTTGCTGCGCCAACCCGGCGAGCCGCTGGACAAGCAGGAACTGGCGCAGATCGGCCTGGGCCGCAAGCTCACGCTTTATGACCGCAGCCTGGACATGCATGTCAGCAACCTGCGCAAGAAGATCGGGCCGCACCCGGATGGCCGCCCGCGCATCGTCGCCCTGCGCAGCCGCGGCTATTACTACAGTCTGTAGGAAAACCGGGGCCGCTTCGCGGCCCTGCCATCTTTACCCAGCCTTTACCCTCGCCTGACCGCCCTTGACCTTGATCTCCCTAGACTGGGCTCATCCGGTAACCACCGGCCCCTGAAAGGAGAGACACCATGCGCAAGACCCTTATCGCCCTGATGTTCGCCGCCGCCCTGCCGACCGTGGCCATGGCCATGCCCGAAGGCGGCCCGCGCCACGATGGCCCGCATCATCGCGGTGACGCGCCTTTCGCCCAGCTGGACCTGAGCCGCGACCAGCGCCAGCAGATCGGCAAGCTGATGGGCGAGCAGATGAAGCAGCGCCGCGACATCAACGAACGCTACATAGCCAAGCTGCCGGCGGCCGAGCAGAAAGCCCTGAAGGACGAGCTCAAGGCCAGCCACGACAAGACCGAAGGCCAGATCCGCGCCTTGCTCAAGCCCGACCAGCAGAAGAAATTCGACGACCTGCAGAAGGAGCGCGCCGCGCGCAAGGCCGAGTGGCAGGAGTTCCAGGCCTGGAAGGCTGAAAAAACCGGCAAGGCCCAGTAAGCTGTCAGCCCGATGCCCGGCCCGCTTCCCAGCGGGCCGGGCTTTCGCCATTTCCTGGAGGTGCTTGTCTTGCGTTCACTGTTCTGGCGCATCCTGGCCAGCTTCTGGCTGGCCATCGCCCTGGTCGCCGGGCTGTCGATCCTGCTCGGGCACATGCTCAACCAGGACACCTGGATCCTCAGTCGCCACCCGGGCCTGAACAACCTGGCCAGCCACTGGGCCCAGCACTACGAACAGGAAGGCCTGGAGTCGTCGCAACGCTTCCTGGAACGGCGCAAGCAGCGCTACAAGATCGACGTGCAGGTGCTCGACGACAGCGGCGATGCCGTGGTCCCCGGCACCTTCCCGCGCCGCGCCGCCGCCTTCGAGGCACGCCAGCACAACGACGAACGTCGTCTGCCGTGGCGCCGCCTGACCGAGGAATACACCAGCCCCGGCAGCGGTGAGACCTACCTGCTGATCTACCGTATCCCCCACCCGGAGCTGGCCGCCTGGCACCGCGAAAGCCTGATCTGGCCGCTCAGCGCCTTGGGCATAGCCTTGGTGGTGCTGACCCTGTTCAGCCTGCTGGTAACCCTGTCGATTACCCGCCCGCTCAGCCGCCTGCGCGGCGCCGTGCACGACCTGGGGCAGACCAGCTACCAGCAGAACAGCCTGGCGCGGCTGGCCGTGCGCCGCGACGAGTTCGGCGTGCTGGCCAACGACTTCAACAAGATGGGCGCCCGCCTGCAGAGCCTGATCGGCAGCCAGCGCCAGCTGCTGCGCGATGTGTCCCACGAACTGCGTTCGCCACTGGCGCGGCTGCGCATCGCCCTGGCGCTGGCCGAGCGCGCCGAACCCGAACAGCGGCAGGCCTTGTGGCCACGCCTGACCCGCGAATGCGACCGCCTGGAAGCCCTGATCAGCGAAATCCTCGTGCTGGCCCGAGTCGATGCCGAGCAGGCGCATGCAGAGCCGGTGGACCTCAATGCCTTGCTGGGCGGCGTGCGCAAGGACGCCCAGCTGTCAGCGCCAGACCAGGAGGTACGCCTGGAGATGCAGCCGGGCCTGACCCTGCATGGCTGGCCGACGCTGATCGAACGGGCGGTGGACAACCTGCTGCGCAATGCGCTGCGCTTCAATCCGGCCGGACAGCCAATCGAGCTGCGCGCCAGCCGCGAACAGGACCGCATCGTGTTAAGCGTGCGCGACCACGGCCCGGGGGTGGCGACGGAACATCTGGAGCAGTTGGGGGAGCCATTCTTCCGGGCACCGGGGCAAGAGGCGCCGGGACATGGGCTGGGGCTGGCGATTGCACGCAAGGCGGCGGAGCGCCATGGTGGCAGCCTGAAGCTTGCGAACCACCCGCAGGGTGGGTTCGTGGCTACGCTGGAGCTGCCGCGTGAGGTCAGCGCTGGCTGACAGATCCTGGGGCCGCAAAGCGGCCCCACTCAATCACTCGCCCCAGGCGCTGACGTACTCGGCAGTTTCCAGGATCGGCGCGGTGCGTGGCTCGGCCATTGGCGTGCCGACATACAGGTAACCGATCAGCTCTTCGTTCTCGGCAAGCCCCAGCCCCTTGTGCACATGGGCGTCGAAGGCCATGTCGCCGGTGCGCCATACCGCGCCGATACCCTGGGCATGGGCGGCGATCAGGATGCCATGGGCGGCGCAGCCGGCGGCCAGGCGCTGCTCGATCTTAGGCACCTTGAAGTGGTCCTGCAGCCGGGCGATCACCACGATCAGCAACGGCGCGCGCAGCGGCATCGCCCGGGCCTTGTCCAGCGCCGCCTGGGTGGCTTCACCCTTGGCTTGCACGGCTTCGGCGAACAGCTCGCCGAGCTTTTCCCGGCCCTGGCCTTCGATGGTCAGGAAACGCCAGGGTCGCAGTTGGCCATGATCTGGCGCACGCAATGCGGCCTGGAACAGCGCCTCGCGCTGGGCGGCATTGGGCGCCGGGTCAGTCAGGCGTGGCACGGAAACACGGTTGAGCAATGCGTCGAGAGCCTCCATGGGCTACCCTCCTGGCAGATTGAAAGTGCGGCCATTCTGCACCATCGAGGGGGATCGTGGGAGCGGGGGGGGGGCCCCCCCCCCCCCCCCCCCGGGGGGCCCCCCCCCCCCGGGGGGCCCCCCCCCCGGGTTAAAACAACCCCCCCCCCCAAGAAAGGGGGCCCGAGCGGGGC